>NZ_CBCOON010000001.1:0-408269 GCF_965111625.1 Streptococcus sp. Marseille-Q6504
ACTCAGAGTTAAGTGACGATAGCCTAGGAGATACACCTGTACCCATGCCGAACACAGAAGTTAAGCCCTAGAACGCCGGAAGTAGTTGGGGGTTGCCCCCTGTGAGATATGGAAGTCGCTTAGCTCGAGGGAGTTTAGCTCAGCTGGGAGAGCATCTGCCTTACAAGCAGAGGGTCAGCGGTTCGATCCCGTTAACTCCCATAGGTCCCGTAGTGTAGCGGTTATCACGTCGCCCTGTCACGGCGAAGATCGCGGGTTCGATTCCCGTCGGGACCGTAATAACGAAAGTTATTTGACTCGTTAGCTCAGTTGGTAGAGCAATTGACTTTTAATCAATGGGTCACTGGTTCGAGCCCAGTACGGGTCATATTTGCGGGTTTGGCGGAATTGGCAGACGCACCAGATTTAGGATCTGGCGCTTAACGGCGTGGGGGTTCAAGTCCCTTAACCCGCATAATAGAAATCAGCCGGCTTAGCTCAGTTGGTAGAGCATCTGATTTGTAATCAGAGGGTCGCGTGTTCAAGTCATGTAGCCGGCATTTTTTTTAATATAAACCAGAGTCGATGCGAACGTAGTTCAGTGGTAGAACACCACCTTGCCAAGGTGGGGGTCGCGGGTTCGAATCCCGTCGTTCGCTTATAGAGGCCGGGGTGGCGGAACTGGCAGACGCACAGGACTTAAAATCCTGCGATTGGTAACGATCGTACCGGTTCGATTCCGGTCCTCGGCATATATTGAAGAGCACCCTTAGCTCAACTGGATAGAGTACCTGACTACGAATCAGGCGGTTAGAGGTTCGACTCCTCTAGGGTGCATTAACAATTTAATTCGGGAAGTAGCTCAGCTTGGTAGAGTACTTGGTTTGGGACCAAGGTGTCGCAGGTTCGAATCCTGTCTTCCCGATTGATGGCGGTGTAGCTCAGCTGGCTAGAGCGTCCGGTTCATACCCGGGAGGTCGGGGGTTCGATCCCCTTCGCCGCTATAATGATCTTGTTGGACCTTTAGCTCAGCTGGTTAGAGCTCTCGGCTCATAACCGAGTGGTCGTAGGTTCAAGTCCTACAAGGTCCATTGGAATGATGGAGGATTACCCAAGTCCGGCTGAAGGGAACGGTCTTGAAAACCGTCAGGCGTGTAAAAGCGTGCGTGGGTTCGAATCCCACATCCTCCTTTATTTATTATTAACGCGGGATGGAGCAGCTCGGTAGCTCGTCGGGCTCATAACCCGAAGGTCGTAGGTTCAAATCCTGCTCCCGCAATTTTGGCTCGGTAGCTCAGTTGGTAGAGCAATGGATTGAAGCTCCATGTGTCGGCGGTTCGATTCCGTCTCGCGCCATTTTTTTAATATGATACTATGCGGGTGTAGTTTAGTGGTAAAACTACAGCCTTCCAAGCTGTTGTCGCGAGTTCGATTCTCGTCACCCGCTTTGAACTTTGTTCAAGTACCAAGTTTTTAACTTGGGCGCGTAGCTCAGGTGGTTAGAGCGCACGCCTGATAAGCGTGAGGTCGGTGGTTCGAGTCCACTCGTGCCCATTAATAGGAGAATTACTCAAGAGGCTGAAGAGGACGGTTTGCTAAATCGTTAGGTCGGGTAACTGGCGCAAGGGTTCGAATCCCTTATTCTCCGTAATTAAAGAGCTTTATAGCTCTTTTTTTATTGCCTTAGTCTTATATTATTCTTTTTATAACTCTTAAACATTTGATATAATGTAAGTGAAATCACTACAATAATTAGATAACGATAAAGGAGTTTGTTATGGAAGAAAAGGGTATTTTAGGAGTCTTGCTAGTTCTATTCATGAGTCTTTTTATGTTTGGCTGTAGTAATCATAGCTCTGAAAATTCTAATCAGGGACTTAGTTTATCAACAACTGTTAGTCAATCAAATATTAATGAACAAACTTCCGTAGAATCTAAGAAAAATTTTAAAGAATTCTACAAGCCAGTTTTTGATAATTATCAAAAAATACTTTCTACACCGAAGGATGTAAATGCAATCTCTGATCTCTATAAGAGTTTACAAGGCACTGAACGCCCTATCAATAGTTGGTCTCTTGAAAATGCGGTTTTTCAATCAGATAAGATGAGTTATGCTTATGCGGATCTTAATCAAGATGGTGTAGAGGAATTATTAATAGGCGTTGAGCAATCTAATGGTGATTATTTTATTTCGGGTCTTTATTATCTTGTAAATGAGAAACCGATACTTTTAGCAGAAGGCTTTGTAGCCGGCCATGGTGGTGCTAGAAATTCTATGAATATTTATAAGGGTGGTGATATCCTGGAATTAAGTTGGTCCTCTGGAACAGGAGAAGGTAGAGGAGTACTCTATCATCTGAATTTAAACCAGCAAGCTGCAAGTAAACTGCAAGAACAGGATATTCGAGTTCCTGGGAATAAAAGTTTGCACTCTGACTTTGGTAAGACAGAAACAGAATTAATGAACTTCAAGCAACTAGATTGGCAGAAATTTGAAAGCTCTACTAGCAGCAAGAATATTTCGAGTGAAGAACAAAAAGCTCCTTGGAATGCTAGCAAGTCTGCTAAATTAGAAGCCTTCATAAAAGGGTGGGGAGAAAGACTAGGACAGCCCAATTACCAAAAGGGGATCGCAGGGGGAGATGTGGGGGCTGACCACCTCTATACACTTAGGGATGATGGACCAAGTGAGAAAATGAATGCTGAGTACTCGGATACAGGTCTAGGAAATGCCCAGTACCGAATAGTAGAGCGTTATAGTAATTGGGATAAATACCCAGATGTGCATAGTTACTTCTTTGCGATAACTAACACAGGAGAAACGATTGTTTTTCATTCACCAACGACAAATGGTGGAATCATGTACTTAAAACCGACAGAAAATACAGAAATCCAAGCGGAGTTTAAACGTTTGGTGGAAGAAGAATAATCAATCATAATGGAGAGTTTGGCCTTAGCCAAACTCTTTTTCTTATATATGATTTCAAATCAAAATTGTTGACAGATGTAATTTCTAGCATTACAATATTATATTAATGATTACACTCTTATAAAAAGTGAGATAAGGATCTTAGCTTTTAAGGAGATGGTGAGGAAGAATATGATTGAATACAAACATGTAGCCTTGCGCTACACGGATAAGGACATTTTAAAAGATGTCAATCTCCGCATTGAAAATGGAGAATTCATGGTGCTAGTGGGTCCTTCAGGATCTGGAAAGACCACCATGATCAAGATGGTGAACCGTCTCTTGGAGCCGACTGATGGCAATATCTACATGGATGGAAAACGGATCAAGGACTATGATGAACGGGAGTTACGTCTTTCTACTGGTTATGTTTTGCAGGCCATTGCTCTCTTTCCAAATCTAACTGTCGCTGAGAATATTGCACTGATTCCTGAGATGAAGGGCTGGAGTAAGGAACAAATAGCCTCTAAAACAGAAGAACTCTTAGACAAGGTGGGTCTGCCTGCTGCAGAGTATGCAAAGCGCATGCCTAGTGAGTTATCGGGTGGGGAGCAACAACGGATTGGGATTGTGCGGGCCATCATTGCAGAACCAAAAATCTTACTGATGGATGAGCCTTTCTCTGCTCTCGATGCAATTTCTCGCAAGCATTTGCAGGCTCTGACTAAAAAATTGCACAAAGAGTTTGGTATGACCACTATCTTCGTTACTCATGATACAGACGAAGCCTTGAAATTAGGCGATCGGATTGCTGTTTTACAGGATGGAGAAATACGCCAGGTTGCAGAACCTAAAACAATTCTACAAGCACCTGCGACAGACTTTGTAGCAAACTTGTTTGGAGGTGATCTTCATGTCTAATTTCATTTCAACCTTTCAGGAGCGATTTAGTGAATGGGTAACAGCTCTGGGACAACACTTACAATTATCTCTTTTGACCTTATTGGTCGCTATTTTTCTGACCATCCCACTTGCGGTTTATCTAAATGGTCACAAAAAAGCAGCGACCTGGGTGCTACAAGTTGCAGGTATCTTCCAGACTATTCCTTCAATGGCCTTGTTGGGGCTCTTTATTCCTTTGATGGGGATTGGAACCTTACCAGCACTCACAGCCCTTGTCATTTACGCTATTTTCCCGATTTTAGAAAATACAATCACAGCCCTGAATGGCATTGATCCTAGTCTTGAGGAGGCAGGAATTGCTTTTGGAATGACCAAGTGGGAGCGACTCAAGAAGTTTGAAATTCCACTTGCCATGCCTGTCATTGTATCGGGGGTTCGAACAGCGACCGTCATGATCATTGGGACAGCGACTCTAGCAGCTCTTGTTGGAGCTGGAGGATTGGGCTCCTTTATCCTTTTGGGAATTGATCGTCGGAATGCTAGTCTCATTTTAATCGGCGCAATCTCATCAGCCATTTTGGCCATTCTCTTTAATAGCATTCTCAAATGGTTGGAAAAGGCAAAGTTGCGTACGATTGTTTCGACCTTTGCTGTCATGGTCCTTGGTTTGGGAGTTAGTTATGTTCCAAGCATCATCCCACATAATGAGAAAGACAATCTCGTCATTGCTGGGAAGTTAGGACCTGAACCTGAGATTCTCATGAATATGTATAAACTTCTCATCGAGGAAAATACGGATATGACGGTGACGGTTAAACCCAATTTTGGGAAGACAGATTTTCTTTACCAAGCGCTGAAAAAAGGGGATATTGATATCTATCCAGAATTTTCTGGAACAGTGACAGAGAGTCTCCTCCAACCATCTCCAGAAGTTGGACATGACCCAGAAAAGGTTTACGAGGTGGCTCGTGATGGCATTGCCAAACAGGATCAGCTAGCCTTTCTTAAACCCATGGCTTATCAAAATACTTATGCTATAGCAGTTCCTAAAAAAATTGCGCAAGAATATGGGCTTAAGACGATTTCAGACTTGAAAAAAGTAGAAGGACAACTCAAGGCGGGATTCACTCTGGAGTTTAATGACCGTGAGGATGGAAACAAGGGCTTGCAGTCTGTTTATGGATTGAATCTCAATGTGGCAACTATGGAGCCAGCTCTTCGCTACCAAGCCATCCAGTCAGGGGACATTCAAATTACAGATGCTTACTCAACAGATGCTGAAATTGCTCGCTATGATTTAGTGGTTTTGGAGGATGATAAACAACTCTTCCCTCCATACCAAGGCGCTCCACTCATGAAAGCTAAATTACTCGAAAAACATCCTGAGTTGGAAGCAGTCCTTAATAAACTAGCTGGTAAAATCACCGAGAGCCAGATGAGTCAGCTCAACTATCAGGTTGGTGTGGAAGGCCAATCAGCTGAAGAAGTGGCGCGTGAGTTTCTAGTCCAGGAAGGATTGCTGAAGAAGTAAAGTCTAGTTAGCTTTAGCTACGAATTTGTTCAAATAAGTTAGAATGATAAACCCATCTTGCTTTTGTGCAGGATGGGTTTTTGTGTAAGTTTAAGTCAAGAAATAAATACAATTAGCTAATCTAATAGAATTAAAAGTGTAAGAACTAGAGTAGTTTTTTTTCAGACTTCATCTCAATAACATCTAAGTAAAATCTCACTACTTGATCTTCCTTATAAGATTTCCTCTTTTTCAGCCACCAGGTCAATGTTTCGATAAAGTTAGTTACTACAAAATGCTTGAGGTAGGAAGCAGGAATTTTAGGATAGGAAACTTTCAAGTCCTCTGCGACCATGGGATAAACATGGTGTTCCAATTCTTTCTGCAATTGACGAAGGAAGTAGTCATTTTTTGAGAAAAGAAGACTGGTCACGTGGTCTTGATTTTTCTTAAAATGCAAAAAAATATGTGTCAAATATGCTTCGATGCTAATATTTTCCTCGCGTTCAAAAAGATGGTGAAAGAGATAGCGGCAAAGCTCGTCTAGGAGTAATTCTTTACTTTCATAATGGCTATAAAAGGTGGAACGACCAACATCTGCTAGGTCTATTATCTCCTGAACGGTGATTGTTTCAAAGTTTTTTTGATTTAGTAATTGCAAAAAAGCAGCATAGATGGCTTTTCGAGTCTTGGTAATGCGACGATCTTGAGTACTCATATGGACAATTTGAACAAACTGTTCAGTAACGTACATAGCGAACAGTTAGCCCCTATCCTTTCTTTTTGGAATGAGAGATAATACTAGTAAAGATAATAATTATACTACTACTATTATACCAAAGGAGAATAAAAAAATGACAACAAATCGTGCTGTTTGGCTGGCTTTTTTCTTAAATCTAAGCTTTGCCATTGTTGAATTTATCGCAGGTGGAGTATTTGGTTCGAGTGCTGTTCTTGCTGACTCTGTTCATGACTTGGGAGATGCAATCGCAATTGGGCTATCAGCCTTTCTAGAAACAATCTCCAATCGTGAAGAGGATAGTCATTACACCTTGGGCTACAAACGATTTAGCCTCCTAGGAGCTTTGATAACGGCTGTGATTCTTATGACAGGATCTGTACTTGTCATTTTGGAAAATATCACAAAAATGTTTCATCCACAACCTGTTAATGATAAGGGCATCCTCTGGCTTGGAATCATTGCGGTTACTATAAATGTGTTAGCAAGTTTAGTGGTTCGTAAAGGAAAAACAAAGAATGAATCTATTCTTAGCCTGCATTTTCTAGAAGATACTCTGGGCTGGCTGGCTGTTATCCTGATGGCAATTATTCTCCGATTTACAGACTGGTATATTTTAGATCCGCTCTTATCTCTTGTCATTTCTTTCTTTATTCTATCAAAAGCCATTCCACGTTTTTGGTCTACTCTCAAGATTTTCTTGGATGCTGTGCCAGAAGGAGTAGATATCAAGCAAGTCAAGAGTCGCCTAGAGCAATTGGAATATGTTGCTAGTGTCAATCAGCTCAATCTCTGGACTATGGATGGTTTGGAGAAAAATGCCATTATCCATGTTTGCCTCGAGAATGTCAAACATATGGAAGTTTGTAAAGAATCCATTCGAGACTTACTCAAAGATTGTGGTTTTCAAAATATTACCATTGAGGTAGATGCAGACTTAGCAAGTCACCAAATCCATAAGCGCAATATGGCAGAGCTAGAAGGAAGCTATGATCACGATCATCATCATTGATGAGGCGTAGTATAAGTGAGCAAAAGATTCATAAAAAGTGTATACTTGAAGTAAGTTAGATACAGAGAGGTAAATGTTTATGAAATCAGCAGTTTACACAAAAGCAGGTCAGGTTGGCATTGAGGTAATCAAACGTCCAAGCATTCAAGAAGCGGATGATGTGATTATCCGTGTGGTTCGTGCCTGCGTATGTGGTTCAGACTTATGGAGTTACCGAAATCCAGATATTAAAGCGGGACATAAAAATAGTGGACACGAAGCGATTGGAATCGTTGAAGAAACTGGAGAAGCCATCACAACGGTCAAGCCAGGTGACTTTGTCATCGCGCCTTTCACTCATGGTTGTGGAGAGTGTGATGCCTGTCGTGCTGGTTATGATGGGACTTGTGACCGCCATATTGGCACCAACTGGTCAGGTGGTGTCCAGGCTGAGTATATCCGTTTCCATTTTGCCAATTGGGCACTTGTAAAAATCCCTGGACAACCGTCCGATTATACAGAAGGGATGCTTAAATCCCTCTTGACTCTGGCTGATGTCATGCCGACTGGCTATCATGCAGCGCGTGTGGCTAATGTGCAAAAAGGCGACAAGGTTGTCGTTATTGGGGATGGGGCTGTTGGCCAATGTGCTGTCATTGCGGCTAAGATGCGTGGAGCTTCACAAATTATCCTTATGAGTCGTCACGAAGATCGACAACAAATGGCCTTGGAATCAGGAGCGACAGCTATTGTAGCTGAGCGAGGAGAAGAAGGCATTGCCAAGGTGCGTGAAATTCTTGGCGGTGGAGCAGATGCAGCACTTGAGTGTGTTGGTACTGAGGCGGCTGTTGAGCAGGCTCTGGGTGTCCTTCATAATGGCGGTCGTATGGGAATTGTTGGTGTGCCTCACTATAATAACCGTGCCCTTGGTTCGACCTTTGCTCAGAATATTTCTGTTGCGGGTGGAGCAGCTTCTGCAACAACATACGATAAGCAGTTCTTGCTCAAAGCAGTTCTTGATGGTGATATCAATCCAGGTCGTGTCTTTACTTCAAGCTATAAACTGAAAGATATCGACCAAGCTTACAAGGCTATGGATGAACGCAAGACTATCAAGTCTATGATTGTGATGGATTAAAAAAAAAAAAAGAAAAACCTAATAGGATTTGAGAATCTTTATTAGGATTTTTTATGTTCAGTTGTTGTGCTTAATGCAAGGTACTTTCTCTTAAAGTTAGTTTGGTTCCTAGCATAGTAAGGCTTGGAATTTTACGCCCATGAAGAACTTCTCTGTTTAAAATATCCATTCCTGTACGTCCCATTTCTTCGGTGTAGACTGAGATACTGGAAAGGGGTGGGAACACTTGCTTGGTTAGAATGGTATCATTAAAGGAAATAATGCTCACGCGCTCTGGTATGCTGATGCTGGCTTCTTGAAGGGCGCGAAGGGCACCGATTGCCAAACTATCACTAGCTGCAAAAAAGGCTTGTGGAAGTTTATCTCCTAATTTTTCGATAGCCTCTTTCATCAAGTCATATCCAGATTGAGCAGTAAATAGACCTTGGAAAATGAATTTCTCGTTATAAATTCCTTTTTCTTGTGTATAGGATTTAAAGTAACCTAAGCGTTTGTCTGCGATGACTTCTTCTTGGTCAGTAGTCGTTTCAAGACCGGATAAGATACCAATCTTCTTAATCCCGTGGTCTGTAAAGTAATCCACTACCTGTCTAACAGCATTATTAAAATCTGTAATGACACAGGTGTGTCCCAAGGCTATGGTGTCACTATCTAGAAAAACTAGAGGTTTTTGATATTCTTCAAATGATGCAATCTGTGCTTGGCTAAATTTTCCAATACAAAGAATTCCAATAACTTCTTCGCTAAGCGTAAAAGGTTGATCATTGAAATAGCGTAAGATTTCGTAATCTAATTCTTGTGCCCTATTTTCGATTCCTAGTCGAATCTGGTAGTAGTAGAGGTCTTCCAACTCACCTTGTTCGCTGACCCACTGGATAATGGCAATCTTTTGTTTCAGTTTGTGACTTTCGCCTGTTTTGAGATGTTTGGTATAACCTAGTTCTTCGGCGACAGTTAAAATACGATGTCGGGTTTCTTCTGTGACAGATAGACTCTGATCGCGATTGAGGACACGGGATACAGTTGCGATTGAAACAGAGGCTAACTGAGCAATATCTTTGAGTGTAGCCATAATTCCCCTCCTTTTTAAGTTATTATATCATATTTTTCTATCTTTTTACTCATAGTTTAGTAAAATATCGGTAAAAATGTTGACCAAAGCAAAACCCTTGGGTACAATAGAAGAAAACGATTACAAGGTAAACTTTTTTACCTAAAAAATTGTCAAAGGAGAATTCATATGACACAACATCTTACTGCTGATGCACTTCGCAAGGACTTTCTTGCTGTTTTTGGTCAAGAAGCAGATCAAACCTTCTTCTCACCAGGCCGTATCAACTTGATTGGGGAGCATACTGACTATAATGGTGGCCATGTTTTCCCAGCTGCTATTTCACTAGGAACTTATGGAGCAGCACGCAAGCGTGATGACCAAGTTTTGCGTTTCTACTCCGCAAACTTTGAGGACAAAGGCATTATCGAAGTACCTCTAGCTGACCTTAAGTTTGAGAAAGAGCACAACTGGACCAACTATCCAAAAGGTGTCCTTCATTTCTTGCAAGAAGCTGGTCATGTGATTGATAAAGGGTTTGATTTCTATGTCTATGGGAATATCCCAAATGGTGCCGGTTTGTCTTCATCTGCATCCTTAGAGCTTTTGACAGGTGTCGTGGCAGAATACCTCTTTGACCTAAAATTGGACCGTCTAGATTTAGTAAAAATCGGGAAATTGACAGAGAATAACTTTATCGGTGTTAACTCTGGTATCATGGACCAATTTGCTATTGGTATGGGGGCAGACCAACGTGCTATTTATCTGGATACAAATAGTTTAGAATATGACTTGGTCCCCCTTGATTTGAAGGACAATGTTGTTGTTATCATGAACACTAACAAACGCCGTGAACTTGCGGATTCTAAGTACAATGAACGTCGTGCTGAATGTGAAAAAGCAGTAGAAGAACTCCAAGTGGCCTTAAATATTCAAACCTTGGGTGAATTGGATGAATGGGCTTTTGATGAATATAGCTACCTCATCAAAGACGAAAATCGCTTGAAACGTGCGCGCCATGCCGTTCTTGAGAATCAACGTACCCTTAAAGCACAAGCGGCTCTTCAAGCAGGAGATTTAGACAAGTTTGGTCGTTTGATGAATGCATCTCATGTTTCACTGGAGCATGACTACGAAGTAACTGGCTTGGAATTAGATACCCTTGTTCATACAGCTTGGGCTCAAGAAGGTGTTCTCGGTGCTCGTATGACAGGAGCAGGTTTTGGTGGTTGTGCAATTGCCTTGGTTCAAAAGGATGCTGTTGAGTCCTTTAAAGAAGCTGTAGGCAAGCACTATGAAGAAATCGTTGGCTACGCTCCAAGTTTCTATATCGCTGAAGTGGCAGGTGGAACTCGCATCCTTGAATAGTCAGAAGGAGGTTTTCTAGTGACCTTAGTAGAAAATTTTGTGACCAAAGTCATTGAAGAAAGTAGCTTTGAAGAGTTGGATCGGATTTATCTGACCAATCGTGTTTTAGCACTGGTGGGAGATGGAGTTCTTGAAGTTGAGATTGACCAAGATGATTTGATTGAACTAAAAGATCAGCTTGTCGAGGAAGCCGTTCGATTGGAAACAATTGAAGATAGTCAGACTGCGCGTGAGATTCTCGGTGCTGACCTCATGGACTTGGTAACGCCTTGTCCAAGTCAGGTTAATCGTGATTTTTGGGATACCTATGCTCAGTCACCAGAGCAGGCAATTGCGGATTTCTACCAACTCAGTCAGAAGAATGATTACATCAAACTGAAGGCTATCGCAAAGAATATTGCTTATCGTGTACCATCTGACTACGGTGAACTAGAGATTACCATCAATCTCTCTAAGCCTGAAAAGGATCCAAAAGAGATAGCGGCAGCTAAGTTGGTCAAGTCGAGCAACTATCCTCAATGTCAGCTCTGTATGGAAAATGAAGGATACCATGGTCGTGTCAATCATCCAGCTAGAAGCAATCACCGGATTATTCGTTTTGATATTTCTGGGCAGGAGTGGGGCTTCCAGTATTCGCCTTACGCTTACTTTAATGAGCACTGTATTTTCCTAGACAGCAAACATCGTCCTATGGCTATTAGTCGCCAAAGTTTTGAACGTTTGTTAGCGATTGTGGAGCAGTTTCCAGGCTACTTTGCTGGTTCGAATGCAGACTTACCAATCGTGGGTGGTTCCATCCTGACCCATGATCATTATCAAGGTGGTTGTCATGTTTTCCCAATGGAAGTGGCTCCTATTCAGAAAAACTTTACCTTTGAAGGTTTTGAAACTGTCAAAGCAGGAATTGTCCATTGGCCTATGTCTGTGATTCGACTAACTTCAGATTCTAAAGAGGATTTGACAGAACTAGCGGATAAAATCTTGCTGGCTTGGCGTCAATACTCAGATCCAAGTGTACAGGTCTTGGCAGAAAGTAATGGAACACTGCATCACACTATCACACCGATTGCGCGTAAAAGAGATGGACAGTTTGAGTTGGATTTGGTCTTGCGGGACAATCAAACATCTCCAGAGCATCCAGATGGCATCTATCATCCCCACAAGGATGTCCAACATATCAAGAAGGAAAATATCGGCTTGATAGAGGTCATGGGCTTGGCAATTTTGCCACCACGCTTGAAGGAAGAAGTGGAGCAAGTAGCAGCTTATCTAGTCGGAGAGGATGTTTCAGTAGCAGATTATCACCAAGAATGGGCAGATGAGTTGAAAGAATCCCATCCTGGATTGACTGACAAAGTCCAAGCACTTGAAATCGTTCAAGAGTCTGTTGGAAAAATATTTGCACGAGTTTTGGAAGATGCAGGAGTTTACAAGCAAACAGAAGAAGGACAAGCAGCCTTTATGCGCTTTGTGGAGCAGGTTGGTATTTTGCCCGAATAAGTGCTTCTCTCTTGCGTAGAGTCTTGAAAAGTAGTATCATAGTGTCGTTTGAAATATCAGGAGGAACGTATGAAAGATTTTCACTTTGACGCTATATCTGCCTTTGAAAATTACGAAATTGAAAAAATGAGAGACGGTCACGTGGTGGTAACAACAAAAGTAGTGGACTCTTCACTCAACTACTATGGAAATGCCCATGGAGGCTATCTATTTACCCTATGTGACCAAATCAGTGGACTTGTGGTGATTTCGCTAGGATTAGACGGGGTGACACTCCAGTCTTCCATCAATTATCTGAAAGCTGGAAATCTAGGAGATGTTCTCACTATCAAAGGAGAATGTGTCCACCAAGGACGTACCACTTGTGTCGTCGATGTTGACATCATCAACCAAGATGGCCGAAATGTCTGCAAGGCAACCTTCACCATGTTTGTCACCGGACAACGGTCTGAAGATAGACAGGTGAGGATATAGGAAACAAAAAAAGAGGCAGATGCCTCTTTTTTTATTACTTTTCCACTCTAATGATTTATTATTCTATTCACTAAATCTTAAAAAATAGCCATCTGGATCTAAAACTGCAAATTCATGAGGGTAGATATATTGTTCACCAACTCGAAATTCTCTTTTAGTCAAAGGACGATAGATGGGATAGTTGGCTTCCAGCAGTTTTTGGTGGAGCTGAGGGACATCCTTGATACCAAAGGAAATATTGACACCACGCCCGAAAGGATAAGTCAGTTGGGATAATTCTTCTGCGTTGCCTTCTTCTAGCATAAGTTGGCAGTCTTCAAGCGAAAGGAAGAGAAATTTTTCCTCTGGACGCTCGTATTCGACAGAGAATCCCAATAAGTCGCAGTAGAAGTGGCGTGACTTTTCGAGGTCAGATACTACAAATTCAGGGATGACAGCTTGATAGTCCATTCGTTTTCTCCTTAGAAATCAATCTCCATGACAATCGGTGTATGGTCTTGGCGTGCGCCTGAGTCAATCATGTCTGACTTGGTAACCTTGTCTGCTACACGGTTACTTGTGAGCCAGTAGTCGATTCTCCAGCCTGTATTGTTGATTTTTGAAGTCTTGCTGCGTTGTGCCCACCAAGTATAGCGTTCTGGCACATCGCCATGGATATGGCGGAAGGTATCTGTAAATCCTTTGGCTAAAAGGTTTGTAAATCCTTCACGTTCTTCGTCTGTAAATCCTGGTGAACGGCGGTTGCTGGCCGGGTTAGCAAGGTCAATTTCCTTGTGGGCAACATTGTAGTCTCCGGTTGCTAGGACAGGTTTTTGTTTGTCTAGTTGAGCCAAGTACTCTGCATATTTGACATCCCAGACTTGACGTTCTTCCAAGCGTTTGAGGCCATCACCAGCGTTTGGTGTGTAAACTTGAGTCACGAAAAATGTATCAAATTCTAGGGTAATGATGCGGCCTTCAGAGTCCATGGTAGAAGGTGCACCAATTTCCGGGAAACTGATAGTTGGAGTCAGTTCTTTCTTATAGAGGAACATGGTTCCAGCATAGCCTTTACGAGCAGGTTCTTGAGAGGAACGCCAAGTATTTTCATATCCAGGGAAGAGTTCTTCTAACACCTCAAGATGTTTTTTAGTAGGCCCTGTAGCTGAAAGCTTGGTTTCTTGGATGGCAATGATATCAGCGTCTTCGGCTACCAATGTTTGGAGGACGTCTTGTGATAATTTCGCACGCGCAGAATCACTCGTGAGTGCAGCGTTTAGGGAATCAATATTCCATGAGATCAGTTTCATAATGTTTACCTTTTCATTCAGATTATAGACAATATTATACCAGAAAAAGAAGGAATTCCCCAGCGTATAGTTTGAAAAATCAAGGTCATTCCTATATAATAAAGAATGATTTATGTAAAGGATTGAAAATAAATGAAATGTTACTCCTTTGAGTATCTTTATCGCTGAATATGACAAAGTTTAAGTTAGTGTCATCACCGATGAATAGGAAAAACCTGAGGCAGTCGCCTCAGGTTTCCATTTGTCATTAGAAAGGAATTTTATGTCCATCATCCAAAAACTCTGGTGGTTTTTTAAATTAGAAAAACGCCGTTACCTAGTTGGAATCGTAGCTTTGGTTTTGGTTTCTGTACTAAACCTCATCCCACCTATGGTCATGGGGCGCGTGATTGATGCCATTACTTCGGGACGATTAACACAAGATGAGCTCCTGCTTCATCTCTTTTATCTCCTGCTGGCAGCTTTCGGGATGTACTACCTGCGTTATGTTTGGCGCATGTATATCCTAGGGACCTCCTACCGACTTGGACAAATCATGCGTTCAAGACTATTTGAGCACTTTACAAAGATGTCGCCTGCTTTTTATCAGAATTATCGGACTGGGGATTTGATGGCTCACGCAACCAATGATATCAATGCTCTGACTCGTTTAGCAGGTGGTGGTGTCATGTCTGCGGTGGATGCCTCTATCACGGCCTTGGTGACTCTGCTGACTATGCTTTTTAGCATTTCTTGGCAGATGACCTTGGTTGCCATTCTACCTTTGCCGTTTATGGCCTATGCGACTAGTCGTCTGGGGAGAAAGACCCATAAGGCTTTCGGAGAATCACAAGCAGCCTTTTCTGAACTTAATAATAAGGTTCAGGAGTCTGTATCAGGTATTAAGGTAACCAAGTCCTTTGGCTATCAGTCTGATGAATTGGCATCTTTCCAGGAAGTCAATAATTTGACCTTCCAAAAGAATCTGCAAACCATGAAATATGATAGTCTCTTTGACCCCATGGTTCTACTCTTTGTTGGTTCTTCCTATGCCTTAACTCTCTTAGTCGGTGCTTTTATGGTGCAAGCAGGACAAGTAACCGTTGGGAATCTTGTCACCTTTATCTCTTACTTAGATATGTTGGTCTGGCCCTTGATGGCGATTGGTTTCCTCTTTAATATTACCCAAAGAGGGAAGGTTTCTTATCAACGAATTGAGAGCCTCTTGTCTCAAGAGTCACCTGTCAAAGATCCAGAATCTCCACTTGACGGGATTGAAAATGGGCGCTTAGACTATGCCATTGATCGTTTTGCCTTTGAAGACGAAGAGACGCTGAGAGATATCCACTTTAGTCTCGAAAAAGGGCAAACCTTGGGCTTGGTTGGGCAAACTGGTTCAGGGAAAACTGCTTTGATTAAATTGCTCCTACGTGAGTATGACGTTGACCAAGGTGCTATTTATCTAAATGGTCATGACATTCGAGCCTATCGACTAGCTGACTTACGAAGTTTGATGGGATACGTCCCACAGGACCAATTTCTTTTTGCCAGTTCTATCATAGATAATATTCGCTTTGGAAATCCCGACCTACCTTTCTCAGCAGTAGAAGAAGCGACTCAGTTGGCTCAAGTCTATCAAGACATTCAAGCCATGCCTGAGGGATTTGATACAGTTATCGGGGAAAAAGGTGTTAGTCTATCTGGTGGACAAAAGCAACGTCTGGCTATGAGTCGGGCTATGATTTTAAATCCTGATATCTTGATTTTAGATGATTCCTTATCAGCTGTGGATGCCAAGACAGAGTTCGCAATCATCGATAATCTCAAGGAAACTCGCAAAGATAAAACAACCATCATCACTGCCCATCGTCTCAGTGCAGTTGTTCATGCGGATTTGATTTTGGTCATGCAGGACGGTCGTATCATTGAGCGAGGGACACACGAGGGCTTACTTGCCTTGGATGGTTGGTATGCACAAACCTACCAGTCTCAACAGTTAGAAATGAAAGGAGAAGAAGATGCGCAATAAACAAGAACAATGGGATGTATTGAAACGCTTGATGTCCTATCTCAAGCCCTATGGTCTCTTAACCTTTTTAGCACTTTCCTTTCTCCTTGCGACGACTGTTATTAAGAGCGTTATTCCCCTAGTAGCTTCTCACTTTATCGATCAGTATCTAAACAATCTCAACCAGCTTGCCGTTACAGTTCTGCTAGTTTACTATGGTCTTTTCATTCTTCAAACCATTGTCCAATATGTGGGAAACCTTCTCTTTGCGCGTGTGTCCTACAGCATTGTTAGAGATATTCGACGTGATGCCTTTGCCAATATGGAAAAGCTAGGCATGTCTTATTTTGATAAAACACCTGCAGGTTCCATCGTTTCTCGTTTGACCAATGACACTGAGACTATTAGCGATATGTTTTCAGGAATCTTATCCAGCTTTATCTCAGCAGTCTTTATCTTTGTGACAACACTTTATACCATGCTCGTTTTGGACTATCGTCTGACAGCTTTAGTATTGCTCTTTCTACCCTTGATTTTCCTTTTGGTCAATTTCTACCGTAAAAAATCGGTAAAGGTTATCGAAAAAACCAGAAGTCTCTTGTCAGATATTAACAGTAAGCTGGCAGAAAATATCGAAGGAATTCGCATCATTCAAGCCTTTAACCAAGAAAAACGCCTGCAAGAAGAGTTTGATGAGATAAACCAGGAACACCTAGTCTACGCCAACCGTTCAGTAGCCTTGGATTCTCTTTTTTTACGTCCAGCTATGAGTTTGTTGAAGCTGTTGGGATATGCGGTTTTGATGGCTTACTTTGGCTATCGCGGACTTTATCTAGGAATAACGGCAGGAACTATGTATGCCTTTATCCAGTACATCAATCGTCTCTTTGATCCCCTCATCGAGGTAACGCAAAACTTTTCTACCCTTCAGACATCTATGGTGTCAGCAGGTCGTGTCTTTGCACTTATCGATGAGACTAACTATGAACCGGTCCAAGAAGATGGACAAGCAGAGATTCAAGAAGGAAATATCCGTTTTGAACATGTGTCCTTCTCCTATGATGGGCAACACCAGATTCTCGATGATATTTCCTTTACAGTCAATAAAGGTGAAACCATCGCCTTTGTCGGACATACAGGATCAGGAAAATCATCTATCATTAATGTTCTCATGCGCTTTTATGAATTCCAGTCTGGTCGAGTTCTCCTAGATGGTGTGGATATTCGAGAGTATAGTCAAGAGGAGTTGAGAAAAAATATCGGTCTGGTCCTACAGGAATCTTTCCTCTATCATGGGACCATCAAGTCCAATATTGCCATGTACCAAGATATCAGCGATGACCAGGTAAAGGCAGCAGCAGAATTTGTCGATGCAGATTCTTTCATTCGGGATCTTCCATTAGGCTATGATGCCCCTGTGTCTGAGCGTGGTTCGAGTTTTTCAACTGGTCAACGTCAGCTTCTTGCTTTTGCTAGAACGGTTGCCAGTCAACCGAAAATTCTGATTTTGGATGAAGCGACAGCTAATATTGACTCTGAAACAGAATCCCTGGTTCAAAATTCTCTAGCTAAAATGAGACAGGGTCGAACCACCATTGCCATTGCCCATCGTCTTTCTACTATCCAAGATGCCAACTGTATCTATGTCCTTGATAAGGGACGTATTATTGAGAGTGGAACCCATGAGGAACTTTTGGCCTTGGGTGGAACCTATCACAAGATGTATAGTTTACAAGCAGGTGCTCTTTCCTAAGGAAGAATTCCTTTAAAATACAGATTTCTTGCACTGCCTCTTTCATTTTGTGGTATAATGTAGAATGTTGATAAAGATTACATATTAAAAACAGAGGAGAATGTGCATGCTGAAATGGGATGAACTACCTCAAGAAATGCAATTAGATGAGGTAAAACCATACTACCAGCTTGTTTCTAAAAGAAAAGGCTCTCTGATTCTCAAGCGCTGTCTAGATTTGTTTCTAGCCTTGTTCTTGTTAATCTTGACCTCACCCGTATTTCTGATTCTAAGCATTTGGATCAAGCTAGATAGCAAGGGGCCAGTCATTTACAAGCAGGTGCGGGTAACCCAGTACAACCGACATTTCAAGATTTGGAAATTCCGGACCATGGTAACCGATGCGGATAAAAAAGGAAGTCTAGTAACTTCTGCAAATGATAGTCGCATCACCAAGGTTGGTAATTTCATTCGCCGTGTGCGTTTGGATGAATTGCCGCAATTGGTCAATGTCCTCAAAGGAGAGATGTCCTTTGTAGGAACACGCCCAGAAGTACCACGCTACACAGAGCAGTATAGCCCTGAAATGATGGCGACCTTACTCTTACCTGCGGGGATTACATCCCTTGCCAGCATTAACTATAAGGATGAGGATGCCATCATCAGTCAAATGACTGCAAAAGGTATGACTGTTGACCAGGCTTATGTGGAAAGAGTCCTTCCAGAGAAAATGCACTTTAACCTAGCCTACCTACGTGATTTTAATTTCTTCGGGGATATTAAGATCATGTTCCAGACTGTATTTGAAGTTTTAAAATAAAGTAGTCACAAGAGTGAATACAGTAAAAGGAGTAAATCAATGACAAAGTATAATATCCCATTTTCACCACCCGATATTACCGAAGCTGAAATTGCTGAAGTAGCCGATACCCTTCGTTCTGGTTGGATCACAACAGGTCCAAAGACAAAAGAACTAGAGCGTCGTCTGTCCGTCTATACTCAAACGCCTAAGACAGTCTGCCTCAACTCTGCAACAGCAGCTCTTGAATTGATCTTGCGCGTGCTTGAAGTAGGGCCTGGTGACGAAGTCATCGTTCCAGCTATGACTTACACAGCATCATGTAGCGTTATCACTCACGTAGGTGCGACACCAGTGATGGTTGATATCCAAGATGATACCTTTGAAATGGACTATGATAAGCTTGAGCAAGTTATTACTGAGAAGACTAAAGTCATCATCCCGGTAGAACTAGCAGGGATTATCTGTGACTATGACCGTTTGTTCCAAGTTGTAGAAAAGAAACGTGACCTCTTTACAGCGGCTAGCAAGTGGCAAAAGGCCTTTAACCGTATTGTGATTGTCTCTGATAGTGCCCATGCTTTAGGTTCAACCTACAAGGGACAACCAGCCGGTTCAATCGCTGACTTTACATCATTCTCTTTCCACGCAGTCAAGAACTTTACAACTGCTGAAGGAGGAAGTGCTACTTGGAAAGCTAATCCAGCTATTGATGATGAAGAAATGTACAAGGAATTCCAAATCCTATCTCTTCATGGTCAAACAAAAGATGCGCTAGCTAAGATGCAACTAGGTTCATGGGAATACGATATCGTAACTCCTGCCTACAAGTGCAACATGACGGATATCATGGCTTCAATTGGTTTGGTACAATTGGATCGTTATCCTGGCTTGCTTCAACGTCGTAAAGAAATCGTAAGTCGCTACGACCGTGGATTTACAGGGACTCGTATTCACCCATTAGCTCATGAGACAGATACTGTTGAATCTTGTCGTCACCTTTACGTTACCCATGTAGAAGGTGCTAGTCTCGAGCAACGCAATCAAATTATCCAAGAATTGGCCAAAGCTGGAATCGCAAGTAACGTTCACTACAAACCGCTTCCACTTTTGACAGCCTATAAGAATCTAGGATTTGACATGGCTGATTATCCACGAGCTTATGCCTACTTTGTTAATGAGATTACACTACCACTTCACACGAAATTAACGGATGAAGAAGTAGATTATATCATTGAGACTTTTGTCAGAGTTTCTGAAGAAGTTCTAGGCGCTTCACAAAAATAATTAAAAAAATTAGTAAAAAATTAGTGAAAACGGTTGACAAAGAAAAAACAATAACATATAATTAACTCAACAAATCAGAAAAGTAGTTATTTTTAATCTTCAGGGAGCTTGTGGTTACTGTGAACAAGTGGTTGGAACTAGTGAAATTGGGCTGATTTTAAAAGTGAATTTGAAACAATGAAAATTCGGTAGGCACACCTTACAGTGCAACTTGTTGTTAGACAAGGCAGAGATGTAAAGAAGATAGTTTTTTTACAATTGAGGTGGCACCGCGTTACAAACGCCCTCACATGGAAGTGAATTCCGTGTGTGGGCTTTTTTCTATCCGTCATTTTGTTTATCTTTTATTAGGGCGTTAAGTAGCTTTGATGAACTTTAGTTCTATCTACAGCTTCTTGCCTACTACTAAAAGTAAACAAAAAGTCGGATTCATACAGAAGGAGGAAAATTTTATGACAACTAAAGGTTATTTTGGACAATTTGGTGGTAGTTTTGTACCAGAACCAATTCAGGCTTTATTAGATGAGTTGGAAGTGACTTTTGATAAATACAAGGATGATCCAGAATTTTTGGCAGAATATCGTCATTACTTGAAAGATTATTCAGGTCGCGAAACACCACTCTATTTTGCAGAAAGTTTGACAGAGCACCTAGGTGGAGCTAAGATTTATCTCAAGCGTGAAGATCTTAACCACCTTGGGTCACACAAACTTAACAATGTCCTTGGACAGATTCTTCTTGCTAAACGCATGGGTAAAAAACGTGTGATTGCAGAGACAGGAGCTGGTCAGCACGGTGTTGCGACAGCTGCAGCGGCGGCCAAATTTGGTATGGCATGTGATGTCTACATGGGGGCAGAAGATGTGGAACGTCAACGTCTCAACGTCTTCCGTATGGAGATGATGGGAGCGACTGTTCACGCAGTTGAAACGGGAACTCGTACACTGAAGGATGCGGTTGATGCAGCCTTTGGAGCATGGATGAACGACCTTGATGCTTTCTACGTTTTAGGTTCGGCTGTAGGTCCGCACCCTTACCCAACGATTGTTCATGAATTCCAAAAAGTAATCAGTGAAGAATCACGTCGTCAAATCTTGGAAAAAGAAGGACGTTTGCCAGACTACGTCATTGCCTGTGTGGGTGGTGGTTCGAATGCCATCGGTGCCTTTTCACAGTATGTAGCTGATGAAGAAGTCAAATTGGTTGGGGTAGAAGCTGCTGGTCATGGTTTAGATACTGACAAACACGCAGCAACTATGACCAAGGGTAGCGTCGGAATTGTTGATGGTATGAAGACCTATGCAGTCTTTAAGGAAGATGGGGAACTTGCTCCAGTCTACTCTATTTCAGCAGGTTTGGACTATCCAGGGGTTGGTCCAGAACATGCCTACTTTAAAGACTCTGGTCGAGTAGAATATGTAGCAGCGACAGACGAAGAAGCTGTTCAAGCCTTACTTTTATTAAGTAAAACAGAAGGAATTATCCCTGCAATTGAAAGCTCACATGCTATCGCTGAAGCAGTCAAACGCGCACCAAAACTAAGTAAAGATGAGATTATCATCATTAATGTCTCTGGTCGTGGAGACAAGGACGTAGCTGCTATTGCAGACTACCTTGAAGCTAAAAAATAAAAGATGGAAAAGATACAGAGATTTCTCTCATAGAGAGCTTGTGGTTGCTGAAAACAAGCAGAGAAAGCTGTAAGGTTGGGTCCATCTGAAATGAGAGAAGAAAACATGATTCTCAAGGGAGTGCCCTTTATCGCACAACCTGTTACAGGAGCTATCTGAGACAGGAATGAGAGATAGGAGAAATCCTATAATTGAGGTGGCACCGCGAATTTCGTCCTCACGCAAGTTATTTTGCGTGGGGATTTTTATATATGTATTATAGGTATGGCTATTCAGTTTAAATTATTTTTCATCATTGAAATAGATTGTTACAAAAATTTGCGAACGAAGTGAGCTTTTAAAAGATATTTCCCGCCATAGTGGTATCCTATAGAAGCAAATATGCTTCTATAGGACGGAATTTTTGAGACCTAAGGCTCAGAAATTAGGGATGAAATTTCGAAGAAAGTTGCTCCCGTCCGCACTATTTAAGGGAAATAGAAAAAAGATAAATTAAAACTAAAATTCTATAAAGATACGAATCGAAAGGGAAATTACAATGGAACGAATCATTCATGGAGATGTTTTATCACCAATCTTGGCTTATATGCGTTTGAACGGACAACACAAGGTCATACTTGAAAGTATCCCAAGAGAAAAAGAAAATGCTCGATTTTCTATCTTGGCCTATAACCCAGTTTTTGAGATTAAGTTTGAAAATGGAGTCCTTTATCAAAATGGACAAGTGATTGATCGTGACCCCTTGGATTTCCTTTATGAGGTGACTTACAAGAATCAGCACCATTCAGAACTACCCTTTGGTGGTGGAGCTATTGGCTTTGTTGGTTACGATATGATTTCTCTCTATGAACAGATTGGCCAGCTCCCTGAGGATACGATTGGGACGCCAGATATGCATTTCTTCGTCTATGAGAGTTATATAGTTTTTGACCATAAGAAAGAAAAAATTCATGTCATCGAGGATGCTCTCTACAGTGAACGTAGTAATGAAGAACTAGAAGTGGCTTTAGATCATGTTTTAGAAGAGTTGAAAATCCCTGCTCCAAATGAATTTGAGGATTTGGACGTTTCTCCACTTCAGTTTAGACCACATATTGCAACTCAGAAATTTGAAGAAATGGTAGAAACAGCTCGCGACTTGATTCGCAACGGAGATATGTTCCAATGTGTGCTCAGTCAGCGCTTCTCCGCAGAAGTAACTGGAAATCCTTTTGACTTCTACAGAAATCTCCGAGTGACCAATCCATCAAATTACCTCTACTTTTATGACTTTGGAAATTATCAAATTATTGGTGCCAGTCCTGAGAGCTTGGTTTCCGTCAAAAATGGTATCGTGACAACCAATCCAATTGCAGGTACGCGACCTAGAGGTGCCAATGACGAGGAAGATGCAGCACTTGCAAGTGATCTACTTTCTGATGAAAAGGAAACGGCAGAACACCGAATGTTGGTGGACTTGGGACGAAATGATATCGGTAGAATTGCTGAAACAGCAAGTGTCCAAGTAACCAAGTATATGGAAGTGGAACTTTTCCGCTATGTCATGCATTTGACCAGCGTGGTTAAGGGACATTTATTACCAGAACTGACTGCCATGGATGCCTTGAAGGCAACACTTCCGGCAGGAACAGTATCGGGGGCACCAAAGATTCGAGCCATGAAACGCATCTATGAATTAGAAACAGAGAAACGAGGCGTCTATGCAGGGGCTATCGGTTACCTATCAGCAACTGGAGACATGGATTTCGCCATTGCAATTCGAACCATGATTCTTAAAAATAAAAGAGCCTACGTACAGGCTGGTGCAGGAATTGTTTATGATTCCATCGCTCAGAACGAATACCAAGAAACCATTAACAAAGCTAAATCTATGACTAGAATGGGAGAACTAAGACCATGATCTTATTGATTGATAATTATGATTCATTTACCTATAACTTGGCTCAATACATTGGGAATTTCGCAGAAGTTCAGGTTTTGAGAAATGATGACCCAGATCTTTATGAACATGCTGAAAAGGCAGATGGATTAGTTTTCTCTCCTGGCCCAGGTTGGCCAGCTGATGCTGGGAAAATGGAAGAAATGATTCGTGATTTTGCAGGTAAGAAACCTATTCTAGGGATTTGTTTGGGACACCAAGCCATCGCAGAAGTCTTTGGTGGTAAGTTGGGATTGGCTCCTAAAGTTATGCACGGTAAACAAAGCCAGATTCGATTTGAGACTCCATCAGTTCTCTATCAAGGAATTGAGGAAAATCGTCCAGTCATGCGTTACCACAGTATTTTAATCGAAGAGATGCCAGAAGAGTTTGAAGTGACAGCTCGTTCGACAGATGACCAAGCTATTATGGGGATTCAACACAAAACCTTGCCGATTTATGGATTGCAGTATCATCCAGAAAGTATTGGAACGCCAGATGGCCTATCTTCTATTCAGAATTTTATCGAGAAAGTTGTAAAGTGAGGAACACAAAATGAAAGAAATTATTGAAAAATTAGCCAACTTTGAAGATTTATCAAGTGTTGAAATGACAGATGTGATCGAACGCATCGTGACAGGGCGAGTGACAGAAGCACAAATCGCTTCACTACTGTTAGCCCTTAAGATGAAGGGAGAAACACCTGAAGAAAGAACAGCACTCGCTCAAGTCATGAGAGGACATGCTCAACACATTCCAACAAATATTCAAGATGCTATGGATAACTGTGGTACAGGTGGAGATAAGTCATTTAGCTTCAACATTTCTACAACTGCAGCCTTTGTCTTGGCAGGTGGGGGAATCCATATGGCCAAACATGGGAATCGCTCTATTTCTTCTAAATCTGGTTCAGCAGATGTTTTGCAAGCTTTGGGAATCAACATTGACCTTAAACCATCACAATTGGGTAAGGTATTTGACCAAACAGGAATCGTTTTTCTCTTTGCCAAAAACATGCACCCAGCCATGAAATACATTATGCCAGCTCGTTTGGAGTTGGGAATTCCAACTATCATGAATTTGACAGGACCGCTCATCCATCCAATGGTTTTGGAAACACAGCTTCTAGGAATCAGTCGTCCTGAACTTCTGGAAAGTACTGCTCAGGTCTTGAAAAACATGGGTCGCAAACGTGCCATTGTAGTAGCTGGTCCAGAAGGATTGGATGAGGCTGGTTTGAATGGAACTACCAGCATTGCCCTTCTTGAAAATGGTGAAATTACTTTATCAACCTTTACTCCAGAAGATTTGGGAATGGAACGCATTGCTATTGAGGACATTCGTGGTGGAAATGCTCATGAGAATGCAGCCATCCTTGTCAGTGTTCTTAATAACGAACCAAGTCCATTCTTGGAAACAACAGTCTTAAATGCAGGTCTCGGTTTCTATGCCAATGGTAAAGCAGACAGTATCAAGGACGGAGTTGAATTGGCACGTCAAGTGATTGCCAGTGGTAAGGCCCTTGAAAAACTCAGACTATTACAGGAGTATCAAAGATGAGTCAGGAATTTTTATCACGTATCCTAGAGCAAAAGGCGCGCGAAGTTGAAAAGATGGAGCGAGAGGAAGTTCAGCCCTTGCGCCAGACCTATCGTTTGGCAGAATTTTTGAAGAATCACCAAGACCGTTTGCAAATCATTGCTGAGGTCAAAAAGGCAAGCCCAAGTCTAGGTGATATCAATCTTGATGTGGATATCGTACAACAGGCCCAGACTTACGAGGCTAACGGCGCGGTTATGATTTCTGTTCTGACAGATGAGGTTTTCTTTAAAGGTCATTTGGATTATCTGAGGGAAATTTCCAGTCAGGTAGAGATTCCGACGCTCAACAAGGACTTTATCATCGATGAAAAGCAAATCATCCGTGCTCGCAATGCAGGTGCGACCGTCATCTTGCTCATCGTAGCGGCCTTATCTGAAAAACGACTGAAGGAGCTTTACGACTACGCGACAGATCTTGGTCTAGAAGTGTTGGTGGAAACTCATAATCTGGCTGAACTGGAAGTGGCTCATAGACTTGGAGCTCAAATTATTGGTGTCAACAATCGTAATTTAACAACCTTTGAAGTTGACTTGCAGACAAGCGTAGACTTGGCCAAACACTTTAAGGATGATTGCTTCTACATTTCCGAATCTGCTATTTTTACAGAGGAGGATGCAAAACGAGTAGCACCATACTTTAACGGAATTTTAGTAGGAACAGCCCTCATGCAAGCAGAAGATGTAGCCCATAGAATCAAGGAGTTGCAGATTGACAAAGGTTAAAATTTGTGGACTATCGACCAAAGAAGCTGTAAAAACAACTGTGTCGGCTGGAGCAGACTACATTGGTTTTGTCTTTGCTCCTAGCAAAAGACAGGTGACCTTGGAACAGGCTGCTGAGCTGGCAAAGCTCATTCCTGTCAACGTTAAAAAAGTTGGAGTATTTGTTTCACCCAGTCGGGCAGAACTGTTAGAAGCGGTAGACAAAGTTGGTTTGGACTTTGTACAAGTTCACGGTCAGGTAGTAGATAAACTATTTGAAAACTTACCTTGTGCCAGTATTCAAGCTGTACAAGTTGATGGGAATGGGCATGTATCCAATTCTCAGGCAGATTATCTACTCTTTGATGCTCCTGTGGCAGGGAGTGGACAAACCTTTGACTGGGGGCGACTGGATACGACAGGACTAGCCCAGCCTTTCTTCATCGCAGGTGGGCTAAATGAAGACAATGTAGCAAGAGCGATTCAGCATTTCTCTCCCTTTGTAGTAGATGTATCAAGCGGAGTAGAAACAGACGGACAAAAAGATCATGAAAAGATTAGAAGATTTATAGAGAGGGTTAAGCATGGTATATCAAGAACCAAATAAAGATGGATTTTACGGGAAATTCGGTGGACGCTTTGTCCCAGAAACATTGATGACAGCAGTATTGGAATTGGAAGAGGCTTATCGTGAAAGTCAGGCAGATCCAAGTTTCCAAGAGGAGTTAAACCAACTTTTGCGCCAGTATATAGGTCGTGAAACTCCTCTTTACTACGCAAAAAACTTGACCCAGCATATCGGCGGAGCCAAGATTTACCTTAAACGTGAAGACCTCAACCATACAGGCGCCCACAAGATTAACAATGCCTTAGGACAAGTTTTACTGGCTAAACGTATGGGAAAGAAGAAAATTATCGCTGAAACAGGTGCTGGTCAGCATGGTGTAGCAACTGCAACAGCTGCAGCACTCTTTAACATGGAATGTACCATCTACATGGGCGAGGAAGATGTCAAACGCCAAGCCCTCAATGTTTTCCGCATGGAGCTTTTAGGAGCTAAGGTAGAGGCTGTGACAGATGGTTCTCGCGTGCTCAAGGATGCGGTCAATGCAGCCCTTCGTTCTTGGGTTGCAAATATCGATGATACCCACTATATTCTTGGTTCTGCCTTGGGACCTCATCCTTTCCCAGAAATTGTTCGTGACTTCCAAAGTGTTATCGGACGCGAAGCCAAACAACAGTACCGTGAATTGACAGGTGAAAATTTACCAGATGCCCTAGTAGCCTGTGTTGGTGGTGGCTCTAATGCCATCGGACTTTTCCATCCATTTGTGGAAAATGAGTCAGTAGCTATGTATGGTGTTGAAGCAGCAGGACTCGGTGTTGATACAGAGCACCACGCAGCTACCTTGACCAAGGGTCGTCCGGGTGTCCTTCACGGTTCTCTCATGGATGTGCTCCAAGATGCCCATGGTCAAATTCTTGAAGCCTTCTCTATCTCAGCAGGTTTGGACTATCCTGGTATCGGTCCAGAACATTCTCACTACCACGATATCAAACGTGCCAGCTATGTTCCTGTGACAGACGAGGAAGCCTTGGAAGGATTCCAACTCTTGTCTCGTGTGGAAGGGATTATCCCAGCCTTGGAATCTAGCCACGCTATTGCTTTTGCGGGGAAATTGGCCAAAGAACTCGGTCCAGACAAATCCATGATAGTCTGTCTATCAGGTCGTGGGGACAAGGATGTGGTTCAAGTCAAAGACCGCTTGGAAGCAAATGTAGCAAAGAAGGGAGAAGCTCATGCCTAAGACACTAACAGAAAAATTAAATGCTATTAAAGCAGCTGGAAAAGGAATTTTCGTTCCCTATATCATGGCTGGAGACCATGAAAAAGGTTTGGATGGTCTCGCTGAAACAATCCACTTTTTAGAAGATTTGGGAGTGTCTGCTATTGAAGTGGGAGTTCCTTTCTCAGACCCAGTTGCAGATGGTCCAGTTATCGAAGAAGCAGGCTTGCGCAGTCTAGCTAGTGGTACTTCTACACAGGCTCTAGTTGAAATTTTGAAGACTATTGAAACAGAAGTTCCACTTGTTATCATGACCTACTTTAACCCTCTCTTTCAGTACGGTGTGGAGAAATTGGTCAAAGACCTTTCTGATACAGCGGTTAAAGGTTTGATTATTCCAGACCTACCTCATGAACATGCTAATTTTGTGGAGCCCTTTTTGGCAGGTACAGACATTGCTTTGATTCCACTTGTCAGCTTGACGACAGGAATGGAGCGTCAAAAGGGACTCATTGAAGGGGCAGAAGGTTTTGTTTATGCCGTTGCTATTAACGGGGTGACGGGGAAAGCAGGTAATTACCGAGATGACTTGGACAAGCACTTGGCTCAACTTCATGAGGTAGCTAACATTCCAGTATTGACCGGATTTGGTGTATCCACACAAGCTGATGTTGAACGTTTCAATGCGGTCTCTGATGGTGTTATCGTCGGTTCCAAGATTGTTAAGGCTCTGCATGAAGGACAAGTAGCAGAAATCGCTGACTTTATCATGCAAGCAGTAGCTTACCAAAAATAATCATACAAGCAGCAAGCAAGAGGAAAGGTACAAAAGGTAGTCTTTCCTTTTTCTTTAGTAGGAGAAAGGCTAGAATGCCAGTTGTGGAAGAAAATTGAATTAAAATCAGCATTTCAGTTAGGCTAAAAATAAGTGCACAAGAGGCCAGAAAGAGAAAATCCCCTGCACCTATGCGGATATCGATGAAGTGAGCCAAAATTCCCAAGATAAGAAAGAAAATCATAACCAGATTCCAACTACAGAAAAACATGAGGATTAAGTGAAAAATTAGCCAGACGATCAAGGGATATTCCTGATGACGAAAGTCGTAGATGCCCAAAGTCAAGCCGGCAGTTATCAAGATGACTTGCCCCAAAGTTAAAAATCCCACAGACTCAGCTAGAAAGAGCAGTCCCAAGGACAACTCAAAGAAAGCATACCAGACAGGATAGCTTGACTTGCAATAGCGACAGCGAAAGCGATTGAATACCTGTGAGAGAAATGGAATCAAATCCAGTGGTCTCAAGCGAGTCTGACAAGAATCACAGTGACTAGCAGGGAAAACAATGGATTGCTCAGGGAAACGATCAATGACTAAGCCTAGAAAGGAAGCAAGAATAGCTCCAACAAGAAAAAAGTAAAGATGAATCATACTTATTAATTCGGAAAAAATAAGAGAAAGAGTATAATAGTTGGATAAAGGAGAAATTTTAGGAGCAAATATGAAAATTCACTTTGAAAAAGGACTTCAGATAGAAAATGCCCAACTCATTTGTCGCTGGTCTAATGCTTTGGGAGAGAGTTTTCAGAAGCAATGGATGGGACCCAAAATTTCTTATCCCTTGATTGTCCAATCCTTACAAAAGCTGGAAGGAATTTTTTCAATATTTGAAGGACAAGAGTTTGTGGGGCTTATCCAGAAAATCAGGCTAGAAGACAGGAATCTTCATATCGGGAGATTTTTTATCAATCCTCAGAAACAGGGGCAGGGATTAGGTAGCCAGGCTTTAAGGAAATTTGTTAGTTTGGCCTTTGAAAATGAAGACATAGATACTATTTCTCTAAATGTCTACGAGGCAAATCAAACAGCTTACAATCTTTACCAAAAAGAAGGATTTGAAATCGTTCAAATGGTTGAAGTACCTGTACGAAAATATATAATGAGAAAATCGAGGTAAGGACTAGTTGATATCTAAAACTGCACCCGTACAATTTTTGGTTTTCAAACTTGTTGCAGAGAAATTTTCTTGATAAAATAGATACATGACTAGATATAAAGCAATCATTTCCTATGATGGCTACGCCTTTGCTGGCTTTCAACGGCAACCACACGCGCGTAGTGTCCAAGAGGAAATTGAAAAAACTTTAACCAAATTAAATAAAGGGCAGGCCATTACCATCCATGGTGCAGGGCGAACGGATAGTGGTGTTCATGCGCTAGGGCAGGTTATCCACTTTGATCTTCCCTATCAGATGGATGAGGAAAAGCTTCGCTTTGCTCTCGATACTCAAAGTCCTGAAGATATAGATGTCATTTCGATTGAGGTAGTGGCTGATGATTTTCATTGCCGTTATGCCAAGCATAGCAAGACCTACGAGTTTATCGTGGATAGAGGGCGTCCTAAAAATCCTATGAGACGTCATTATGCCACCCACTATCCCTATCCACTAGATGTGGAACGCATGCAAAAGGCTGTGAAGAAATTAGAAGGAACCCATGATTTCACCGGTTTTACTGCTGCCGGAACCAGTGTGGAGGACAAGGTAAGAACGATCACGGAAGCCAGTCTTAGGGTTGACGAGACCGGTCAATTTTTGACCTTTATCTTCTCTGGTAATGGCTTCCTCTATAAGCAGATTCGAAATATGGTCGGGACCTTGCTGAAAATTGGTAATAACAGAATGCCGATAGAGCAGATTGACCTGATTTTGGAGAAAAAAGACAGACAGTTGGCAGGTCCAACTGCAGCACCCAATGGTTTGTATTTGAAGGAGATTCGTTATGAAGAATAATCGTATTTTAGCACTTTCAGGAAATGATATTTTTAGTGGTGGTGGACTAGCTGCTGACCTTGCGACCTATACTTTAAATGGTTTACATGGTTTTGTAGCTATGACTTGCTTAACTGCTTTGACAGAAAATGGATTTGAGGTCTTTCCGACAGATGAGACTATTTTCCAACAACAGTTGGATAGTCTCAAGAGCGTAGACTTTGGAGGGATTAAGATTGGTCTCTTACCGACTGTTGGTGTTGCTGAGAAAGCTCTTAACTTTATCAAGGAACGCACAGGAGTTCCAGTGGTATTGGATCCAGTTCTCGTTTGTAAGGAAACGCATGACGTTGCAGTCAGCGAGCTCTGTCAAGAGTTGATTCGCTTTTTCCCTTATGTGACTGTCATTACACCCAATCTTCCTGAGGCAGAATTGCTAGCAGGCCAAAAGATTGAAACATTGGACGATATGAAGGATGCAGCGCAGAAATTACATGGCTTGGGTGCGCCAGCAGTGATTATTAAGGGTGGAAATCGTCTCAGTCAGGATAAGGCTGTGGATGTCTTTTATGATGGAGAGAATTTTACCATTCTTGAAAATCCAGTCATTCAAGGACAAAATGCTGGTGCAGGATGTACCTTTGCATCAAGCATTGCCAGCCAGTTAGTCAAGGGAGAGGAGCTCTTACCAGCAATTGAAAGTTCCAAAGCCTTTGTTTACCGTGCCATTGCACAAGCAGATCAGTATGGAGTAAGACAATATGAAGCAAACAAAAACAAGTAAAATCGCCCTAGTATCCATCCTAGTAGCTCTATCCGTAGTTTTGGGCTATTTCGTAAAAATCCCAACACCAACAGGATTTCTAACACTTTTGGATGCAGGAATATTCTTTACGGCCTTTTACTTTGGGAGTCGCGAAGGAGCTGTTGTCGGAGGATTAGCGGGATTTCTAATTGACCTGATTTCAGGTTACCCCCAGTGGATGTTCTTCAGCTTGATTTTCCATGGTTCGCAGGGATATTTGGCAGGTGTTAAAGGGAAATGGCAGTGGCTAGGATTAGTCTTGGCAACCATCATCATGGTGGCAGGTTACGCTTTTGCATCGGCTTGGATGAATGGTTGGGGAGCAGCCATACCAGAAATCGTCCCAAATCTTGTGCAAAATATCGTTGGTATGACAGTAGGCTTTCTTCTTTGTCATAGTGTGAAGAAAGCTAGATAATATTAAAAAGAGCAATCCTCCAAGGGAACTATTGAAAAAATTCTGATTTTTTGCTAAAATGAAAGCTATGAAAACACTCTATGATGTGCAACAATTTCTCAAACAGTTCGGCATTCTTGTCTATATGGGCAAACGCCTCTATGATATTGAACTAATGAAGATTGAACTTTCTCGTATCTATGATGCTGGCTTGATGGATAAGCTGGATTATCTTGAAGCAGAAGCAATTTTGCGTAGAGAGCACAAACTAGAATTAGATTATTTAGAAAAAAATGGAGATTAGATATTATGGTAACTTGGGTATTATGGGGACTTGTAGTGGCGATGTTGGCATGGATGGGATACAACTATCTTCGTATTCGCCGTGCAGCAAAAATTGTTGACAATGCAGAGTTTGAGTCTTTGATTCGTACCGGTCAGTTGATTGACTTGCGTGACCCAGCTGACTTCCACAGAAAACATATCCTCGGAGCTCGTAATATTCCTTCAAATCAATTGAAGACAAGTCTTGCAGCTCTTCGCAAGGATAAACCTGTCCTTCTATATGAAAACCAACGTGCGCAACGTGTAACCAATGCAGCACTTTTCTTGAAAAAACAAGGTTTCTCAGAAATTTATATCCTTTCTTACGGATTGGATTCTTGGACAGGCAAGGTTAAGACTAGCTAATATTCTGTAAAAAGTTATTGAATTGTAGATAAATCTAGCTTTTTATGATATAATTAATTTGTATTAAATTTAAGGAGTTTTTATTATGCAAGAAAAGAAAAAAGCATCACTTGTTTTAGGTATCCTATCTATCGTCCTTGGTTTGTTATCTCCAATCGTAGGTCTTATTTTGGGTATCATTGGACTTGTTTTGGCTAATTCGCACGAAAAACAATCTGGACTAGTGTATAAAACAGAAAAAATTCTCAATATCGTAGGTATTGTCATTTCTGTACTTAACTGGATTGCAGCCCTCGTAATGATTTTTGGCTAATCAAAAACAAAAAAGCTTTATGTTTAAAGCTTTTTTATTTTATTCACTTTTCTCTAAGTAGTTTTTAATAATTTTCAATTCCTCTTGATTCAAGAGTCGGTATTGACCTTCTGCTAGGTCAGGATCTAATAGAAAATCTCCGAACTGAACTCGTTTGAGGGCAGTGACCTTGACACCAACTGAGAGGAACATTTTCTTGACCTGATGAAATTTCCCTTCAGAGATGGTGATGGTGGCTCGGCTGATACTAGGACTTGAAGATAGAATCTCAAGCTGAGCAGGTTTACAAATAGTTCCATCAAGAAAGACAATTCCGTTTTTGAACTGCTGGATGTGATCTGGTGTGAGCAAGCCGTTCACCTCAACTTGATAAGTTTTATCGACATGATATTGAGGGTGGAGAAGTTGAAAACCTAGAGGGCCATTGTTTGTTAAGAGGAGGAGCCCTGTCGTATCTCGATCTAGCCGACCGATAGCATAGAGTTGGTCTGATTGGAGGTGTTGAGGTAGTAGGTCCATAACCGTTGGGAGCTTCTTGTCCTTGCTTGCTGTCACGACACCATTTGGTTTGTGAAGCATGAGATAGGTGTGCTCATATCCTTGGATTTTTCTACCCTGAAAAATCAACTCTTGTAATCCCGTATCAACATTCTGTGCAAGGGAAGTAGCAGGGACTTTATCTACTAAGATTTCTTTTTTTAGGAGAGCCTGTTTCATAGCTTTTCGACTGATTTTTTCCTGGGCTAATAAATTATCTAAACGCATACCAGCCTATCTTATCACAAGTCGGCATTTTTGAAAAGAAAAGATAAATCATGAATTTTCTTTTGAAAACATTTACACTTACTTGAGTTAAGTCATTTGCTTAAAATTGTGGTATAATCGTTCAGTTAGAAAATAAATTTGAAATAAATAGAGGAAATCATGACAAAATTAAGAGAAGATATCCGTAATATCGCGATTATCGCACACGTCGACCACGGTAAAACAACCCTCGTTGACGAATTATTAAAACAATCTGAAACTCTTGATGCGCGTACAGAATTAGCTGAACGTGCAATGGACTCAAACGATATTGAAAAAGAGCGTGGAATTACCATCCTTGCGAAGAATACAGCAGTTGCCTACAACGGAACTCGTATCAATATCATGGACACACCAGGACACGCGGACTTCGGTGGAGAAGTTGAACGTATCATGAAAATGGTTGACGGTGTAGTCTTGGTAGTGGATTCTTACGAAGGTACTATGCCTCAAACTCGTTTCGTATTGAAAAAAGCATTGGAACAAGACCTTGTCCCAATCGTTGTTATCAATAAAATTGACAAACCATCAGCTCGTCCAGCAGAAGTAGTGGATGAAGTTTTGGAACTCTTCATCGAACTTGGTGCAGATGATGATCAGCTTGACTTCCCAGTAGTCTATGCTTCAGCAATCAACGGAACATCTTCATTGTCAGATGATCCAGCCGACCAAGAAAAGACTATGGCGCCAATCTTTGATACCATTATTGACCACATTCCAGCTCCAATCGATAACTCAGATGAGCCCCTTCAATTCCAAGTGTCACTCTTGGACTACAATGATTTCGTTGGTCGTATCGGTATCGGACGTGTCTTCCGTGGTACAGTTAAGGTTGGGGACCAAGTTACCCTTTCTAAATTGGATGGTACAACCAAGAATTTCCGTGTTACAAAACTCTTTGGTTTCTTTGGTTTGGAACGTCGTGAAATCCAAGAAGCTAAGGCTGGTGACTTGATTGCCGTATCAGGTATGGAAGACATCTTCGTTGGGGAAACAATCACTCCAACAGATGCAGTTGAAGCTCTTCCAGTTCTTCACATCGATGAGCCAACCCTTCAAATGACCTTCTTGGTTAACAACTCACCATTTGCTGGTCGTGAAGGTAAATGGGTGACTTCTCGTAAGGTTGAAGAACGTTTGCAAGCAGAATTGCAAACAGACGTATCTCTTCGTGTAGAACCAACAGACTCACCAGATAAATGGACAGTTTCAGGACGTGGGGAATTGCACTTGTCAATCCTCATCGAGACTATGCGTCGTGAAGGTTATGAGCTTCAAGTATCTCGTCCAGAAGTTATCGTCAAAGAAATCGATGGTGTGAAGTGTGAGCCATTTGAGCGCGTGCAAATCGACACACCAGAAGAATACCAAGGATCTGTTATCCAAAGCCTTTCTGAACGTAAGGGTGAAATGTTGGATATGATTGCAACTGGTAATGGTCAAACTCGTTTGGTCTTCCTAGTTCCTGCGCGTGGTTTGATTGGATACTCAACTGAGTTCTTGTCAATGACTCGTGGTTACGGGATCATGAACCATACCTTCGATCAATACTTGCCATTGATTCCAGGGGAAATTGGTGGACGTCACCGTGGTGCCCTCGTTTCAATCGATGCTGGTAAGGCTACAACCTACTCTATCATGTCTATCGAAGAACGTGGTACTATCTTTGTCAACCCAGGTACCGAGGTTTACGAAGGCATGATCATCGGTGAAAACTCTCGTGAAAATGACTTGACTGTTAATATCACCAAAGCAAAACAAATGACTAACGTTCGTTCCGCTACTAAGGACCAAACAGCGGTTATCAAAACTCCTCGTATCTTGACACTTGAAGAATCACTTGAGTTCTTGAACGACGATGAGTACATGGAAGTAACTCCTGAATCGATTCGTTTGCGTAAACAAATCCTTAACAAGGCAGAGCGTGAGAAAGCAAACAAAAAGAAAAAATCAGCTGAGTAAGAGCTAGAAAGAGATAAAGATGGTCTATTTAATCATAGGGATACTCTTATTACTACTCTATGTATTTGCGACACCTCAAAGTATCAAGGGGACGGTCAATGTTGTAATATTAGTCTTTGGACTTGTTGCCCTCGTAATCTTGTTGCTCTTGTCTGCCCTACAGATTTTCCAACTTCCAGCAGAAATCTTTATTACATTGGGAATGCTGGCTCTTACTTACTTTAGTTTGAGAGACATCAGTCTCATGTCGATTCGAAAGAAGCGCGAAAATTAAATCTATTCATAACAAAAAACTTCTATCAGCAACTCAGTTGCCGATAGAAGTTTTTATTTGTTACTGTTTTTGTCAGAATAACGGTTGTAGAAATCTACTTTTATCTGGATAAAATGTTCTAATTCACGAAAGAGTTGTAGAAGCGTAGCCCGTGTCTCAAACTCTTCTCTAGTTTTAGGGAGAGATCGATTGCGAAACACCTCTAGGTAGCTCTCGATATCATTCAATAAGTCGTAGGCTGGATTGGTTTGACTCAGTTGGCTAGCTGTTTTTGAAAAGAGCTGAGCGACAATCAAACTCTCACTAGCGGCTAGTTGGCATGTGTTAATCTGTTGAGCCATATTTCTTAAGATACGCGTTTGTCTTTGCCGCATCTCAAAGTAGTGGATATGATAATCTGTCTGGTGAAAGAGATGGTCAGAGTGATCGAGGTAAACTAGCTTAAGAGCATCCTCAAGCAGTTGATCAAGTTCATTTACAAGTTGAGCCTGATTACGGCCATCTCCTCTTTTCAGATAGTAAGAAAGCCGTAGAAGAACATCTCTGAGTTTTTCTTCAACAAGCGTATGATAATGTTGAATTTCTTTTTCACGTGAAGGCATGTAGAGATTGACCAGAAGTGCAAATCCAGTACCGATTAGGAAGAGTAAGAGCTCATTCAGTAAAAGTGCTGGTGTTGTTGATTGTTGGATTAAGAGATGGCTGACCAGAACGCTACTAGGAGTGATTCCAATTTCCCAACCCAGTTTATAGGCTAGAGGAACATAGATTGCTAAGTAAAGTCCAAAGCTCCAGATATGATAACCAGTTAGTTGAAAGGCAATAACACCAACTAAGAGAGCTAGAAGAGTTGAAAAAAGACGATTGCGGGCTAGCTTGATCGTGCTTCTTCGAGTATCAGAAAGACTCAAGATAGCAATGATACCAGCTGAAACAGCTGATGACAAATCAAAAAAGTAGGCTAGTAAACAAGCAAAACAAGTTGCTAGGACTAGTTTAAGAGTGCGTTGTGTGATAGACATAGAATACTTCCTTGGGATAGGTGATTGAAAGTTTCAGTGGTAGGTAGGAGACGATGAGTTATTTCAATAGACTCATTGAGTAACTAATTGCTTCTTTTTGTAGTGGTTTGATTATAGTATAAATATGCTTTGAAATCAAGTCTATGTATGTTTGATAGGCCTGGAATAAATACTTATGAAGCCAGACACAACTTCGTTTTGTGGTATAATAATTAGAAAGGAGTTTTACATGCAAGAATTTTTTAAAAGTTATTTTAATAAGCTAGATTTAACAACGGTATTTGAGAATCTTTTAACGAAAGTGATTTCTCTTTTAATTTTATTTGTGCTATTTTACATAGCTAAACAGCTTCTCCATGCAGCTGTCAAGAAAATTGTCAAACCTTCACTTAAGTATTCAAATCGTGATGCAGGACGACAAAAGACAATCTCGCGTTTATTAGAAAATATTTTTAATTACACCCTTTATTTCTTTTTAGTTTACTGCATTTTGTCTATCCTAGGACTTCCTGTATCCAGTTTACTAGCTGGTGCTGGGATTGCCGGAGTTGCAATTGGTATGGGGGCGCAGGGCTTCTTATCAGATGTTATCAATGGCTTCTTTATCCTCTTTGAACGCCAGTTGGATGTAGGAGATGAAGTTGTTTTGACAAATGGTCCCATTACTGTATCGGGAAAAGTAGTTAGTGTCGGCATTCGAACCACTCAACTAAGAGGTGAAGACCAGGCTCTCCACTTTGTTCCCAACCGTAATATTACCGTGGTTAGCAATTTTTCAAGAGACGAGTTGAACTGAAATTTTACTTGATTTATGGTACAATAGAGGGAGTTTGACAGAGGAGAAATGATGTTTTTAGATGAGCAATTAGGAAATGGTTGTGTTTGGATCAATCTAGATGTAGAAAAAATTAAAAATCTTGAAGATTTATCTGAAATCTACGGATTGGATAAGGAAACCATCGAATATGCGCTGGATAAAAATGAACGTGCCCACATGGATTATAACCGTGAGAATGGGACTGTGACCTTTATCTACAATGTTCTGGACTTAGAAAAGGACAAGGATTACTATGAAGCGATTCCCATGACCTTTATCGTTGAAAACAAACGAATGATTACCATCAGCAACCATAAGAATGCTTATGTCATTGATCAGATGTTAGCTTATCTGGATAGCCATGAGTCGCTTTCTATTTACAAATTTCTTTTTGCTAGTCTAGAAATTATTAGTAACGCTTATTATCCTGTCATTGAAGAGATGGATAAAAGTAAGGACGAAATTAGTGCCTTGCTACGTCAAACTACAACAAAGAAAAATCTCTTCGCCCTCTCTGACTTGGAGACTGGTATGGTTTACTTGACAGCAGCGGCAAAACAAAATCGACTCCTCTTGGAACATATCCAGGGCCATGCTCTTTATCGGAGATTTAATGATGTCGAACGAGAGCAGTTTGATGATGCGATGATTGAAGCCCATCAGTTGGTGTCTATGACAGACTTGATTTCTCAAGTCTTGCAACAACTCTCAGCTTCTTACAACAACATCCTAAACAATAACCTGAATGATAGTTTGACAATTTTGACTATTATCTCCGTCTTACTAGCAGTACTTGCGGTTATTACAGGTTTCTTCGGAATGAATGTTCCTCTACCATTTACAGAAGAGCCAAATGCTTGGATTTATATCTTGGTGACTAGCTTGATTTTATGGGCGGCATTATCTCAATGGCTGAAGAAAATTACTAGAAAATAAAAGAAAAGGAGCCAAAATGGTAATTGAAAACTACATGCCAGACTTTGCTGTAGAAGCAGTTTATGATTTGACAGTCCAAAGCCTGAAAAACCAAGGGATCAAAGCTGTTTTGGTGGATTTGGACAACACTCTGATTGCTTGGAATAACCCTGATGGGACTTCAGAGATGAAGCAATGGTTACATGACCTTCGTGATGCAGGTATTCGTATCATCGTGGTGTCCAATAACTCTAAAAAACGAGTTCAACGTGCAGTTGAAAAATTTGGGATTGACTATGTTTATTGGGCTTTGAAGCCCTTTACTTTCGGGATTGACCGCGCCATGAAGGAATTTCACTATGAGAAAAACGAAGTGGTTATGGTTGGAGATCAGCTCATGACGGACATTCGAGCGGCTCACCGTGCAGGTATTCGTTCGATTTTGGTCAAACCTTTGGTCCAACATGACTCTATCAAAACACAGATTAACAGAGCTCGTGAGCGCCGTGTCATGAAACAAATCACTGAAAAGTACGGGCCTATCACATATAAAAAAGGAATCTAACTATGGAAGAAATTCTCTGTATTGGTTGTGGAGCAACCATTCAGACGACAGATAAGACTGGTCTAGGCTTTACGCCTCAGTCAGCACTCGAAAAAGGTTTGGAGACTGGTGAAGTTTATTGCCAACGTTGTTTTCGTCTTCGTCATTACAATGAAATCACAGATGTCCAGTTGACGGATGATGATTTCCTAAAACTCTTGCACGAGGTGGGAGACAGTGATGCCTTAGTAGTGAACGTCATCGATATCTTTGACTTTAATGGCTCTGTTATCCCAGGATTGCCTCGTTTTGTATCAGGTAATGATGTGCTCTTGGTTGGAAATAAAAAAGACATCCTCCCTAAGTCAGTTAAACCAGGCAAGATTAGTCAATGGCTTATGGAACGTGCCCATGAGGAGGGTCTTCGTCCAGTCGATGTCGTCCTGACTTCAGCCCAAAACAAGCATGCTATCAAGGAAGTCATTGATAAAATTGAGCACTATCGTAAGGGTCGTGACGTCTATGTAGTTGGGGTTACCAATGTTGGGAAATCAACTCTTATCAATGCTATTATCCAGGAAATTACGGGTGACCAGAACGTCATCACAACCTCACGTTTCCCAGGGACAACCTTGGATAAGATTGAAATTCCGCTCGATGATGGTTCTTATATCTATGATACACCGGGAATTATCCATCGTCATCAGATGGCCCACTACTTGACGGCTAAAAATCTCAAGTATGTCAGTCCTAAAAAGGAAATCAAACCTAAAACCTATCAGCTCAATCCTGAGCAAACTCTCTTTTTAGGAGGTTTGGGACGCTTTGACTTCATTGCAGGAGAAAAGCAAGGTTTCACAGCTTTCTTTGATAATGAACTCAAACTTCATCGTACCAAGCTTGAAGGAGCGAGTGACTTTTACGATAAGCACCTTGGAACCCTCCTTACACCACCAAATAACAAGGAAAAAGAAGATTTTCCAAAACTGGTCCAACATGTCTTTACTATCAAGGATAAGACAGACCTCGTTATCTCAGGACTAGGCTGGATTCGTGTAACAGGAACTGCCAAAGTAGCCGTCTGGGCCCCAGAAGGCGTCGCAGTTGTCACACGAAAAGCAATTATTTAAACACAGAAAGGAAAGGGTTGTCTTTATAAAGGCGAGCACTGCGAGCCCCTAGAAGATACTTTTCGCCGTGGTGTTAGTTGGTACAAGTGATTGTACCAACTGAGGAAAATTTGAGACCTTAGGCTCAAATTTTAGTCATGAAAGTCCAGAGGACTTTGCTGACGTCCGTCACCACTTCAGAAAAGTATAAAAAGAAACTCTTTTAAATGAATTATGTCATTAACATCAAAACAACGTGCCTTCCTCAACAGCCAGGCACATACCCTTAAACCCATTATCCAAATCGGGAAAAATGGTCTCAACGACCAAATCAAAACCAGCGTTCGTCAGGCACTTGATGCCCGCGAATTAATCAAGGTTACTCTCTTGCAAAACACAGATGAAAACATCCACGAAGTAGCTGAAATCTTGGAAGAAGAAATCGGTGTGGATACAGTCCAAAAAATCGGCCGTATCTTGATTTTATATAAGCAATCAAGCAAGAAAGAAAATCGTAAGATTTCTAAAAAAGTTAAAGAAATTTAAAAATATACTCCAAAAAACTGTTTTTACAGAAGACTAAAGGAGATTAGCCTATGGCAATCGAATTATTAACTCCCTTTACAAAAGTGGAGTTAGAGCCAGAAATCAAGGATAAAAAACGCAAGCAAGTTGGAATCTTAGGGGGAAATTTTAACCCTGTTCACAATGCCCACCTGATCGTGGCGGACCAAGTACGTCAGCAGTTGGGATTGGATCAAGTACTGCTTATGCCTGAATACCAACCACCTCACGTAGACAAAAAGGAAACCATTCCTGAACACCACCGTCTCAAAATGCTTGAATTGGCTATTGACGGAATCGAAGGTTTAGCTATTGAGACCATTGAACTAGAGCGCAAGGGCATTTCCTACACCTACGACACCATGAAGATTTTGACAGAGAAGAATCCAGATACAGATTATTACTTTATCATCGGTGCCGATATGGTAGACTATCTGCCTAAGTGGTACAGAATTGATGAATTGGTCGACCTCGTTCAGTTTGTAGGAGTTCAGCGACCACGATACAAGGCTGGGACTTCTTATCCAGTCATCTGGGTGGATGTGCCTCTCATGGATATTTCATCTAGTATGGTGCGTGATTTTATTGCCCAAGGTCGCACACCTAACTTTCTCTTGCCAAAACCAGTGCTAGACTATATTGAGAAAGAAGGGCTTTACTGATGGCATACCAAGACTATATCAACTGTTCGCGTGAAGAATTGTTGGAAAAAATGGCAGAGCTCCTACCTGAAAAACGTCTAACCCATTGTCTGGGTGTAGAGCGTGCAGCCATAGAATTGGCTCAGCGCTTTGGTGTGGATGTTGAGAAAGCTGGTTTGGCAGGTCTCCTTCATGACTATGCTAAAAAGCTATCAGATCAAGAATTTTTAGACTTGATAGATCGTTATCAACTTGACTCTGATCTTAAAAACTGGGGCAATAATGTCTGGCATGGCATGGTCGGCATTTACAAGATTCAGGAAGATTTAGATTTGAAAGATCCTGAAATTTTGCGTGCAATTGAAATCCATACAGTCGGAGCTGGTCAGATGACCGACCTAGACAAAGTCATCTACGTCGCAGACTACATCGAGCATAATCGTGCCTTTCCAGGGGTGGACCAGGCGCGTGAGATTGCAAGTTTGTCGCTTAATAAGGCAGTAGCTTATGAAACAGCTCGCACTGTGGAACATTTGGCTCGCCAGGGATTGCCTATCTATCCCCAAACCCTTGAAACCTATAACGCCTATGTGCACTATTTGAAAGAGGACTAAATGAACGAAAAAGAATTACTAGAACTAGTCGTGAAAGCGGCTGATGAGAAACGTGCTGAGGATATCCTCGCACTTGACGTACAAGAATTGACCAGTGTGACAGATTACTTTGTCATCACGAGCTCAATGAATAGCCGTCAGTTGGATGCTATCGCTGACAATATCCGTGAAAAAGTAGCTGAAGCTGGCTTTAAAGGTAGCCATGTTGAAGGCGATGCAGCTGGAGGCTGGGTCCTATTAGACCTCGGTGGTGTAGTAGTGCATATCTTCTCAGAAGAAATGCGTGCCCACTATAACCTCGAAAAATTATGGCATGAAGCGAATTCTGTAGATATTTCAGAAGCCTTGGCATAAGAGATGAACTCAGTTGCAGTCAACTGGGTTTTCTTTGCTTATTTTAGAAGAAAATGGATAGAAAGGTGAGGGCGAGTGGTATTTGCCAGGGACGCTCTTTGTAACTTAATTATGCCTACTTATGAAACTTTTGCGGCTGTTTACGATGCAGTCATGGATGATAGTTTATACGATAAATGGACGGATTTTTCCCTCCGTCATTTACCAAAGACTAAGGAGAGAAAGAAACTCTTGGAGCTGGCTTGTGGGACAGGGATCCAATCTGTGCGCTTTTCTCAGGCAGGTTTTGATGTAACTGGACTGGACTTGAGCGCGGATATGTTAAAGATTGCTGAGAAGAGAGCGGCATCAGCCAAGCAAAAGATTGATTTTATGGAAGGCAATATGCTGGATTTGTCCAAGGCGGGTAAATATGATTTTGTCACATGTTACTCGGACTCAATCTGCTACATGCAGGATGAGGTGGAAGTCGGGGACGTCTTTAAAGAAGTCTATAACGCTCTCAATGAGGACGGGGTCTTCATCTTTGATGTGCATTCGACCTACCAGACAGATGAGGTCTTTCCTGGCTATTCCTATCATGAAAATGCAGAAGACTTTGCTATGCTTTGGGATACCTACGAGGACGATGCTCCTCACTCCATCGTGCATGAGTTGACCTTTTTTATCAAGGAAGCGGATGGTTTCTTTAGTCGCCACGATGAAGTGCATGAGGAGCGTACATACGAAATCTTGACCTATGATATTTTGCTAGAACAGGCTGGTTTCAAGTCCTTCAAACTCTACGCAGACTTTGAAGACAAGGAACCAACAGAAACTAGCACCCGTTGGTTTTTCGTCGCGCAGAAGTAGGAGAATATCATGACCATTACAGGTATTATCGCAGAGTTCAATCCTTTTCATAATGGCCATAAATACCTGCTAGAACAGGCGGATGGGCTGAAAATCGTTGCCATGTCTGGGAATTTCATGCAGCGTGGAGAGCCTGCTATCGTGGACAAGTGGACAAGGGCTCAAATGGCACTAGAGAATGGAGCAGACTTGGTAGTAGAATTGCCATTTTTAGTCAGTGTTCAGGCAGCGGATTCCTTTGGACAAGGAGCAGTAGACATCTTGGCTCATTTGGGGATTGATAGCCTAGCTTTTGGGACAGAGGAAGTTCTGGATTACCAGAAAATTGCTAACTTATATGCAGAGCGTGGTCAAGAGATGGAGAATTTTGTGGACAATCTACCTGATTTACTCTCCTACCCTCAGAAAACCCAAGCCATGTGGAAGGAATTTGCAGGTCTTGATTTTTCGGGTGATACGCCCAATCATGTCTTAGCTCTTGCCTACGCCAAGGCAGTTGCTGGGAGAGATATCAAACTTCATCCAATCAAGCGTCAGGGAGCTGGATACCATTCTGTGGCCAAGGATGTGGACTTTGCTTCGGCGACAGCCATCCGTCAGCATCAATCAGACCAAGATTTCTTAGAACGCTTTATGCCAACTATTGAGCTGTTTGAAAATGCTAGTAAGGTGAGTTGGGAAGATTATTTTCAACTTTTACGCTATCAAATCTTATCAAATCCAGACCTAACCGCCATCTATCAGGTCAATCAAGAAATGGCGGTGCGGATCAAGGATGCTATAAAGACAGCTCAGTCTGTGGAAGAATTAGTCGAGATAGTGGCTACCAAACGCTACACCAAGGCGCGTGTGCGACGTCTCTTGACCTATATCTTGGTGCAGGCTAGAGAAAGTGACTTGCCAGAAGGTATTCACGTCCTTGGTTTTACCGAAAAAGGCAGACAACACCTTAAAACTCTCAAGGAGCAGGTCAATCTCGTCAGCCGAATCGGTAAAGAACCCTGGGATGCCATAACACAAAAGGCAGACCAAATTTATCAACTGGGACACCCTAGTATAGCAGAACAAAATTTTGGTCGAGTGCCAATCAGAATTGAAACAAACTAAGTCTACTTTGAGGTGGACTTTTTTCTTATTTTTTGCAAAAAAATTCTTTTAAAAAATAGTTAGGTTTAAGAAGCTTATTTTACTAAGGAAAATGAAGATAATGCTCCTAAAAATAACTATAACAACTTCCATTTAAGGTTTGTTAAAAATATTTTTTTGTGGTAAAATGTATAAGAATGTATGTCATTCAGATAAACAAATAAATTGAGGTAAAAACATGGAAATTATGACAATTGTTATAGTTGTTTTTGCCGTCATCATTGGTTTAGTCATTGGATATGTCAGCATCTCAGTCAAGATGAAATCATCACAAGAGGCTGCAGAGTTGATGCTTTTAAATGCTGAACAAGAAGCAACTAATTTACGAGGACAAGCTGAGCGCGAAGCGGATTTATTACTAAATGAAGCCAAGAGCGAAAGCAAATCCCTTAAAAAAGAAGCACTATTGGAGGCTAAAGAGGAAGCCAGAAAATACCGCGAAGAAGTGGACGCTGAATTTAAGTCGGAGCGTCAAGAACTCAAGCAAATCGAAAGTCGTTTGACGGAGAGAGCTACGAGCCTTGACCGTAAAGACGATAATTTGACGAACAAAGAAAAAACACTTGAACAAAAAGAACAAAGTATTTCTGATAGAGCAAAAAACCTTGATGCACGTGAAGAGCAACTAGAGGAAATTGAAAAGCAAAAGCAAGCAGAACTTGAGCGTGTCGGAAGTCTGACTCAGTCAGAGGCAAAAGATATTATCTTAGCCCAGACAGAAGAAGACTTGACCAAGGAAATTGCTAGCCGCATTCGTGAGGCGGAGCAAGAAGTCAAGGAACGTTCAGATAAGCTTGCTAAGGATATCTTGTCCCAAGCGATGCAGAGAATTGCTGGTGAGTATGTAGCTGAGTCTACCAACTCTACAGTTCATCTGCCTGATGATACCATGAAAGGTCGTATCATTGGTCGTGAAGGGCGAAACATCCGTACTTTTGAAAGTTTGACAGGGGTTGATGTCATCATTGATGATACGCCAGAAGTGGTAACCTTGTCAGGTTTTGATCCTATCCGCCGTGAGATTGCCCGTATGACGATGGAAACCTTGCTTAAGGATGGACGAATTCACCCAGCTCGTATCGAAGAGTTGGTTGAGAAAAACCGTCAAGAAATTGATAACAGAATTCGTGAATATGGTGAAGCTGCAGCCTATGAAATCGGTGCACCAAACCTTCACCCAGACTTGATGAAGATCATGGGTCGCTTACAGTTCCGTACTTCATACGGACAAAATGTCTTGCGACACTCAATCGAAGTGGCTAAGTTAGCTGGTATCATGGCTAGCGAACTTGGTGAAAATGCAGCTCTTGCCCGCCGTGCAGGATTCCTTCACGATATTGGTAAAGCCATTGACCGAGAAGTAGAAGGTAGCCACGTTGAGATTGGTACTGAATTAGCTCGCAAGTACAAAGAGCATCCAGTTGTGATTAACACGATTGCTAGTCACCACGGAGATGTAGAGCCTGAAAGTGTGATTGCAGTTCTCGTTGCTGCAGCGGATGCCTTAAGTGCAGCCCGCCCAGGAGCTCGTAGCGAATCGCTTGAAAGCTACATCAAACGTCTCCATGATTTAGAAGAAATCGCTAATAGCTTTGAAGGAGTTCAAAATAGCTTTGCCCTTCAAGCAGGTCGTGAAATCCGAATCATGGTAAATCCAGGTCAAATCAAGGACGATAAGGTCACAATCTTAGCTCACAAAGTTCGTGAGAAAATCGAAAGCAACCTCGATTACCCAGGAAATATCAAGGTAACCGTGATTCGTGAACTTCGTGCAGTTGATTACGCAAAATAAATAAGAAAGAGCAGTTGAAAAATTACTGCTTTTTTGTTACACTAGATAGAAAGATTGTAGTAAGCAGAAATGCCTTCACAAAGAGAATTCTGAATGAATTTCCAAGGCATTTCACAAACTATCCAAAGGAGACATCATGGCAGACCGTGGCTTACTAATCGTTTTTTCAGGTCCTTCAGGAGTTGGAAAAGGAACGGTTAGACGAGAAATTTTTGAGAGTTCTGAAAACCAATTCCAATATTCTGTATCTATGACAACACGGGCTCAACGTCCAGGTGAAGTAGACGGAGTTGACTATTTCTTCCGTACGCGTGAAGAATTTGAAGAATTGATCCGTCAAGGACAGATGTTAGAGTATGCAGAGTATGTAGGTAACTACTACGGAACTCCTCTGACCTATGTCAATGAAACCCTTGATAAGGGGATTGACGTCTTCCTTGAAATTGAAGTGCAGGGAGCTCTTCAGGTCAAGAAAAAAGTTCCAGATGCGGTCTTTATCTTTTTGACACCACCAGATTTGGAAGAATTGCAAGATCGTCTCGTAGGCCGTGGTACCGATAGTGCAGAAGTGATCGCCCAGCGTATCGAAAAAGCCAAAGAAGAAATTGCTTTGATGCGTGAGTACGACTATGCTATTGTCAATGATCATGTTCCTCTTGCCGCAGAACGTGTCAAACGTGTGATTGAAGCAGAACATTTCCGCGTCGATCGTGTCATCGGTCACTACCAGGATATGCTACCAAAGTCTCCGACTATTCGATAAACTATAGAAAACAGGTACAAACAAATGATGCTTAAACCCTCTATTGATACCTTGCTTGACAAGGTACCATCAAAATATTCACTCGTCATCTTGGAAGCAAAACGTGCTCACGAATTAGAAGCTGGAGCAACTCCAACACAAGAATTCAAATCTGAAAAATCTACACTTCGTGCCTTGGAAGAAATTGAATCAGGGAATGTAACCATCCACCCAGATCCAGAAGGGAAACGCGAAGCTGTTCGTCGTCGTATCGAAGAAGAAAGACGATTGAGAGAAGAAGAAGAAAAGAAAATCAAAGAGCAAATCGCGAAAGAAAAAGAAGAAGGTGAAAAAATTTAAGGTTGGGGGGACTCAATCTTATTTTTTCTATTGCAAGAATACTCAATCAATTGAAACGATTTAAGAAGAGAAGGAGGTGAGGATATGGCTATTGCGAAAATCATTGTGGATGTTCCCTTGATGCAGACGGACCAACCATACAGTTACAAGGTCCCTGAGGAATTTGTAGACATGCTGGAAGTTGGTATGCGGGTTCATGTGCCTTTTGGGAAGGCTAATCGCTTGATTCAAGGGATTGTTCTTGGAATAGAACAAGAATCTGATATAGATGTGGCAGATGAGAACTTGAAAGAAATTGCTGAGGTGCTGGACTTTTCTCCTGTCTTAACGGAGGAACAACTCTGGCTGGCCGAAGAACTACGTAAGTCAGTTTTTTCATACAAGATTTCTATTCTAAAAGCTATGCTTCCAGGATTTTTGAATTCTAGCTATGATAAAATCCTCTATCCTCTAGAAGGCTTGAGTCAAGAAGACAGACATCGTTTGTTTGGTTCTCAGGAGTCTCTAGCATTTTCATCTCTCGACCTAGAAAAGCAAGCTGAGATGATGCGCTTGACCCGAAAAGGGCTCTTGAAACTAGAGTATCAGGCTGTAGACCAGAAAAAGGTTAAAACGCAGTCTTGGGTTGAAGTGAATCCTGACAAATTAGAAAAACTAGAAATCTCAAACCGTGCCAAGAAGAAATTGGAACTGCGAGATTATTTATTAGCACATCCTGAAAGTACTCCTTTAGCTACTTTATTAGAATATTACTCACGGGAACAAGTCAATTTCTTTGTGGAACATGGTGCTATCACCATCGTGCAAAAGGAAGTCCAACGTTCAGCGGCTTATTTTGAAGGCATTGAGGCTAGCCGATCCTTAGAGTTAAACCCAGAGCAAAAAGAAGCCTGTGAGGCGGTTGTTGGAGCGATTGGGAAGCAACACCCTCCCTTTCTCCTTCAAGGAATCACAGGAAGTGGGAAAACCGAGGTTTACCTGCAGATTATCCAAGGTGCCTTGGATATGGGGAAAACAGCGATTGTTCTTGTACCAGAGATCTCTCTGACACCTCAAATGACTGAGCGCTTTATTGCTCGTTTTGGCGATAAAGTAGCCATTCTCCACTCAGGCTTGTCCAATGGTGAAAAGTATGATGAGTGGCGCAAGGTGGAGCGTGGAGATGCTCAGGTAGTTGTTGGGGCTCGCTCAGCTATTTTTGCACCTTTGAAAAATCTAGGCGTTATTATTATCGATGAAGAGCACGAGGCTAGCTATAAGCAAGATAGCAATCCTCGATACCATGCTAGGGATGTGGCTCTTTTACGAGCTCAGTACAATCAAGCTGCCCTAGTTCTTGGTTCTGCAACACCAAGTCTAGAAAGCCGTGCGCGTGCTGGTAAGGGTGTTTATCAACATCTACGTCTAACTCAACGGGCCAATCCTTTAGCAAGCATTCCTGAAGTTCAACTCATTGACTTTCGTGATTACATCGGGCAGAATGAAACATCAAACTTTACACCACCACTGATTGAGGCAATTCAAGATCGACTGGATAAAAAAGAGCAGGTTGTTCTCATGCTCAATCGTCGTGGTTATTCTAGCTTTGTCATGTGCCGGGAATGTGGGACCGTTGACACCTGTCCAAACTGTGATATTTCCTTGACGCTACACATGGATACCAAAACCATGAACTGCCATTATTGTGGTTTTACGAAGGAAATTCCTCATGTCTGTCCAAACTGTCAGAGTCGTAGCATTCGCTATTATGGAACGGGGACACAGAAGGCTTATGATGAGCTAGCGGAACTCTTTCCAGAGGCACGCATTCTACGCATGGATGTGGATACAACTCGTAAAAAGGGCAGTCACCAAGCTTTACTTGAGCAGTTTGGTAAAGGGGAGGCAGATATTTTACTGGGGACACAGATGATTGCCAAGGGCTTGGATTTTCCAAATGTAACCTTGGTTGGTGTTCTCAATGCGGATACAGCCTTGAATCTACCTGACTTCCGTTCTTCTGAGAGGACTTTCCAACTCTTGACCCAGGTAGCAGGTCGCGCCGGTCGTGCTGAAAAGGCAGGTCAGGTCTTGATTCAGTCCTATAATCCTCAGCATTATGCCATTCGATTTGCCAAGGATCAGGACTACGAAGGTTTCTATGCCTATGAAATGGGCATTAGACGTCAGTTGGGTTATCCACCTTATTATTTTACTATTGGAATCACCTTATCTCATAAAAAAGAAGAAGAGGTTCTTAGACGTGCTTATCAAGTCATGGAGATTTTGCGGTCAGGTTTATCGGATGCTAGTGTAATTCTAGGTCCGACGCCAAAACCTATCGCTCGTACTCATAACCTCTACCACTACCAAATTTTGATTAAATACCGTTTAGAAGATGAGTTGGCTTCTACCCTTAATCAGGTCTTAGCCCTAACTCAAGAACGTGAAAATAGCGAACTTCGTCTCAGTATTGACAACGAACCGCAACAATTTTTATAGAAGGAGAAAAGATGACAAAACTAATCTTTATGGGAACTCCCAATTTTTCAGCAACTGTTTTAAAGGGACTTTTGTCAGATGACCGCTACGAGATTGTAGCGGTTGTAACTCAGCCAGATCGTGCTGTCGGCCGTAAAAAAGTTATCCAGGAAACCCCAGTGAAACAAGCTGCCAAAGAGGCAGGCCTACCTATCTACCAACCAGAAAAATTATCAGGTAGTCCAGAAATGGAAGCTATCATGAATTTGGGAGCTGACGGGATTGTGACTGCAGCTTTTGGACAATTTCTCCCAAGTAAACTCCTTGATAGCATGGATTTTGCAGTCAACGTTCATGCCTCCCTTCTTCCAAAGCACCGTGGTGGAGCTCCTATCCATTATGCCTTGATTCAAGGTGATGAGGAGGCAGGAGTAACCATTATGGAAATGGTCAAGGAAATGGATGCAGGGGACATGATTTCTCGTCGCAGTATTCCCATTACTGATGAGGACAATGTTGGAACTTTGTTTGAAAAATTGGCCATTGTTGGGCGTGATTTGCTTTTGGATACTCTACCTGATTATATAGCTGGTGAAATTCAGCCTCAACCGCAAGATCCAAACCAAGTAACTTTCTCACCAAATATTAAACCAGAGGAAGAAAAATTGGACTGGAACAAGACCAACCGTCAACTTTTCAACCAAATCCGTGGGATGAATCCATGGCCAGTTGCTCATACCTTCCTCAAGGGAGAACGCTTCAAAATCTATGAAGCTTTGCCTGTAGAAGGTCAGGGGAATCCGGGTGAGATACTCTCCATCGGTAAGAAAGAATTGATTGTCGCAACGGCAGAAGGAGCTCTATCTCTCAAACAGGTTCAACCAGCAGGAAAACCTAAAATGGACATTGCTTCCTTCCTCAACGGTGTTGGACGAAGTTTGGCTGTAGGAGAACGATTTGGTGACTAAAGTAGAAACGGCTAGAAACTTAGCCTTAAAGGTGCTAGAGGATGTCTTCGCCAATCAAGCCTACTCCAATATCGCCTTAAATAAACACCTCAAGGGAAGTCAACTGTCAGTAACTGACAAAGGTTTGGTGACAGAGCTTGTTTATGGAACCGTAGCTCGTAAACTGACTTTAGAATGGTATTTGTCTCACTTTATTGAAGATAGAGACAAGCTAGACAGCTGGCTCTATGTTTTGCTTCTCATGAGCGTCTATCAACTCCAATACTTGGATAAGCTTCCCGATCATGCAGTGGTCAATGAAGCGGTAGAAATTGCAAAACTTCGTAAAAAGGGTAGTGAAAAATTGGTTAATGCAGTTCTTCGCCGTATCTTGCGAGAAGGTTTGCCAGATATTGCTAGTATCAAACGTAAGAACAAGCGTGATTCTATCGCCTACTCCTTGCCAGTGTGGTTAGTTTCTAAGCTTAAGGAAGAGTATGGAGAAGAGCGAGCGCAAGCGATTTTTGAAAGTCTTTTGCAACGCAATAAAGCCAGTATCCGTGTGACAGATTTGAGCCGAAAAGAGGAAATTAAAGCTCTGCTTGATGCAAGTGATTCTGCTTTATCAGCTTCTGGTCTGGTTAAAGAGCAGGGGCATTTTGCGGGTCATGACTTGTTTGCTGAAGGGGCTATTACTATCCAGGATGAGTCTAGTCAACTGGTTGCTCCAACTCTTGATTTACAAGGAGAGGAGCAGGTTTTGGATGCTTGTGCAGCTCCAGGTGGGAAAACAGCCCATATGGCCTCTTATCTCACGACAGGTCAGGTAACAGCTCTGGATCTCTACGACCACAAACTCACTTTGATTCAAGAGAATGCAGAGCGCCTAGGCGTAGCAGACCGTGTTCAAACACAAAAATTGGATGCCCGAAAGGTTCACGAGTTTTTTGGCAAGGATCAATTTGATAAGATTCTTGTTGATGCCCCTTGCTCAGGGATTGGTCTATTGCGTCGGAAACCAGATATCAAATACAACAAAGACACTGCTGATTTCGCGTCATTACAGGAAATTCAGTTGGAAATATTAGGTAGTGTTTGTCAAACGCTACGTAAAGGTGGTATAATAACTTATAGTACCTGCACTATTGTCTCTGAGGAGAACTTTCAAGTGGTTCAAGCATTTTTAGAAAGTCATCCAGAGTTCGAGCAGGTTAAACTAGAACACGAATGCAAGGATATCCTAAAAGATGGCTGCATCCTCATTACTCCTGAATTGTACGGAAGTGATGGATTCTTTATTAGCCAATTTCGTAAGATATCCAATTAGGAAGGAACTGACACAATGGAGATTTCATTATTAACAGATGTGGGTCAGAAACGTACAAATAATCAAGACTATGTCAATCTTTTTGTCAACCGTGCCGGTCGTACGATGATTATCTTGGCTGATGGGATGGGAGGACATCGAGCGGGTAATATTGCCAGTGAGATGGCAGTTACGGACTTAGGTGTTGCCTGGGTAGATACTCATATTGATACCGTGAATGAAGTTCGTGAATGGTTTGCAGAACACCTAGAAATTGAAAATCAAAAGATTTATCAATTGGGGCGTGATGAAGCATATAAAGGAATGGGTACAACTCTAGAAGCCCTTGCAATCATTGATAACCAAGCCATCTATGCTCATATTGGTGATTCTCGTATCGGCTTGGTTCGTGGAGAAGAGTACCACCAATTAACGAGTGATCATTCATTAGTCAATGAGTTGCTCAAGGCAGGTCAATTAACACCTGAAGAAGCTGAAGCGCATCCACAAAAAAATATCATTACCCAGTCTATTGGACAAAAAGATGAGATTCAACCTGATTTAGGAATTGTAAGCTTGGAACCTGGTGACTATATCGTTATGAACAGTGATGGTCTCACGAATATGATTTCAGGAAGTGAAATCTATGACATCGTGACAAGTGATATTTCACTTGAAGACAAGGCGGCAACCTTAGTACGTTTTGCAAACAATGCCGGAGGGCTTGATAACATTACTGTTGCCTTGATTGCGATTGAGGAGGAATCAAAATGATCCAGATCGGCAAGATATTTGCCGGACGATATCGGATTATCAAACAAATTGGCCGTGGTGGGATGGCAGATGTCTACCTGGCCAAAGATTTGATTCTGGATGGGGAAGAGGTAGCGGTGAAGGTCCTGAGGACCAACTACCAAACGGATCCAATCGCTGTTGCACGTTTTCAGCGCGAAGCGCGTGCGATGGCAGACCTAGATCATCCTCATATCGTTCGAATTACAGATATCGGTGAAGAAGACGGTCAACAATATCTAGCTATGGAATATGTAGCTGGGCTTGACCTCAAACGTTATATCAAAGAACACCACCCTCTATCAAACGAGGAAGCTGTTCGTATCATGGGTCAAATTCTCTTGGCTATGCGTTTGGCGCATGCAAAGGGGATTATTCACCGTGATTTAAAACCTCAAAATATACTCTTGACTCCTGATGGAACTGCAAAAGTTACTGACTTTGGGATTGCAGTGGCCTTTGCAGAAACCAGTTTGACACAGACCAACTCCATGTTGGGTTCTGTTCACTATCTATCACCTGAGCAGGCGCGTGGTTCTAAGGCGACCATACAGAGTGACATTTATGCAATGGGAATTATCTTTTTCGAAATGTTGACAGGTCATATTCCTTATGATGGAGATAGTGCTGTGACCATTGCACTTCAGCATTTCCAAAAACCACTTCCTTCTGTCATTGCAGAAAACCCATCAGTACCACAATCCTTGGAAAACGTTGTTATAAAAGCGACAGCTAAAAAGTTGACAGACCGTTATCAAACTGTCTCAGAGATGTATGTTGACTTATTGAGCAGTCTTTCTTATAACCGTCGAAATGAACCAAAGCTGGTATTTGAAGATACAAGTAAAGTTGACACAAAAACCTTACCGAAAATTTCACAATCTACTTTAACAGCGATTCCTAAAGTGCAACCAAAGGAAGAAAGTCCTCAGAGCCAAAAGCCGACTCAAAAGGCAACTAGTAAAGAAACTGTTGCAAAACCAGTCAAGAAGCGTCGTTTTAAAGCGAGGTATTTAGTGCTTTTGGCTAGCTTTATACTTGTTTTGGCTTCTCTCTTTTGGATAGTATCCAAAACACCAGCAACTGTTGAAATTCCAAATGTTGCAGGACAAACTGTAGCAGAAGCTAAGGAAAAACTTAAAAAAGCTAATTTTGAAATTGGCGAGGAAAAGTCTGAAGCTAGTGATACGGTAGAAGAAGGCCGAGTGATTCGAACGGATCCAGATGCTGGTTCGTCTCGTAAAGAAGGTATTAAAGTCAATCTCATTATCTCTTCAGGTCAGCAATCATTTAAGATTGGAAATTATATTGGACGCAATTCTACAGACGTCATTGCAGAGTTGAAAGGGAAAAAAGTTCCTGAAAATCTCATCAAGGTTGTAGAAGAAGAATCAAGTGAAACAGAGGCAGGACTTGTTATGAGACAGAGTCTGCCAGAAGGAACCACTTATGATCTTAGTAAGGCGACAGAGATTACCTTGACAGTAGCCAAGAAGGTAACTAGCGTTCCTATGCCAAGTTATATTGGATCAAGCCTTGAATTTACCAAGAATAACTTGATTCAGATAGTCGGTGTTAAAGAGGCGAATATTGAAGTAGTAGAGGTTTCTACAGCACCAGAAGGGACTGTTGAGGATACTGTGGTTAGTCAAAGTCCAAAACCAGGTGAAGGTGTAGATTTGAATACAACTCGTATCAAAATTTCTATCTACAAACCGAAAACTACAACAACGACAACAAATCCTTCACAAGGAAATCCATATCGTGGAGAGACATCACCACAGATTAGAGAACCTCAAACTACGACAGCACCGTCATCTCCGTCATCGAATAATCAGTCGGAGAACCATAATGGTGATAACTAATCAATCTTTGTCACAGTTTTTGTGACAAAGTTTTTTTTCCTTAAAATTTATGATAAAATAAAAGGAGTTTAAAAAGGAGGGGAAGATGGACGAATCAAAAAAACTGAATGCAGTCATTGATGTCATTATGTTAGCAGGAACAATTCTGCTTCGAAATGGATCTGAAATCTATCGTGTCGAAGACACCATGATTCGAATTGCTCATTCACAAGGCATCATGGATTGTAATGTTTTGGCCATGCCTGCAGCTATTTTTTTCTCCATTGAAAATACAAATATCTCTCGAATGAAACGAGTAACCTCCTCTGCTTATAATATTGAGAAGGTGTGTGATGTCAACCAGATTTCACGGCAGCTTGTATCAGGGCAGCTTGATTTGGAGACAGCCTTTATTCAACTTAAGCAATTAAATGCTAAGCCCTCACCATATACCAATGTTCAGCTAACTGCTGCAGCGACCCTTAGTGCTCCCTTCTTCTCTATCATGTTCGGGGGGAATGTCTACGATGCCATTGGTGCAGGAGTGGCAACCATATTTGCTTTCACCTGTTCTCTTTACGTAGAAAAATTTATCCGTATTCCCTTTATGACAGCTTTTGCAGGTGCTCTTGTTTTTGGTTTGATTGCACAATTTTGGGCGCGCTATTCTGGCTTTCCTTCTACAGCTGATTTGGTCATTGCAGGTGCGGTCATGCCTTTTGTACCGGGAATTGCCCTGACCAATGCTGTTCGAGATATTATGACCAATCACATTAACTCTGGTATGAGCAAGATGTTTGAATCCTTGCTGGTTACCCTTGCCTTAGGGGCAGGCACCTCTGTCGCCCTCTTACTCATGAACTAATATGACTCTAACAACATTTTTATTGCAGGCTTTAGCTAGTCTGCTAGCTATTATCACTTTTTTAATCGTTTTAAACGTCCAACGTTCTATGCTCATTCCTGGTGGAGTTTTGGGAATGTCAATCTGGCTGCTCTATCTAATACTCAAGGAGCCAACTAATGTTATTTTGGCGACCTTTATTGCCGCTGTAATTGGTTCTTGTATCAGCCAGATTATGAGTATTCTCTACAAAACACCAGCCGTTGTGTTTGCTTTGGCCATCTTGGCTCCGCTGGTACCAGGTTATCTCTCTTATCGAACGACTTCATTTTTTGTGACAGGCGACTATAGAAACGCCATTGCCAGTGCAATGTTGGTGATGATGTTGGCCCTTGTTATCTCTATAGGAATGGCAAGTGGGACAGTTGTACTGAAGTTGTATCACTATCTCAAAAAGAATCGAGCTAGCTAAGTCTCGATTTTTTCGTGGGTAGAGTGGCTGAAAAAATAGGAGTACGACGATAGAAATGAACTTGATTTGGGGAATCAAGTCTTTTTTTGCTCATTTGACCTCAATTGTGATAAAATAGAGGTGAACGAATTTTTACAATGAATGATAAAAATAGAGGTAAATATGACAATCGGTATTGATAAGATTGGTTTTGCGACCAGTCAATACGTTTTGAAATTACAAGATTTAGCAGAAGCTCGAGGAACTGATCCTGAAAAATTGAGTAAAGGACTCCTTTTAAAAGAATTGAGTATTGCTCCTTTAACAGAGGATATTGTTACCTTGGCTGCCAGTGCAGGAAATTCTATCTTGACTGAAGAAGAGAAGCAAGAGATTGATATGGTTATCGTAGCGACAGAATCTGGAGTCGATCAAAGTAAGGCGGCTGCGGTTTTTGTACACGGTTTGCTTGGAATTCAATCTTTTGCTCGTAGTTTTGAAATCAAAGAAGCTTGCTATGGTGCGACTGCGGCCCTTCACTATGCTAAGTTACACGTAGAAAATTCTCCTAAATCAAAAGTTTTGGTACTTGCTAGTGATATTGCAAAATATGGTGTCGAAACTCCTGGGGAACCAACTCAAGGAGCAGGTTGTGTTGCCATGTTGATTAGTCAAAATCCACGTGTTATGGTCTTCAACAACGATAACGTTGCGCAGACTCGTGATATCATGGACTTTTGGCGTCCAAATTATTCAACGACCCCATTTGTAAATGGAGTCTACTCAACACAGCAGTATTTGGATAGCTTAAAAACGACTTGGGAAGAGTACCAAAAGCGTTATGATTGCGACTTGAATGATTTTGAAGCTATTTGTTTCCATTTGCCATATCCAAAGCTAGCTCTCAAGGGATTGAAAAAAATTCTTGATAAATCTCTACTTCAAGAGAAAAAGGATTTACTTCAAAAACACTTTGATGAGTCCATTATTTACAGCCAAAAGGTTGGGAATATCTATACAGGTTCACTCTTTTTAGGACTCTTGTCTCTTCTTGAAAACTCTGATAGTCTCAAAGCAGGGGACAAGCTAGCTCTCTATAGCTACGGAAGCGGTGCTGTATCTGAGTTCTTCAGTGTGGAATTGGTTGAAGGCTATGAACAGCAATTGCATAAAAATCGCTTAGAATTGCTAGACCAGCGTCAAGCATTGAGCGTAGCTGATTATGAACGAATCTTCTTTGAGGAAGCAAACTTGGATGAGTCAGGTTCTGCAACCATGTCAGGCTATGAAGGACAGGACTATGCTCTAGTTGAGATTGTAGAACACCAACGTCGCTACAGCAAGGTTGAAAAATAATGAAAAAAAATTGGAATGGATTTGCTAAAAAATCAATTCAAGAGCGCCTTGAGTTCGTTAAGTCTCAGGCGCTTACTTCTATGGAAGCCCAAGAAAGTCTTGAGCAAAATGAAAATCTTAGTCTAGCAGTTGCGGACCAACTGAGTGAAAATGTAGTGGGGACTTTCTCACTACCCTACTCAGTAGTGCCAGAAGTACTGGTAAATGGTCAAGAGTACACCGTTCCTTATGTGACCGAAGAGCCATCTGTCGTTGCTGCGGCTAGTTTTGCTAGTAAGATTATCAAACGTGCGGGTGGTTTTACTGCTCAGGTTCATCAACGCCAAATGATTGGTCAGGTAGCTCTTTATCAGGTTCCAGATAGGGATAAAGCATATCAGGCTATTTTGAGTCAGAAAGCAGAGCTACTTGAACAAGCAAACCAAGCCTATCCATCTATTGTCAAACGTGGTGGTGGAGCCAGAGATCTAACAGTTGAGAAAATTTCTGGTGAGGCTGACTTTTTAGTGGTTTATCTCCATGTGGATACTCAGGAAGCCATGGGAGCTAATATGCTCAATACCATGCTTGAAGCTTTAAAACCTAGCTTAGAGGCTCTAAGTCAAGGGCAAAGTTTAATGGGAATCTTATCCAACTATGCAACGGATTCTCTAGTAACTGCAACTTGTCGGATCGCCTTTCGTTATTTGAGTCGCCAGAAGGATGAAGCGCGTGAACTAGCAGAAAAAATGGTTTTAGCCAGCCAGTTTGCTCAAGCAGATCCTTATCGAGCAGCTACTCACAATAAGGGAATTTTTAATGGAATCGATGCTCTCTTGATTGCGACAGGAAATGATTGGCGTGCCATCGAAGCAGGAGCGCATGCCTATGCCAGTCATGATGGTGCTTATCGAGGTCTCAGTCATTGGATGATGGATTTGGAAACAGAAGAGTTAATAGGAGAGCTGACTATGCCGATGCCAGTTGCTACCAAGGGTGGATCAATTGGTCTTAATCCTCGTGTAGTTCTCAGCCATGAGTTGCTAGGTCATCCATCAGCTAAGGAATTGGCTCAAATTATCGTGTCAATTGGTCTTGCACAAAACTTTGCAGCTCTTAAAGCTCTTGTCAGCACAGGAATTCAGCATGGACACATGAAACTTCAAGCGAAGTCACTGGCCCTCCTTGCAGGAGCCACAGAGGCTGAAGTGCCTAAGTTGGTAGAAAGCTTGATTGCTGAAAAAACTTTTAATTTAGAAAAAGCCCAAACACTTTTGAAAAAATTTAGATAATAAGAAAAAACTCAGACTGATTCAGTCCGAGTTTTTTGTTTAAATACTTTTACCTGGTAAGAGACTAACTGGCAAGAAATAACCAGTGGTAGCAACCTCTTTACCTTCAATTTTTTGTAAGAGCAAATCAACTGTTAGGCGAGCAATCTCTTCCAAGGGTTGTTTAATGGTAGTGAGGTGAGGGTAGAAATTCTCAATGAAATAAGTCCCGTCATAGCCGATCACTTTGAGTTGTTCAGGCACAGAGATTCCAAGCTCCTGGGCAATCTTAATAACCAAAATAGCAGTCAAATCATCAGAGGCGAAAATCGCATCTGGTTTTTGTTTGGTCAGGATATTTTTTATTTCCATTTCCTTACGAAGGGGTGAAAAATCACTGGAAACATTGATAATAGGAGCCTTTGGCAAGATTGAAGCAAAACCAGCATGACGAAGTCCAGTTGGGGAATTAGAGTTGTCATTTCCTGTAATCATGATAATAGATTTGGCTCCAGTTTTAGCCAAGGTCTGAGCGGCTAGGACACCACCAGCATAGTTGTCAGAAGAAACGACAGGGATATCTGGAGACAGGTTACGGTCAAAAGAGATGATTGGAGCCGTTACGCGATTGTAGTCTTCAATTCCCAAGTTATGACTACCAGAGATGATTCCATCCACTTGGTTGGCTTCTAGCATTTCAAGATACTCACGTTCTTTTTCCGAATCGTGCTCACTATTGCAGATGATGGTCTTGTAGCCTTTTTTGAAGAGTTCGTGTTCCAATTTATCAATCAATTCTGCATAGAAAACATGGCTAATTTTGGGGAAAATCAAACCGATTAACTTGGCAGATTTACCTTGAAGACTGCGAGCTAGGTTGTTGGGTTTATAGCCCAGCTCACGCATAGCATCATTAACCTTTTGAATGGTTTTTTCTGACAGATAACCCTTTTTGTTGATGACACGTGAAACAGTAGTAGGGCTGACGCCAGCTAATTTTGCGACATCAGTTAGTTTTGCGATCATATTCTAATTCGTAGTATGTTCCAGTTGGGTTTCCAGATTTAATGAGGATTCCATTTTGATCTTTGTGAGGGAAGACACGACCAGAAAATACTTTTTCTCCTTTATTGATGAAAATTTCAAAGACTGAGTTGTCGATGAAGATATTGACAGTAGTTGCTTGATTAGTAACTGAGCAAGAGCGAGTAGTTCCAAATTCTTGAGCATATTGCTCACCTGCTTGACTACGGTCAACGGTTACTTGGCCATTGACAAGGTCAAAGTTAATAGTGAGTCCCTTGCCGTCTTTATCAGCAAGAAGGACGATTTCGCTTTGACTATTGGCCTCTAAGTTAAGCTCAAGTTCGTAACAATTTTTAGTTTCAGAGCGATTTGAAAATTCCTCTTTTGAAGCTCGGAGGTCCTGGATAGCTGCTAAAGGGTACTGATAGAGTTTGCCATCCTTGATTGTAAGTTCCTTGACTAATGAGAAGGTTCCTTGGTGATCAAAGCGATCAGATGGATAAGAAACATCTGGTAACCCAAGCCAGCTGACTGCCAGGGCTCGACCATCAGGAGCGTTAAAGGCTTGAGTAGCATAGGCTTCGAAACCATAGTCTAGATTGTGTAGTTCAGACACATCTACCATACGTGCATTTTCAGGATCGAAGGAAGCACCAATTTTATACATATTTGGAAAGATATTATCGTAGTCTAGAACTTTCTTATCCAATCCTTGTGGGCAGTAGAGAAGGACAGGTTGTTCTCCGACAAAGACAAGATTTGGGCACTCCATCATATAGGCAGTGCGGTCATTGTTGAAGTCAAGGTCTCCGACTTCTTGCCAGTTTGTATAATCATTATCGACTGCTTTGTAGAGACGGACGAATCCTTTTTTCTCCAAGTCTTGTCCACCAACGATTGCGTAGTATTGTCCTTTAAAGTTAAAAATCTGTGGATCGCGGAAGTGGTCGGTAGCATCAGCTGGTTGATCAATCAAGACCTTATCAATCTTTTTTATGTTTCCGTCCTTATTCATCAAAGCACCAATCTGATAAGGATGGCGAATCCAATTTTCATCACGGACATTTCCTGTATAGAATAGAAACAATTGATTGCCAAACTGCATAGCAGATCCAGAGTAAGCGCCGTGGCTATCCAATGGAGTATCAGGTAAGATTTTTACACCTGTTTCAGTAAAGTGAACCAAGTCGTCACTTTCAAGCTGAACCCAAGATTTCAATCCATGAGCTGCACCAAAGGGGAAGTTTTGGTAAAAGACAACCCACTTGCCATCAAAGTAAGAAAAACCGTTCGGATCGTTAAGAAGTCCTTGCTTTGGTTCGACGTGATAGGCAACATGCCATGGTGATTGCGCCATCTTTTCTTGGAGTTCTTTTCTTTCTTCTTGTGTCCAATCTTCATAGCGTCTATAACGACGCTCGGTAGTCCATTCCATTTATATTCCCTCCATAAATTCTACTATCTTTATAGTAAACGTTTCCTTATAAAAAAGCAAGTCTTTTATATCGAAGTTAAGAAAAAAATGTCAAACGATTGACAGATAATTAGAAACCTATTTTTATGAAAATCAATGAAAATATGAAAGTTTTTGAAAATATTCACATAAAAACATGTAGAGATAGGCGATTTTGAGAGAATTTTATTAAGAAAGTAGCAAAAACTATCAAAAATTTTAGCAATCAAAAAACTTTTTCTGCAAAACGCTTGACATATTTTTGAAAGATGATAAAATAATACTCGTAGGGCGAGTAAAATCGCTTTCAAACAAGAACAAATTTTTTTATAAGGAGATTTTTGCAAATGACCAATACAGAAATTGCAAAAAAAGTCATCGAAGCCTTGGGTGGACGTGAGAACGTCAACAGTGTAGCTCACTGTGCGACTCGCCTCCGTGTTATGGTAAAAGATGAAGCGAAAATCAATAAGGATGCTATCGAGAACTTGGAAAAAGTTCAAGGTGCTTTCTTTAACTCAGGTCAATACCAAATCATCTTTGGTACTGGTACAGTAAACAAGATGTACGATGAAGTCGTAGCTCTTGGGTTGCCAACATCTTCTAAAGAAGATATGAAAGCAGAAGCTGCAAAACAAGGAAATTGGTTCCAACGTGCCATCCGTACTTTCGGTGACGTCTTCGTTCCAATCATTCCAGTTATCGTAGCAACTGGTCTCTTCATGGGTGTTCGTGGTCTCTTGACTGCTCTTGGAATGACACTTCCAGAAGATGTGACAACTTATACTCAGATCTTGACAGACACTGCCTTTATTATCTTGCCAGGTTTGGTTGTTTGGTCAACTTTCCGTGTATTCGGTGGTAACCCAGCTGTTGGTATCGTTCTTGGTATGATGCTCGTTTCTGATTCACTTCCAAATGCCTGGGCTGTTGCGTCTGGTGGTGAAGTAACTGCAATGCAGTTCTTCGGATTTATCCCAGTTGTAGGTTTGCAAGGTTCAGTTCTTCCAGCCTTCATCATCGGGGTTGTCGGAGCTAAGTTTGAAAAAGCAGTTCGTAAGGTTGTTCCAGATGTACTTGACCTCTTGGTAACACCGTTTGTAACACTCCTTGTAATGTCAATCCTTGGATTGTTTGTTATCGGACCAGTCTTTCACGTTGTTGAAAACTACATTCTCATTGGAACAAAAGCTATTCTTAACTTGCCATTCGGACTTGGTGGTTTCTTGATTGGTGGAGTTCACCAATTAATCGTCGTATCAGGTGTTCACCACATCTTCAACTTGCTTGAAGTTCAATTGCTTGCTGCTGACCATGCTAACCCATTCAACGCTATCATTACTGCAGCTATGACTGCTCAAGGTGCTGCAACAGTAGCCGTTGGTGTGAAAACTAAAAATCCTAAACTTAAAACACTTGCTTTCCCAGCTGCTCTATCTGCCTTCCTTGGTATTACTGAGCCAGCTATCTTCGGGGTTAACTTGCGTTTCCGTAAGCCATTCTTCCTTTCATTGATTGCTGGTGCAGTCGGTGGTGGACTTGCTTCAATCCTTGGACTTGCTGGTACTGGTAATGGTATCACAGTCATCCCAGGTACTATGCTTTACATTGGTAACGGACAACTTCTACAATACCTTCTTATGGTAGCTGTATCCTTTGCACTTGGTTTTGCTCTTACTTACATGTTTGGTTACGAAGATGAAGTAGAAGAGGTTGCAGGAGCAATTTCTGAAGCTGAAACTGACCGTTTAACAGAAGAAGCAGTAACTGGTAATCTTGTTTCACTTAGCGAAGGTGTTATCCAAACACCAATCGTTGGTGATGTTGTTGCTCTTTCAAATGTGAATGACCCAGTATTCTCAAGTGGAGCTATGGGACAAGGTATCGCCGTGAAACCTAGCCAAGATGTTGTTTATGCACCAGCTGATGCTGAAGTGACAATCGTCTTCCCGACTGGCCATGCTTATGGATTGAGAACAGCTAACGGTGCTGAAATCTTGATCCACGTTGGTATCGATACTGTTTCAATGAACGGTGAAGGCTTCAACCAAAAAGTTAATCAAGGTGATAAGGTTAAAGCTGGAGATGTTCTTGGAACATTTGACTCAGCTAAGATTGCTGCTGCAGGACTTGATAACACTACTATGGTTATCGTAACAAACACTGCAGACTTTGCTTCAGTAAATCCAGTTGCTTCTGGATCAGTTGCTAAGGGTGACGCAATCATCGAAGTTAAAGCTTAATAAATCAAAAAAACGAACAAATGTCATGTTTGTTCGTTTTTGCTTGAATGGTAAAATTTACAGAGGAAAATCTAAAATATTGAGCAATTTTCAGTCTGGGAATATGCTATAATAGAGAAAATAAATACAAGAGGTTTATCATGACAAAACTATACGGAAGTTTGGAAGCAGGCGGTACAAAATTTGTCTGTGCTGTCGGAGATGAAAACTATAATGTTGTAGAAAAGGTACAATTTCCTACAACAACACCTATTGAAACAATCGATAAAACCATCGAGTTCTTCTCAAAATTCGACAATCTTGCAGGACTTGCCATTGGTTCATTTGGTCCAATCGATATCGATAAAAACTCAAAAACTTACGGATTTATCACAACAACTCCAAAACCTAACTGGGCAAATGTAGACTTGCTTGGTGCTCTTCGTCGCGCTCTAAACGTGCCTATGTATTTTACGACAGACGTAAACAGTTCTGCCTACGGTGAGGTGGTTGCTCGTAATAATGCCGGCGGTCGTATCGAAAACTTAGTTTATTACACTATCGGTACAGGTATCGGTGCAGGTGTTATCCAACGTGGCGAGTTTATTGGCGGTGTTGGTCACCCTGAGATGGGTCATTATTATGTGGCTAGACACCCAATGGATATTGAAAAAGAATTTAAAGGTGTTTGTCCTTTCCATAATGGATGTTTGGAAGGTTATGCAGCTGGTCCAAGTTTGGAAGCTCGTACAGGTGTTCGTGGGGAAAACATTGAACTCAACAACTCTGTCTGGGATGTTCAAGCCTACTATATTGCTCAAGCTGCAGTGAATGCGACTGTAACTTTCCGTCCAGATGTTATCGTCTTTGGTGGTGGGGTTATGGCTCAACAACATATGCTTGACCGTGTACGTGAGAAATTCACAGCCCTACTCAATGGCTACCTACCAGTTCCAGATGTACGTGACTATATCGTGACTCCAGCTGTTGCTGGCAATGGTTCAGCTACACTAGGAAACTTCGTTCTTGCTAAGAGCGTTGCAAAATAAGAATATAGAAAAACTCCCAACTTTCTCAGTTGGGAGTTTTGCTTTAGTCTTTTTCTATTTTTGTTTCCTGATGGAAAATATTTTGCCAAGTTTCGTGGCGGCGCCAGATGCTGGTATGAATGGTATCACCGACTTGGTAGCGGATGAGTTTAGTCTTTTGACTGATAGAAGTCAAATGAAGCTCTTTAATGGCAGAGGTCAATTCTTTTTCAGCCGTATAGGCTCCCTTATCCAGTTCTTGTCCGTCCTGGCGAATATAAATGAAGTCTTCTGCAAGTAATTCCTCCAGTTGATTTCCTTGGTCAATCAGTTGCTCTCTCATGAGCAATTTTTTATAGACATTATCTAGAATTTCATCCTCAGGGATTGGTGCTGGTTCAATATGAATGTCTGTATCAAAGACACCAAAGCGTTCTGATAACATGGATTCGACCTGATCCGCAATTTCGTGACTTTCAAAAACAGAGAGATCTGGGTTCATTTCCAGAGTAATGTCCAGATAAATGTTGCTTCCGTAAGTACGACCTCGTTGTGATTTGACCTTGCTAATCTTAGGAATTTCCATGATAGCCTTTTGGTAATCTTCTAGCAAGTGTTCATCAAAACCATCAGAAAGGCTGAAGGATGACTCGATAAAGATATCATAAGCAGTTTTAAGAATAAAGAAGGTAATGATAATCGCAACCAACTTATCCACTATTGGATAGTTGAAGCTACTAGCCAGGATAGCAATAGAAGTTCCAAGAGATGTCACGGCATCTGACAGATTGTCCTTAGCTGCAGCCTTGAGGGCCTTGGACTTAGACTGCTTACTCAGATGGGTATTGTAGAGATAAACGGCAAACATGATGATAGCAGAGATGACTCCTAGAGTCGCCCCAAGTGGGTCAATGACCGTTTGCTCTCGGCTGAGTATCTTTTGAATGGTGTCACGTAGAACATCAAAGCCAACGTAAAACATGATGATGGAAGTGATGAGACTTGCCAAATCCTCTATTTTCCAGTGACCGAAGCGATGATCTCTATCTGCCGGTTGGCGAGCCAAACGAATCCCGATGAGGAGGGCCACGTTTCCAACGATATCTGAAACGTTGTTAAAACCATCGGCTACCAAGCTGGATGAATGGAGGAGGTGTCCGGTCGCTAGCTTAGCTGCAGACAAGAATAGATAGGTCAAGATGCTGATAATGGCACCGCGCTCAGCCAATTTTAAGTTTGAAACCGATTGATTCATCTAACTCCCCTTCTAGCATTTTAGTATTCTTTCATTATACTGGTTTTCCAAGGAAAATTCAAATGTGGGAAGTAAGTTAAATACACTTCAAAACTTGAAAACTTTTGAAATTCTGATATAATAGAACTACTCAAGGGAGTAGCTGGCGGGAAACCGCGATAGTGTCGTCATTACGAATTATTTCCGGCACTATATTAAACAGCGAGACTTGTTTTTTTAAAAACAGGTCTCTTTTTTTGTAAAAAGAGGCCAAAAAGGAGGAGACTGTTTTGTCAAAAGAACAAAATAAAGACTTGTTTTACACACAGACCTCAGAAGAAGTCCTAAAGAACTTGGACTCATCTATCGAAGGTTTGTCAACTGCTCAAGCTCAAGAACGACTAGCGACTTATGGTCGTAATGAGTTGGAAGAGGGAGAGAAACGTAGCCTACTAGCTAAATTCCTTGATCAATTTAAGGATTTGATGATTATCATCTTGCTTGCGGCAGCGGCACTTTCTGTGATTACAGAAGGAATGGACGGTCTAACGGATGCCATTATCATCTTGGCCGTTGTTGTCTTGAATGCTGCCTTTGGGGTTTACCAAGAAGGGCAAGCAGAAGCAGCCATTGAAGCTCTGAAAAATATGTCTAGCCCGATGGCACGTGTTCGTCGTGATGGTCATGTTATTGAGATTGACTCAAAAGAATTGGTACCCGGAGATATCGTCTTGCTTGAAGCGGGAGATGTAGTGCCTGCCGACATGCGTTTGCTTGAAGCGGCGTCTCTTAAAATCGAAGAAGCTGCTCTTACAGGGGAGTCTGTGCCAGTTGAAAAAGATGTGACAGGACTTGTTGAAGCAGATGCTGGTATTGGGGATCGTGTTAACATGGCTTACCAAAACTCAAACGTAACTTACGGTCGTGGCATTGGTGTCGTGACAAATACTGGTATGTACACAGAAGTTGGTAAGATTGCAGATATGTTGGCTAATGCTGACGAGACTGAAACACCATTGAAGCAAAGCTTGGAACAATTATCTAAGGTCTTGACTTACTTAATCATTGTGATTGCAGTGATTACCTTCTTGGTTGGTGTCTTTGTTCGTGGCGAACATCCATTAGAAGGCTTGATGGTGGCGGTTGCCCTTGCGGTTGCTGCGATTCCAGAAGGGCTTCCTGCCATTGTAACTATCGTTCTATCTTTGGGAACTACAACACTTGCCAAACGTAATTCGATTGTCCGTAAATTGCCAGCTGTTGAAACTCTTGGTTCAACAGAAATCATCGCATCTGATAAAACAGGTACTTTGACCATGAACCAAATGACGGTTGAAAAAGTTTATACCAACGGTCAATTGCAAAGCTCGGCATCTGAGATTGCTGCTAGCAACAATACCCTTCGTATCATGAACTTTGCCAATGATACCAAGGTGGATCCATCTGGCAAATTGATTGGTGATCCAACGGAGACAGCTCTTGTACAGTTTGGTTTGGACCACAACTTTGATGTTCGTGAAGTCTTGAAGGATGAGCCACGTGTAGCTGAATTACCATTTGACTCAGACCGTAAACTCATGTCTACCATTCATAAGGAAGCAGACGGTTCTTACTTTATCGCTGTCAAGGGTGCGCCTGACCAACTGCTCAAGCGCGTGACTCGTATTGAAGTCAATGGGGAAGTTCGCCCAATCACAGAAGAAGATAAACAAGCTATCCTTGCTACCAACAAAGACTTGGCTAAACAAGCCCTTCGTGTCTTGATGATGGCTTATAAGACAAGCAACGAAATCCCAACCTTGGAATCTGAAATTGTTGAGTCTGACCTCATCTTCTCTGGTTTGATCGGAATGATTGACCCTGAGCGCCCAGAAGCTGCAGAAGCTGTACGTGTCGCTAAAGAAGCAGGTATCCGTCCAATCATGATCACAGGTGACCACCAAGATACGGCTGAAGCTATTGCTAAACGTCTCGGTATCATCGATCCAAATGATACAGAAGACCATGTCTTCACTGGTGCTGAATTGAATGAACTCACTGATGAAGAATTCCAAAAAGTCTTCAAGCAATACTCTGTATACGCACGTGTATCACCTGAGCACAAGGTTCGTATCGTGAAAGCATGGCAAAATGAAGGTAAAGTTGTTGCCATGACAGGTGATGGAGTTAACGATGCGCCTTCACTTAAGACAGCTGACATCGGTATCGGTATGGGGATTACAGGTACAGAAGTTTCTAAGGGAGCTTCTGATATGGTCCTTGCTGATGATAACTTTGCAACCATTATCGTAGCGGTAGAAGAAGGACGTAAGGTCTTCTCAAATATCCAAAAATCAATCCAGTACCTCTTGTCTGCTAATATGGCTGAGGTATTCACCATCTTCTTTGCAACCTTGTTAGGTTGGGATGTACTTCAACCAGTACATCTTCTCTGGATTAACCTAGTAACTGATACTTTACCTGCCATCGCCCTTGGTGTTGAACCAGCTGAACCAGGTGTCATGACTCACAAACCTCGTGGGCGTAAGTCTAACTTCTTTGATGGTGGTGTCTTCGGAGCAATCATTTATCAAGGGATCTTCCAAACCATGCTAGTTTTAGGTGTTTATGGTTGGGCTATTCTCTTCCCAGAGCATCAAGTTCAAAGTGAAATCCACGCAGATGCCCTTACAATGGCCTTTGCAACTCTTGGTTTGATCCAATTGCTCCATGCCTTTAACGTCAAGTCTGTTTACCAATCAATCTTTACAGTTGGACTCTTCAAGAATAAGACCTTAAACTGGTCAATCCCAGTTGCCTTCATTCTCTTGATGGCTACGATTGTGGTTCCAGGATTTAACAGTCTCTTCCACGTGTCACATTTGAGCTTGACTCAGTGGATGGCGGTCGTTGTAGGAGCACTTATGATCGTGGTCCTTGTTGAGATTGTCAAAGCAGTTCAACGAGCACTTGGAAAAGATAAAAACGCTATTTAAGCATTGAAAAGTCATCTTCGGATGGCTTTTTGCTTTTATATATGGTAAACAGAGATAGATTTTATGCTATAATCAAGTTGAGAAAAAGATGGAGGAATAGTAGTTGGAAAAGAAAATTGTAAAAGATATCTTGTTTTTGTCGCAGGTATCTCAGCCTGCTAGTCAGGAAGATTTACCCCTAGCAAAGGATTTGCAGGATACCCTATTGGCTAACCGAGAAAGCTGTGTTGGACTAGCGGCCAATATGATTGGGGTACAAAAACGCGTCATTATTTTTAATATCGGAATGATTCCCATGGTTATGTTTAATCCAGTTCTCCAATCTTTTGAAGGATCATACGAGACAGAGGAAGGTTGTTTGTCTTTGACGGGTGTAAGACCGACAACTAGGTATGAGAAGATTACAGTAAGCTACAGAGATATCCATTGGCAAGAGCAGACCATTACCCTGACGGGTTTTCCTGCTCAGATTTGTCAGCATGAATTGGATCATTTAGAAGGGATTGTCATATAGGCTTTGTATCCTAGAACAGGGTACATCCTTCAAGCTTAAGGAAACAAACTCGTTTTTCTTGCACTCTTGTTTGAAATTTGTGATAATGAAAGAAAGAATAATAAATGGAGGACAGTCAAATGGGATTTTATCTGATGATTGGTTCGATGTTGCTTGGTCTTTTTGCTTTGAAGATAGGATTTTCTCATCTAAAGGAGAAAAAGTTTAATCTGTCATCTATCTTGGCAAGCTGCCTTGGGACAGCACTAGTTCTCTTTGCAATCTGGTTAGGATTGCCAAAATAAGGAAAGAAGAGGCTGGGACAAAAGTCCTAGCCTCTCAATTGTCTTTGGATTGTCGAGCAAGACGCAGTGGTTGAGTGGGTTATATTACGCTGATTTCATCAGCTTTTATAGCCCTACTCAACTGTGCGGAGGTGGGACAACGAAATCGAATTCTAACGAATTACCGATTTCTGTCCCACTCTCTTTTAAGCTCAAATCCTTGGTAGTCCTAAAAAAATATGCTACACTAACACTATGAAAATTCTAATCCCAACCGCAAAAGAAATGAACACCGAAATCCCTAGTTTAGAGGCTAAACCATTGCGTCCTGAAAGTCAGGCAGTGCTGGATGAATTGGCGACATACTCTGCCCAAGAACTGGAGAGTTTTTACAAAATATCTGCCGAAAAAGCGCAAGAGGAGTATGACCATATCCAGGCCTTGAAAAATGAAACTGCGACAAACTATCCAGCCTTGCACCTCTTTGATGGACTCATGTATCGCAACATCAAACGGGACAATCTAACCAAGGCGGAGCAAACCTATCTGGAGGAACACCTCATGATAACGTCAGCTCTTTATGGTGTGATTCCAGCCTTTGAACCGATTGCGCCTCACAGACTGGACTTTTTGATGAAACTAAAAGTCGCTGGAAAAAGCTTGAAAAGTCATTGGCAGGTGGCCTATGAAGAGTCGATGAAGGGTGAAGAACTAATCTTTTCACTCTTGTCTTCGGAGTTTGAAACTGTCTTCCCTAAAGAAATCCGTGAGAAAATGGTGACCTTCAAGTTTATGGAAGAGCGAGATGGAAAACTAAAAATCCACTCAACCATTTCTAAAAAAGCTAGAGGAGCTTTCTTAACAGCCTTGATGGAAGGTCAGGTAACCTCGGTTGAAGAGATTAAAAAGCTCAGCTTTGCGGGTTTCAGTTATCGAGAAGACTTGTCGAGTGATAAGGAATTGGCTTTTGTGAAATAGATAGAAAATAGAGAGAGTGGGACAGAAATCGGTAATTCGTTAGAATTCGATTTCGTCGTCCCACCTCCGCACAGTTGAGTAGGGCTGTAAAAGCTGATGAAATCAGCGTAGTTAGAGCCCACTCAACCACTGCGTCTTGCTCGACAATCCAAAGGCAATTGAGAGGCTAGGACTTTTGTCCCAGCCCTCTTTTTGTGATTTGGTGCTCCTATTTTTAGTTTAGAATGGTAGGAATTTTCACACAATTTTGGTATAATAGGACTATTAGAAAATTTCGAGGAGACAAACATGTCAGTTAAGATTGCTTTACTTGGATTTGGTACAGTAGCCAGTGGTGTGCCATTCTTGCTAAAGGAAAATAAAGAAAAAATTGTTCAAGCAGCTCAGTCAGAAATTGAAGTAGCTAAAGTTTTGGTCAAAGACGATCAAGAGAAAGCCCGCTTGCTTGAAGCAGGAAATGATTTTAATTTTGTAACAAATATCGATGAAATTTTGTCAGACAAAGACATCACGATCGTTGTTGAGTTGATGGGGCGTATCGAACCTGCTAAAACATTTATCACTCGTGCTTTAGAAGCAGGGAAACACGTCGTGACAGCTAACAAGGATCTTTTGGCAGTCCATGGTGCAGAATTGCTTGAGGTAGCCAAAGCTCACAATGTTGCCTTATACTATGAAGCAGCAGTTGCAGGAGGAATCCCAATTCTTCGTACTTTGGTTAACTCATTAGCATCAGACAAAATCACACGTGTTCTTGGTGTTGTCAACGGAACATCTAACTTTATGATGACCAAAATGGTAACAGAAGGTTGGTCTTATGAAGATGCTTTGGCAGAAGCCCAACGACTTGGCTTTGCTGAAAGCGACCCTACCAATGACGTTGATGGGATTGATGCGGCTTACAAGATGGTCATCCTCAGTCAGTTCGCCTTTGGAATGAATGTCAAGTTTGAAGATGTGGGTCACCAAGGAATTCGCAACATCACTCCAGAAGATGTAGCAGTAGCTCAAGAGCTTGGTTATGTTGTAAAACTAGTTGGTTCTATCGAAGAAACAGCTTCTGGGATTGCTGCTGAGGTTACGCCAACCTTCCTTCCTAAAGAACACCCACTTGCAAGTGTTAATGGTGTTATGAATGCGGTATTTGTGGAGTCTATCGGTATCGGCGAGTCTATGTACTATGGACCAGGTGCTGGTCAAAAACCAACTGCAACAAGTGTTGTGGCTGATATTGCCCGCATCGTTCGTCGTCTGAATGATGGAACAATTGGAAAAGCCTTTAATGAATACAGCCGTCCAGTAGTCTTGGCTAAGCCAGAAGATGTCAAAGCTAACTACTATTTCTCAATCTTGGCTCCAGACTCAAAAGGACAAGTCTTGAAATTGGCTGAGCTCTTTAACGCAGAAGATATTTCCTTCAAGCAAATCCTTCAAGATGGTAAGCAAGAAGGCAAGGCTCGTGTTGTCATCATCACTCATAAAATCAACAAGGCGCAACTTGAAAATATTACAGCAGCTTTGAAGGGTGTAGCCGAGTTTGAACTTCTCAACACCTTCAAGGTTTTAGGAGACTAAGATGAAGATTATTGTACCTGCTACAAGTGCCAATGTGGGTCCTGGCTTTGACTCGGTTGGTGTAGCTGTAACTAAGTATCTAGAAATTCAGGTTTGTGAGGAACGTGAAGAATGGATGATTGAGCACCAATTGGGCAAATGGATTCCACGTGATGAACGTAATCTTTTGCTGAAGATTGCTCTACAAATTGTTCCAGACCTCCAACCTAGACGTCTGAAGATGGTCAGTGATATCCCGCTTGCGCGTGGACTAGGTTCTTCTAGTTCAGTCATCGTTGCTGGGATTGAACTGGCAAATCAACTCGGAAACTTGAAACTAAGCAAACATGAAAAATTACAATTGGCGACCAAGATTGAAGGGCATCCTGATAATGTTGCACCAGCTATCTATGGAAATCTCGTCATTGCTAGTTCGGTAGAAGGTCAAGTTTCAGCTGTTGTGGCGCCTTTCCCAGAGTGTGCCTTTCTAGCTTACATTCCAAACTATGAATTGCGAACTCGCGATAGTCGTGGTGTCTTGCCTAAGAAACTTTCTTATAAAGAAGCTGTTGCGGCAAGTTCTATCGCCAATGTGGCTATCGCATCCCTACTGACTGGAGATATGGTCAAAGCAGGCCAGGCTATCGAGAGTGACCTTTTCCATGAGCGTTACCGTCAAGAACTGGTGAGAGAATTTGCGACGATCAAGAAAGTTGCTAAGAGAAATGGTGCTTATGCGACCTACCTCTCTGGTGCTGGTCCGACTGTTATGGTCTTGGCTGATCCTGACAAGATGCCTAAGATTAAGGCAGAGCTTGAAAAGCAACCTTTCAAAGGCAAGCTTCATGAGTTGCAAGTAGATACAGAAGGCGTTCGCGTCGAAACAAAATAAACAGAACAATAGGATGGGGAAACTCTCTATTAGAGGGCTTCCTGTCCTTTTTTTGAAAATGAAACATGGGATATAAATTGTTTCCCGTGTTTAGCGACCGATAGAAGGTCAAGGAGGATTTGAAATGGCAGAAATATATTTAGCAGGCGGTTGTTTTTGGGGCTTGGAAGAATACTTTTCCCGTATTTCTGGAGTATTGCAAACAAGTGTTGGTTATGCCAATGGTCAGGTAGAAACCACCAATTATCAACTGATCAAAGAAACAGATCACGCAGAGACAGTGCAAGTCGTCTATGACGAAAAGGTGGTCTCGCTCCGTGAGGTTTTACTCTATTATTTCCGAGTTATCGATCCCCTTTCTGTCAACCAACAAGGGAATGACCGTGGTCGTCAATACCGCACAGGGATTTATTACCTAGAAGAAGCTGATCTACCAACGATCAATACAGTAGTTCGCGAACAAGAACTCCTCATCGGTCGTAAAATAGCAGTAGAAGTGGAGAAGCTTCGCCACTATATCTTAGCCGAAGACTATCACCAAGACTATCTCAAAAAAAATCCTGGTGGCTATTGCCACATTGATGTGAGGGATGCTGAGAAACCACTGATAGATGCCGCCAACTATGAAAAACCGAGTCAGGCAGTGCTAAAAGAAAAACTATCTGAGGAATCCTATAGAGTCACGCAAGAGGCTGCGACGGAAGCTCCTTTTAGCAATGCTTATGACCAAACTTTTGAGGAAGGAATTTATGTCGATATCACGACTGGTGAGCCTCTCTTCTTTGCCAAGGATAAGTTTGCCTCAGGCTGTGGTTGGCCAAGTTTTATCCGTCCTATTTCCAAGGAACTTATTCATTATTACCAGGACTTGAGTCACGGTATGGAGCGTATCGAAGTTCGTTCACGTTCAGGGAATGCTCACTTGGGACATGTCTTTACAGACGGCCCTCGTGAACTAGGTGGTCTCCGTTACTGTATCAATTCTGCATCCTTACGATTCATTGCTAAGGATGAAATGGAAGAGGCTGGTTATGGATACCTGCTTCCATATTTGAACAAGTAAAAAGAGAGAGTGGGACAGAAATCGTTAATCCGATAGAATTCGATTTCGTCGTCCCACCTCCGCACAGTTGAGTAGGGCTGTAAAAGCTGATGAAATCAGCGTAGTAGAGCCCACTCAACCACTGCGTCTTTCTCGACAATCCAAAGACAATTGAGAGGCTAGGGCTTTTGTCACACTCTCTTCATGTTGAAATAGAAGGGACTTATGAAACACTTACTTTCTTACTTTAAACCCCATAAACAATAAGAAAAGTTGCCTTCGGGTGACTTTTTTGTTACAATAGCTAGAAAATTATCCAGTATGAATACTTATATAGAAAAGGAGCCTAGGGATGAAAGTCTTTCAGCATGTAAATATCGTGACTTGTGACCAAGATTTCAATGTCTATCTAGATGGGATTTTGGCTGTCAAAGAATCCCAAATCGTCTATGTCGGTCAGGAAAATCAAGAGATTCTTAAACAAGCAGATCAAATCATAGACTATCAGGGAGCATGGATCATGCCTGGCTTGGTCAACTGCCATACTCATTCTGCCATGACAGGCTTGAGAGGCATTCGCGATGACAGTAATCTCCATGAATGGCTGGAGGACTATATCTGGCCAGCAGAAGCAGAATTCACACCAGAGATGACTACAAAGGCCGTCAAAGAGGCGCTAACAGAGATGCTTCAGTCAGGAACGACAACTTTCAATGATATGTACAATCCTAATGGAGTGGATATAGCTGAGATTTATGTGGCAGTCAAGGCATCCAAGATGCGTTGCTATTTTTCTCCAACCCTCTTTTCTTCAGATGTGGAGACGACGGCTGAAACTATAGCCAGAACTCGAGCCATTATCGAGACAATCAAAGGCTATCAAGACCCAAATTTCAAGGTTATGGTGGCCCCTCATTCGCCATACAGTTGTAGTCGAGATTTGCTGGAGGCAAGTCTTGAGCTAGCAAAAGAAGAAAACATTCCTCTTCATATCCATGTTGCAGAAACACAGGAAGAGTCAGGTATTATCCTGAAACGCTATGGCAAACGACCACTAGCCTTTCTAGATGATCTTGGCTATTTAGACCATAAGGCTGTATTTGCCCATGGTGTGGAGTTAAATGAAGCAGAAATTACCCGCCTAGCAGATTCGCAAGTCGCTATCGCTCACAATCCTATCAGCAACCTCAAATTAGCCTCAGGGATTGCACCAGTCGTCCAACTTAAAAAGGCAGGAGTGCCAGTCGGGATTGCGACGGACTCAGTTGCTTCTAATAACAATCTCGATATGTTTGAGGAAGGGCGGACTGCAGCACTCTTACAGAAAATGAAGAGTGGCGATGCCAGCCAATTTCCAATTGAAACAGCCCTCAAGGCACTGACTATTGAAGGTGCTAAGGTATTGGGAATGGAGGATGAAATTGGCAGCCTAGAAGTCGGCAAGCAAGCAGATTTCCTAGTCATCCAACCCCAAGGCAAAATCCATCTTCAACCTCAAGAAAACATGCTATCTCACCTCGTTTATGCCGTCAAATCCAGTGATATTGATGACGTCTACATTGCAGGGGAGCAGGTTGTGCAGGATGGTCAAGTATTGACTGTAGAATTGTAAAAACTAGTATAAAATCACTAAATCTCATAGGAAATTTCTTGTGAGGTTTTTAAAATTTTGCCAGAAATAAGCCTGTTTGACTTCTTACAGAAATATATTGAAACTAAATTTTAAAAAATACCAATTAGATAAATAAGAAAAATTGTGGTATAATAATAAGATGCAAAAAAAGGAGTATGTATGGACATTTCAGAAATTCGTCAAAAAATTGATGCAAATCGTGAAAAATTAGCTTCTTTCAGGGGGTCTCTTTGACCTCGAAGGTTTAGAGGAAGAAATTGCCATTTTGGAAAACAAAATGACAGAACCTGATTTTTGGAACGATAATATTGCGGCCCAAAAAACGTCGCAAGAATTAAACGAACTCAAAAATACCTATAATACCTTCCACAAGATGGATGAGTTGCAGGATGAAGTTGAGATTTTACTGGACTTTTTGGCAGAGGATGAATCCGTTAAGGATGAGCTGGTTGAAAAACTCTCTGAGTTAGATCAGATGATGACCAGCTACGAAATGACCCTTCTCTTGTCAGAACCCTATGATCACAACAACGCCATCCTTGAAATCCATCCTGGTTCTGGGGGGACAGAGGCTCAAGACTGGGGCGATATGCTCCTTCGTATGTATACTCGCTATGGAAATGCCAAAGGATTCAAGGTCGAGGTCTTAGACTACCAAGCAGGTGATGAGGCAGGAATCAAGTCAGTAACCTTGTCTTTTGAAGGACCAAATGCTTATGGTCTTCTCAAGTCAGAGATGGGAGTTCACCGTTTGGTCCGAATCTCACCATTTGACTCTGCTAAACGTCGCCACACCTCATTTACTTCTGTAGAAGTCATGCCAGAGTTGGATGATACCATCGAAGTTGAAATCCGTGAGGATGATATCAAGATGGATACCTTCCGTTCAGGTGGAGCAGGTGGACAAAACGTCAACAAGGTTTCAACAGGTGTCCGCTTGACTCACATTCCGACAGGTATCGTCGTAGCATCAACTGTTGACCGTACCCAGTACGGAAACCGTGATCGTGCTATGAAGATGCTTCAGGCAAAACTCTATCAGATGGAGCAGGAAAAGAAAGCTGCTGAGGTAGACTCGCTCAAGGGTGAGAAAAAGGAAATTACATGGGGAAGCCAAATCCGCTCCTATGTATTTACGCCTTATACAATGGTAAAAGACCATCGTACAAACTTTGAAGTAGCGCAGGTTGATAAGGTTATGGATGGAGACCTAGATGGTTTCATCGATGCTTATCTGAAATTGCGTATTAGTTAAAAGAAAGGAAGTCACATGTCAATCATTGAAATGAGAGATGTTGTCAAAAAATACGACAACGGGACAACAGCCCTACGTGGCATCACTGTAAATATCGATGCAGGAGAATTTGCCTACATCGTAGGACCTTCAGGTGCTGGTAAATCAACCTTTATCCGTGCCTTGTATCGTGAGGTCAAAATCGACAAAGGAAGCTTGCAAGTCGCAGGTTATAACCTGGTTAAGATCAAAAAGAAAGATATTCCGTTCTTGCGTAGAAATGTCGGAGTAGTCTTTCAGGATTACAAACTTTTGCCAAAGAAAACCGTTTATGAGAACATTGCATACGCAATGGAGGTTGTCGGTGAAAGCCGTCGTAACATCAAAAAACGTGTTATGGAAGTCTTGGACCTTGTCGGTTTGAAGCACAAAGTTCGTTCATTCCCAAATGAGCTTTCAGGTGGTGAGCAACAACGTATCGCCATTGCGCGTGCTATCGTAAACAATCCTAAGGTTTTGATTGCCGACGAACCAACAGGTAACTTGGACCCAGATAACTCATGGGAAATCATGAACCTCTTGGAACGTATCAATCTTCAAGGGACAACTGTTTTGATGGCGACCCACAACAGCCAAATCGTAAATACCTTGCGCCACCGCGTTATTGCCATCGAAAATGGTCGCGTGGTACGTGATGAAGCGAAAGGAGAGTACGGATACGATGATTAGTAGATTTTTCCGCCATCTATTCGAAGCTTTAAAGAGTTTAAAGCGTAATGGATGGATGACCATTGCTGCCATCAGTTCAGTAATGATTACCTTGACTTTGGTTGCTATCTTTGCTTCAGTTATTTTTAACACTGCGAAATTAGCAACTGATATCGAAAACAACGTCCGCGTCATGGTTTATGTTCGTAAAGACGTTGAAGACAATAGTGAAACCATTGTAAAAGAAGGCCAAACAGTCACGAACAATGACTACCACAAGGTCTACAATGCCCTAAAAGCTCTGCCAGCTGTTAAAAATGTAACCTTCTCAAGTAAAGAAGAACAGTACCAAAAGCTGACTGAAACTATGGGTGACGAGTGGAAGGTGTTTGAAGGAGACGCAAACCCTCTTCATGATGCCTACATCGTAGATACCAATTCACCAAGTGATGTAAAACCAGTAGCTGAAGAAGCTAAGAAAATCGAAGGTGTCTCTGAAGTTCAAGACGGTGGTGCCAATACCGAACGTCTCTTCAAGTTGGCTTCCTTCATCCGTGTATGGGGATTGGTCATCGCAGGACTCTTGATCTTCATCGCAGTCTTCTTGATTTCAAATACCATCCGTATTACTATCATTTCACGTAGCCGTGAAATCCAAATCATGCGTTTGGTTGGTGCAAAAAACGGTTATATCCGTGGCCCATTCTTGCTAGAAGGTGCCTTTATCGGATTGTTGGGAGCAGCTCTTCCATCAGCATTGGTATACTTTATCTATAACCGAGTGTTCCAATCAGTCAACCCATCCTTGGTTGGTCAAAACTTATCTTTGATTACACCGAATACCTTTATTCCATTGATGATCGGTCTCTTGTTCCTTATCGGAATCTGTATCGGTTCACTTGGTTCAGGAATCTCAATGCGTCGATTCTTGAAAATCTAAGTCACATAACTGGATAAAACACATAAAAAAGTGGGATGTCATCAAGACTTCACAGCTCTTGATGCCCCGCTTTTTCTTTTGGTCTTGGTGCTCAGTCGCTTGCCAATTTTGGGTAAAGAGTGTATGATAGGAAAGGACCTTTTTACTAATATGAAAAATGAATGAGGAAAAGATGAAACAATTTTTGGAAAAAGTGAGCATACTCTCCCTATCGTTAGTATTGATCACATCGTTTTCAATTTCGAGTGCCCTACCTGCCATGTTTGACTATTATCAGGGCTATTCGACTGGTCAGGTCGAACTCTTGGTCAGCCTCCCATCCTTTGGGATTATGGCCATGCTTTTATTGAACGGAGTTCTAGAGCGTATTTTTCCTGAACGCCTCCAGTTGACCTTGGGACTTTTGATTTTATCCATCAGTGGAACAGCACCTTTCTGGTATCAGGGTTATTACTTTGTCTTTGCGACACGCTTACTATTTGGGCTTGGAGTAGGAATGCTCAATGCCAAGGCCATTTCAATCATCAGTGAACGTTACCACGGTAAAACTCGTATCCAGATGCTTGGTTTTCGTGGATCAGCTGAGGTAGTAGGAGCCTCTATATTGACGCTGGCAGTCGGTCAGCTCTTAGCCTTTGGCTGGACCGCAACCTTCCTAGCCTATGCCGCAGGCTTGGTAGTCTTGGTGCTCTTTCTTCTATTTGTCCCTTACAACAAGGAAGAAATTCACGAGTCCAAGCATCAGACAGAAGAAGCAGCGAAACTGACTCGTTCCATGCTCCAATTGATTTTCTTCCTTGCTATTGCAGCCGCAGTGATTGTATGTACCAATACGGCCATCACCTTCCGTATCCCAAGTCTTATGATTGAGGCAGGGTTTGGAGATGCTCAGTTGTCTAGTTTGGTACTTAGTGCCATGCAGTTGATTGGGATTCTAGCTGGAATCAGCTTTTCTTTCCTGATTTCGACCTTCAAGGAAAGACTTCTATTGGTCGCTGGTGTCACTTTTGGGATCGGGCAAATCATCATTGCTCTTTCCCCATCACTCTGGGTGGTGGTTGCAGGTTCTATTCTGGGAGGCTTTGCCTACAGCATCGCTCTGACGACAGTCTTTCAGTTGATATCTGAACGAATTCCTGCAAAACTCCTCAACAAAGCAACTTCCTATGCTGTTTTGGGATGTTCTTTTGGAGCATCATTAACACCCTTCGTTCTTTCAGGGATTAGCTTGGTGACTACAGATGGTCGAATGACCTTCATCATTCTAGGAGCATGGATGATTGCTACATCAGTCATTGTTTCCCTCTTATTGAAAAAAGAAGCCTAACAAAGAAAAACTCAAGGATGAATCCTTGAGTTTTTTGTCTATTAGCCAAACATCTGCCAAAAGTAATCGATGATGTAGGTCAAGCCATAAGTGTAAACGACCAGGGTAAAGGGCTTGGTCAGGATGATAATGGTCATATACCGCTTGAAGCTCATCTTGGTCAAAGCAGCCAACATGCAGAGAAAATCAGCTGGACTAACTGGCCAAATCATCATAAAGATAAAGAATCGGTCAAAGCGATTGCCCTCATCTAACCAACCGATATACTTGTCATAGGTGCGTTTGCTGACCATAGACTGGACAAAGGGTGCTCCGTAGAGACGAACCAAGTAAAAGATAATGGCACAACCAATGACAATACCGATATAGTTGTAAATGGTCCCGATGATATGCCCGTAGATAAAGACACCTGCAACGGAGGTTAGAGCTCCTGGAATGATAGGAACAACTGTCTGCAAAATCTGTAAAAAAATAAAGAGCGGTGGCCCCCAGATACCCGCCTGTTGGATAAAGGCTGATAGGGTTTCCTTGGAGTGCAAGATACCCGCCTGATAGGCCCAGATACAGAAAATCAAAGTACCAACTCCACCGATGATGGAAGAAATATTGATTGCTTGCTGTAGAAGGGGAGAAACAGCTTTCATTTCTTTCTCGTGTGACATGTAAACTCCTCTTGTGTAGTATGATTCTACTATACCATATTTTAGGGAGAAAGACTACATGGGATACTTGGTGTGACTTTGCCTCAAGTATGGTAAAATGGGAATAAGAAAATGACAGCTTAGAATGAGGAAAATCATGTTAGGTTTGAAGTTTAATGGCACTTGGCGCAACTACCAAAAACAGGTATTGGACAATTTCCAAGAATACCAAGCAGATGGTCATGTCCACTTGGTGGCAGCGCCAGGCTCTGGTAAAACAACTATTGGGATTGAGTTGATTGCTCGCTTTGATAAGCCTGCCCTCGTTTTGGTACCGACGGTGACTATCCGGGAACAGTGGGTCGATAGGATTCGCCAGGCCTTTTTAGAGGATGAGAACCAGGTCACAAGTCTCGTATCTCAAAATCTCAAGGACATGAAGCAAATCACCATCGCCACCTATCAAGCCTTTCACAGTGCTATGCAACAGGTGCAATCTCAAGAAGATAACGGCGAGGTTGAGGACTTTGTAGGCTTTGACCTGCTTGCCAGACTCAAGGAAAGGGGTGTCGAAACCCTCTGTCTGGACGAATGCCATCACTTGAGAAATGAATGGTGGAAAAGTCTAGAAGACTTCCGTAAAAACTACCAGCAACTGCAAGTCATCTCTCTCACTGCGACACCGCCTTATGACAGTGAACCAGAACTCTGGGATCGCTATCTCCAGATGTGTGGCGAGATTGACCAAGAAATCACGGTGCCAGAACTGGTCAAGGAAGACACTCTTTGCCCTCATCAGGACTTTGTCTATATCTGTTTTCCGACTAAGGAAGAGGACAAGCGCTTGGAAGAGTTTGAGGATACCAAGTGGCAGTATGTCAGCCAACTAGTCGTTGATCCTGACTTCCAAGAGTTGATTCGGAGTTCCAAAGTTCTCAAAGGGGAAATCTCTGCGGATATGCTCCTCGAAGATCCCAAGTATCTCTCAGCGCTTCTCATTTATCTACAGGCTCAAAAACAGGAAATTCCCAAGCATCTACGAGACTTACTAGGAGCTGAAGGCTTGCCTTCCCTTAATTATTATTGGTTAGAAGTTCTCTTGCAAGGTCTTCTCTATCAGACTCCTGATTGGTATGAGGATCCGCAGGAGACAAAGAAAAAAATAGAAGCAGAACTGAAATCAAGAGGACTGATTGAAAAACGTCAGGTTTTCTTGGTCAGATCCAAGGCCAATGACCAAATCCTCAACCAATCTCTAGGAAAACTAGCTGGGATTGCATCTATTTTTGAAACCGAGTATGCTAGTCTAAGTCAGGGCTTGAGACAGTTAGTCTTGGCGGACTATATCCGTAAGGATTTTGCCACTTATCTGGGAGATGACCAAGCGCCAATCACGCAATTAGGTGTCCTCCCTTACTTTGAAACCATTCGCAGAAGTGCACAAAAGCAAGGCTTGTCTGTCCCAATAGCAGTCCTTTCAGGTAGTGTCGTGATCATACCTGCCAGTGTCAAGGCGGAACTTCAAGCCCTCATCCCAAACACTAGCTTAAGCTTCTCTGCCATCGGAAAACTCGATCAAGGTGCCTATCTCCAAGTAGGTTTTCCATCTAGCTTTAAGGGGATGGTTGCAGCAGTGACCGAGCTCTTCCAACGTGGTTCTATCCAAGTCTTGGTCGGAACCAAGTCTCTCTTGGGAGAAGGATGGGATGCGCCTTGCGTCAACTCTCTCATCCTCGGAAGTTTTGTCGGAAGCTTTATGCTCAGCAATCAGATGCGGGGCCGTGCCATCCGTATCTGGCCAGGTCATCCAGATAAGACTAGTAATATCTGGCACCTAGTAGCCATCAAACCCTACAAAAATCCAGCCTTTTCTAAGGAAAATCAAGAAGAACTAGACCTCAATCCATATCAGGACCTACAAACCCTTGCCCGTCGTATGGACCATTTCCTTGGCTTGTCCTATAAGGAGGATACCATTGAAACAGGTCTGGATCGCTTGAACTTTCCTGAGTTCCCATTTAAGAAAAAGAAACTCGAAGACTATAACGAGAAGATCATGGAACTATCCAAGGATCGCGCCTCCCTACGTAAAAAATGGCAGGAATCTCTCATTGTTGCTGACAAGATTGAGATTGTCAATGAAGTGGCGACCGACAGCAAACGAATCCCTCTGCTTGCTCTAGCGGATGCTGAAAAGTGGCTTCGCTACGCTCTGATGGTATTTGCCATTAGTCTCCTGGCTTATGTCGTTCGACTAACCTTCTTTGCCTTACCATGGTTGACAGCTCTTTGTGTCCTCTTCCTAGCTATCACAGCCTTTCGCTACTACAGCTACAAGAGTCCTTATAAACGCTTGCGCCAGATCGGTGAAGCTATTCGTAAAGCCATGGTGACTGCAGGGCATTTGTCTGATGACCAGTCGCGCGTGCAGGTCGATGAGGACAAGGACAGCTTTAATGTCTTTGCCTATCTAAAAGGTGGCAGTATGCGAGACAAGGAACTTTTTTCCAAGGCCTTAGGAGAATTCTTTACGCCAGTGGACAATCAACGCTACCTCTTAGTCGCTCAAAAAGCTCCAGCAGGTCAGTCCAAGTATTTCGTTGTGCCTAGCCTCTTTGAAAAACGCAAGGAAGATGCCCAGCTCTTCCAAAATGCCGTTGCACCACACATAGGCAACTACCAACTCGTCTACACCCGCAACGAAGCAGGACGAAAAATCCTACTCGAAGCCAGACTCAAATCCCTAGCCAACAAAAACGACCGCATCATCACCAAGAAAAAGGTCAAAAGTGCGTTAAAATAGAAGGAAGTGAGCGTTTTCTGCTAGGAATATGATATAATAATAGGAAGAATGCGGTTTCCAAAAGGAGAAATATAGATGCAGGTAAAACCAGAACTGGAAATAGAAAAACAACTGATAAACCAGCTGGTAACTGGTGAAAGCCAATGGACTTATAGAGAAGACCTAAAAACAGAAGAACAACTATGGGACAATTTCTTTGAGAAACTAGCCCAAAACAATGTTGCTCTGCTAGCAGACCATCCCTTGACCGATCAGGAAAAACGCCAGATTCAGAACCAACTCAACTTTGTCAGCTACTATGATGCTGCCAAGTGGTTGGTTGGTGAAAACGGCATTGCCAAAGTCGAGGTTCAAAGAGAAGATGCGAGCCTAGGCACCATCCGTTTGTCAGTCATTTGGCGTGACAATATCGCAGCAGGAAAGTCTAGCTACGAAGTTGTCAATCAAGTCCAACGGGAAAAAGTAAATCCTCTGGACCAAGACCGTAGACTGGATGTTACTCTTCTCATCAATGGCTTACCCATGATTCAAATCGAGCTCAAGAGTTCCCAAGCAGCATTTATCGATGCCTTTCATCAGATTAAAAAATATGATCGTGAAGGGAAATTCCGTGGCATCTACTCTAGCTTGCAGATGTTTGTCGTGACCAATAAGGTCGATACTCGCTATATCGCTGCAGCTCGTGAAAATAAACTCAATAAGCAATTTCTAACCAAGTGGGTGGATAAGGACAATCATCCTGTGACAAACCTGACTAGCTTTGCCCATGAAGTCCTTTCTATCCCTCGTGCGCACCAGATGGTCATGCAGTATTCTGTCATTGATGATAGCAAGAAATCTATCATTCTCTTGCGCCCCTACCAGATTCATGCTATCGAAGCGGTGCAAGAAGCCTCTCGCCAGCAAGCATCAGGCTATGTTTGGCATACGACAGGTTCAGGGAAGACCTTGACCTCTTATAAGGTGGCTAGGAATCTCCTTCAAATCCCATCTATCCAAAAGACGATTTTTGTCGTTGACCGTAGGGACTTGGACCAACAGACCACATCATCCTTCCTCTCTTATGCGACCAATGATGTCATCGATATCGATGAGACGGATAATACACATGATTTGGTCAAGCGACTAGGTAGTAATGATAAGCGTGTCGTGGTGACAACTATCCAGAAAATCACTACCATGATGCGCAAGTTTGACCAAGGTCTTTACCAACGAGATGCGGACAAAATCAAGGGACTCCGAGTGGCCTTTGTCGTGGATGAATGCCACCGTGCCGTGACGCCACAAACACAAAAAGACATTAAAGCCTTTTTCCCTCAGTCCCTCTGGTATGGTTTTACAGGGACACCCATCTTTAAGGAAAATAAACGCCAGCAAGTCGGCGACCTAGCCCAAACCACCCAGCAACAGTATGGAGACCGCCTCCATGAGTATACGGTCAAGGAAGCCATCCATGATGGAGCTGTCTTAGGCTTTAAGGTGGATTATCGCAATACCCTCATCACAGACCAGTCTGAAAACGAAATCCCAGATACCGTCTATGAAAATGAGGAGCACATGCTGGAAGTCTTGGATGCCATTATCAATAAATCACGCCAACAACTAGGCTTCCAAAAAGGAGTAGGCAATACCTTCAATGCCATCCTGACGGTCAAGTCTATCCCTCAAGCCCAAGCCTACTATGACCTTCTCAAAAGAGTCAAGGCTGGTCAGACACGGGTCAAGGTATCTGAGAGAGTCAAGATGGTTCTTCCAGACTTTCCAAAGGCGACCATCACCTACTCTGTCACTGAAAATGAAGAAGAGTCAAGAGCCAACCAAGACCACATGAAGCAGGTTTTAGAGGACTATAACCAAGAGTTTGATACTCACTTTACCATGGCAGACCTTCGTGGTTTTAATACCGATGTCAATAACCGCCTTGCCCGTAAACAAGACAAGTATCTCTATCGCAATGAGCAGTTGGACTTGGTTATCGTGGTCAATCGTCTCTTAACAGGATTTGATGCCCCTTGCTTATCGACTCTCTTTATCGACCGCAAACCCATGCAACCGCAGGACTTGATTCAGGCCTTTAGTCGAACCAATCGTATCTTTGATTATAGTAAGACCTATGGTCATATCATTACTTTCCAAAAGCCTATAGCCTTTAAGGAAGCAGTCGATAATGCCCTCAAACTCTACTCAAATGGTGGAGAAAATGATGTCCTAGCACCTAGCTGGGAAGAAGAAAAGAGAAACTTTTTGAGAAGTTGTAGCGACTTCCAAAATCTCATCACTGATGACCCCGAAGAAGGACTCCAAATCGAGCAAATCTCTACACCTGAATTGAGAAAACTAGCCAAGGCTTATCAATCCTTTGATAAATACTTGGCTTCTATCCGAGTTTACAAAGAGTATGACGAGGAAGAAATCTATGCAGAGACTGGACTAACTGCAGAAGAATTGGAAAACTATCTAGGCTTCTATCAAAATATCCTTGCCGAGCTTAAAAGTCGTTCAGAAGATGGTGATGAGGATGGGGAGCCACTGGATATCCACTACGAACTGGAGTCTATCCAAGTCGATGAGATTAACTATGCCTATATACTGACCTTGATCCAAAGCCTGATCGAGCAAGAGCAAAGTCAGGAAAAGAGTCTCAGCGCACAGGACAGAGAAGCAGTGGATACCTATATCCAAAGTCTAGAGAAGACCAATCCAAATCTTGCACAAATCATCTCAGAGCTTTGGCAAGAAGTACAGGCAAATCCTGACCGCTACAGAGGTCAATCCATCGCCAATATCCTTGATCAGATGATTGAGGCAGTCATCCAGCAACATATCCAAGACTTTAGCAAGACCTGGTATGTGGGTGAAGATGAACTCCGCTACTATGTCAATCACTACCGCAAGGGAGCGAAAAAACAACTAGGAGAAAGTCAACTGACCAAGAGTCAGCGCTACAAGGACTATAAAGTTGAGGTGACAGATGCCCTCAACCCACTCCTCTATAAAAAACAAATCAAAGAAGCCTATACTCAACTGATAGAAGAAGTGATTGAGCCGTTGAGGGTTGGAAGGTAGTAGGGAGTCGTAATGAAAGAAAAGGAAGTTCTGAAAAGACTTGGAATTAGAAATAAAAATAAATTACTTTCTTTGTTACATAGGTCGAATATAAGTAGATGTATTTGGCAGAGAACTAATTATTATAAATTGGTTCCAACAATTCCCAAACTTTTAGAAAGAATTAAAACATTAGAACTCACTGAATCAATCACACCTATTGATATTAATAAAGAAATTAAACTTAATTACTACAGAAGAGGCAGAGGCAATATACAAAGAAAGAATAGATATGTTGGTTGGAAGGTAAAAATTCCAAGGCGGGTTTTATTAAAAGAAGATATATTAGATTACTATACAACAAATGAAGGTATACCTCATGACAATGTTGTCCATAGAGGTCACCTTTTAGGAAAACAATTTGAAAAATTTCTTTTTGAGAATAATTCAATAAAGAATGGTAAAATTCATTTTTTTGATAAAAATAATATTGACAACATATATCAGCAATTTAGTCGAGCAAATTGCAATGATAAGTTTAATAATGGGCAGTCATATTTTGAAAATATTGTCAGTGGAATTATCGAAAACCATACTAGTAACGGGATTTACGAGAGTTGCTATTATGAAGTTGAAGCAATCTTTTTAGATATAGATGACAAGATGCCGGTAGGAAACAGGATTTTATTTTTTGACAAGGAAAATTTTGAAAATAGTTTTCATGTATTTATTCCAAATTTCAGTGAAGAATATGTGCTCGAAAATTCTTGTTATCTAAAGTATAGGGAGCGCTATAAATCAGGATTTTCAAAAAAGGAATTACAGTTTATAGGGAGTAATTATAATTGTTAACAAATGATCAATTAGATGAAATCGTAAGGGAATTATTTTATCTTGGAGTGGAAGGGGAATATTGGGATTTTAAAGAAAAACCATATTTCTTCGAAGGCCAAAGTAAAGAAGAAAAAAATAAAAAGAAGAACGACCTTCTCCATGATATTATTTGTATGGCAAATAATTTAAGTAATCGTGATGCCTACATTATCATGGGTATTCAAGATAAACCTGTTAAAATAACAGGAGTTAAGCAATTTTCTAAAAAGTGGACACAAGAAAATTATCAGGACTTTTTACAAAATTTAACTTGGGCTGGAGATATGATTCCGACAGTTGAATTTCGAACTATTAATAATGGAGATTTAGATGTTTTAATTATAAAAAAATCAAATAGGGTTCCATTCTACATAACAAAAAAATATAGTAAAGTTAGAGAAAATCGAATTTATGTTCGAAAAGGTTCTAAGAATACTGCAATTGATAGTCAGGCAGAAATAAGTGATATTGAAAAGCTATTCGAATATAGATTTGGGTTGACACCTTTCCCTAAGGAACGTGTTATTAATTATATAACTGACCACGATCATTGGATTGAGATGAAGGGGAATTATGAAACTCGTTCTTGGTACTATGAGAAATTTCCTGAATATACTATGGAATTAGTTGATGATCCACAGAACGATGAACTAAAAGCTCCAGTTTATGCACTCATCCAATTTAACGCAAGAACAACATGGCAGATTTTACGTCTAAAATACCACCAAACAATCTTGTTGGAATTCAGTTCACATTATATTGACGAATATAGGGGGATATCTGTTCAACCAAAGTATAATTTTTTAAAATTATCAGACAGGATGAACGATATAAAGTTTCCATCTATGTATTACTATTATTTATCTAACTCTGTCGAAATAGAATTGATGTATTTGTTAAAAGAATTAATGCAACATGATGGTGAAGCATGGAGAAGACATTTGAGCTTAATTCCTGTTTTTGATGACGATGAAGAAAGAAATATTATTGAAAAATATGTTGAAGAAAATAAAGCTGATATCATTGAGAAAATAAAAAAGGAAAGTGAAAATATTTGCCTTGGGTATAATTATGATGGGGATGAGCAACATAGTAAATGGGATAAAGAAGAAATAGCAGTAACTAAAGTTGTAAAAAATATCTTAAATGAGTATAGGGAAAAGAAGGTATATGAAAAAACACAGTAATGCTCCACAAATTAGGTTTCAAAATTTTGAAGCTGAGTGGCTGGATAGCACAATAGGGCGTCATATTACTTTATTAAATGGCCGTGCATATAAGCAGGAAGAATTATTAGACGAAGGAAAGTATAGAGTTCTCAGAGTTGGAAATTTTAATACAAATAGCAAGTGGTATTATTCGAATTTAGAGCTTGAAGAAAATAAGTATGTAAATAAGGGTGACCTACTTTATCTATGGGCAACTAATTTTGGACCAGAAATATGGACCGAAGAAAAAGCGATTTATCATTATCATATTTGGAAACTTGAATTTGATAGAACAGAAATTAATCAAGATTATTTAAATATCTGGTTAGAGAGTGATAAGAATAAAATTCAACAAAATACTAATGGTAGTACGATGGTTCATATTACAAAAACTATGATGGAAGAAAGAGGAATTTCGCTTCCTAACTTTGACGAACAATCCGCCATTGGCTCTCTTTTTCGCACCCTCGACGACCTTCTGGTTAGCTACAAGGACAATCTCACCAACTACCAATCTCTCAAGGCGGTCATGCTATCTAAGATGTTTCCCAAAGCTGGACAGACCGTTCCTGAGATTCGTTTGGACGGATTTGAAGGTGAGTGGGAAGAAAAGAAACTAGGTGAAATTGTTGATATCGTTGGTGGAGGAACACCTGACACTAATGTCAAGGAATATTGGAATGGTGAAATAAATTGGTTTTCTCCTACTGAAGTAGGCAATTCAATTTATCTTGATACGAGTGAAAAGAGAATTTCTGAGCTTGGCTTACAAAAGAGTTCTGCTAAGATTCTTCCTGCAAATAGAACTATTCTATTCACCTCTAGAGCGGGTATTGGAAGTGTAGGAATTATTACAAAAGATTCAACTACTAATCAAGGTTTTCAATCACTTGTTATTAAGGAAGGGATAGATATCTATTTTTTGTTTTCATATTCGAGTGAAATTACGAGGTATGCTTTAAAACACTCAGCAGGGTCTACTTTCTTAGAAATATCGGGTAAAGAGCTAGGCAAGATGGATATTATTATTCCAACACTTAAAGAACAACAAGCCATCGGCGCTTATTTCTCTAACCTTGACCAGCTTATCTCATCTCATCAAGATAAAATCACTCAGCTCGAGACTCTGAAAAAGAAATTATTGCAAGATATGTTTATTTGAGGTTTCCCAATGAAATTTTTAAAAAGATTTTTTTTGTCGTTCAGTTCTTTTTTTCCTGGTTTAATTCTGTTTATTTTTACTATAAATATTTGTCCCAACGTTGAAAATTTATTGGCGAGTATTACAAAAATAATTATTTTGATTTTAGTAATGCTAGTATTTGCATTTGTAACACTAAACGATTTTGAAAAAAAAGAAAAATCTGATACGGCTAACATCGTCTCAATTCAACCCGTTGAGCATGAAATTATTCCAACGTATATAGGTTTGTTTGTCATAATGCTTGGTCTAGGTAGTTTAAGTTTTATTTATCAAATATTTATTGTGTTTTTTATATTTGTAATATGGTTTGTCTTAATGGAAAAATCTTATTATTTCAATCTTATTTGGTTACTTAAATATAGGTATTATAAGGTACAAGATGAGATTGGAAATACTTATATAATTTACAGTAAGAGAAACGATGTAAAAGAAGTTGGTAAAATTCAGAATTTAGTAAGAATTAATAATTTTACATTTTTGGAGAAGGTATAGAATGTATTTAGTAAAAGTAGGACGAATATATAGAAAATTGGATAATACGGATGATATTTCTGAACTAGTTGCTCCAGAGATTGATCCTGAAAATAGTAGAGAATTTAATCCAGAAATAAAATTAGAACATGAGGATTGGTTCTATATTAAAATTGATGACGATCATAGAGCGATGATCAGTGAATATAGTGATCAGTTTTCAAATACTGTAAGTTTAAATGATGTGGGTGCATCAGATTTCTCTAAAATTGATTTGATTTTTCAAAAAGGTGAAAATGATGATTTAATTTTTCAAAAGATCACTAAGTCAAAGAGAATAGTTGAAAAATCAATTTTAAGATGGATACCTAACATTGGAAGACCAGAAAGAACAATTATCGAAAATGGTATAGAATTAAAATCTGAAATTGATGCTTACTTTGATGGAAATGATAAATTGTATTTTAAAAGTTTTAAAACGATTCGTAGCTTATTTAATGGGATTGATGATTATTATCGTATAGCAAGTCAGGCAGAAGTTGATGAGTTTAAAGAGTTTAATCTAGTGCATTTTGTTTCAGATTTTGAAATTAAGAATAATAACTTAAAGATGTTAGCAGTTTTAAAAGATTATGATATAAACTTGGATGACACTGATATTAAGCAAACTCTATTGGAAACATACGGGGGGTATCCTCATCAAGAATTTGAGCTAGATGAAAATGATATTTTTCAAATTAACAGTAATAAAAAATTAACAAGTTTTTTGAAATTAGCTCTTGGTCGATTATATACGAATCCTATAACAAATGATAAAATGGAAGCTAATTATGCAAAAAAACTAAATTGAAAATAGGTTGATTTAATTAGAAAGAAACACTATGGAAACAACACAAACTTCCCAGTCGCTCTACCAAGCACTGTGGAACTCAGCGGATGTTCTCCGCTCTAAGATGGATGCCAATGACTACAAGTCCTATCTTTTGGGCATGGTCTTTTATAAGTACCTATCTGACAAGATGCTCTTTTTCGTGGCGGAGACTATGGAAGAGGGGACAGATAGTCTTGAGGATGCCCTTGAGGTCTATCGCAACTACTACGAGGATGCGGAGACCCATGAGGATCTGGTCTCTGTTATGAATGATGAGCTCAACTATATTATCAAGCCAGACTTGACCTTTACAGCTCTGGTAGCGCGTGTCAATGAGGGGACTTTTCAGCTGGAAGATCTAGCTCAAGGTTTTCGTGATATCGAGCAGAGTGACGACCTCTATGAAAATCTCTTTGAAGATATCGACCTCTACTCTAAAAAGCTAGGGGCAACTCCACAAAAGCAAAACCAAACGGTAGCAGCGGTCATGAAAGAGTTGGCTGTGTTGGATGTGGCTGGTCATGCTGGCGATATGCTGGGGGATGCCTATGAGTATCTGATTGGTCAGTTTGCGACTGACTCGGGCAAGAAAGCTGGTGAGTTCTATACGCCTCAGCCTGTTGCCAAACTCATGACTCAGATTGCCTTTTTGGGTCGTGAAGACCAGGAAGGGTTTACCATCTATGATGCGACTATGGGGTCGGGCTCTCTCTTGCTCAATGCCAAGAAATACTCTCACAAGCCGCAGACAGTAGTCTACTTTGGTCAGGAGCTAAATACTTCGACCTATAACCTAGCTCGGATGAACATGATTCTACACGGCGTTCCTGTTGAAAATCAATTCCTCCACAATGCAGATACACTGGATGAAGACTGGCCAACTCAAGAGCCGACTAACTTTGACGGTGTTCTCATGAACCCACCATACTCTGCTAAGTGGTCTGCAAGCTCTGGCTTTATGGCCGACCCTCGTTTCTCTCCTTTTGGAAAACTGGCACCTCAGTCCAAGGCTGACTTTGCCTTCCTCCTACATGGATATTACCACCTCAAGCAGGACAATGGGGTCATGGCTATCGTCCTTCCCCACGGTGTTCTTTTCCGTGGCAATGCGGAGGGAACCATTCGTAAGGCCTTGTTAGAAGAAGGAGCCATTGATACGGTTATCGGTCTTCCAGCCAATATCTTCTTTAACACCAGCATTCCGACCACGGTCATCATTCTCAAAAAGAACCGTACCAATCGTGATGTCTACTTTATCGATGCTTCAAAGGAGTTTGATAAGGGGAAAAATCAGAATATCATGACGGATGCTCATATCGAGAAGATTCTGGAAGCCTACAAGTCTCGTGAGGAGATGGATAAGTTTGCCCATCTGGCAAGCTATGAAGAAATCGTCGAAAATGACTATAACCTCAATATCCCTCGTTATGTAGATACCTTTGAGGAAGAAGAAGTCGAACCACTGACAGAAATCGTCAGCAAAATTAACGTCACAAATAAAGCTATTGAAAGCCAAACAGCTTCTTTACTTGATATGCTCGGTCAACTCCACGGAACCACACCAGAAGCTGATGCTGAACTCAAAGAGTTTTTGAAAAACTTTAAAGGGTGATGGGGCTAATTAATTCGCTCATTTTATAGATATAACTTTGGTTCCGTATTTCCTGGGAACTAGTAGAAGTTAAGGAGAAATATGGAAAACAACAACCAACGTGCCCTTTGTCAGCAACTCTGGGCGGAAAATAAATACCTTGTTTTGAGCCATTCTAGCAATATTTACAAGGACATTCGCCAGTATCTCAAGCAAGAAGTGGTGGAGGTGAGTCAGGTTCAAGAGATGATTGACCGCGCCTGCCAGATTCCAGAGCACAGGGGTCAGGTTTGCAACGCCTTCCAGCATATTTGGGGCTATTTTAAAAAACAAGCTAGCCTTGACGAACGCAAAGACTATATGCTCTTGCTGGATCGCTATCGCTTTGGTCAAGCTTCCAAGGAAGATTTGATTGCTAAGACGAGAGACTTGCTTGAGCGTTACCCAAATGCTTATCTGCAACATTCTACCTTGCTGAAAGGAGACTCCCATGAGACTTTGGCATGAGGCTTTGATTTCACAACTTCCCCGTCCTCAGCTCTTGGGGCAACATCGAGAGTGCTGCGCCCTTCGTGGCAATGGCTGGGGCAGAAAGCATGCGACGGTGGACTATGTTTTTACCCACTCGCCTTATCGTCTTTATGCCTATCATCGCTTGATCATGGAGGAGATGGCTCGTCGTGGTTACAAGGTCAGTCCAGAGTGGCTGGACAAGAACTATCGTGGCAAGACCTGCCCTCCTTATCAAGACTTAGCAGAGGAAAAGCTGAAAAGTCCAATTTATAGTGAGCATGACCATGCCTACTATAAGGAGTGTCTGGCTAATCTCCGTGAAAAGGGGATCAACCTATAGTCTTTTATAATAACAAGCCATAGGTATCTGTCAGTTCACTGTCATTTTATGAAGAATATAGCAACCTTGAAAGGCTATCAATCTATATTTACCAAAGGATTTGGGGAATCTTCTCTAAATCTTTTTTTGTCTTTTAAATCGTGATATAGTTTCAAACTATATCAAAGCCTAATTTTTTACAATTATACAGACAGTTTCTTTTCTGTTAAGATAGTTTCAACAACAATTTTTGGAGGACAAAACATGTCAACTACAATTATCGGTTTCCCTCGTTTGGGTGAATTCCGCGAATTAAAATTTACAACTGAAAAATACTTTAGAAAAGAAATCTCAGAAGAAGAACTCTTGGCTGCGGCTAAAGAATTGCGTGCAAAACACTGGAACATCGTCAAAGAAAAAGGCATCACTGAAATCCCATCAAATGACTTTTCTCACTATGACAACTTCCTAGATGCTGCTTTCCTTTTCAACGTAGTTCCTGCATCTGTTCAAAACTTGGAATTGTCTGATCTTGAACGTTACTTTGCTTTGGGACGTGGTTACCAAGGAGAAAAAGGGGATGTTCGTGCCCTTCCAATGAAGAAATGGTTCAACACTAACTACCACTACATCGTTCCTAAATTTGAAAAAGACACTCAAGTAAAATTGGCTGGTCACAAGATTTTCGATGAGTTCCAAGAAGCTAAAGAACTTGGTCTTAACACTCGTCCTGTCCTTGTAGGTCCATTCACTTTCCTTCAATTATCAGACTATGAAGAAGGCGTGAAAGCAGAAGACTTCGTAGATAGCTTAGTAGCTGCTTACCAAGATGTTTTTGCTAAATTGGCTGAACTTGGTGCAACTCGTATCCAACTCGACGAAGCTGCCCTTGTCAAAGACTTGACAGAAGAAGAAAAAGCTCTCTTCTTGAACATCTACAACAAGCTTTTGGCTGACAAAAAAGGTCTTGAAGTCTTGCTTCAAACATACTTCGGTGACGTTCGTGATGTTTACGCTGACCTTGTGAAATTGCCAGTAGATGCGATCGGTCTTGACTTCGTTGAAGGTAAGAAAACTCTTGAACTCGTTAAAGGTGGCTTCCCAGCTGATAAGACTCTCTATGCAGGTATTGTCAATGGTAAGAACATCTGGCGCAACAACTACGAAAAGAGCTTGGCTGTTCTTGAGCAAATTCCAGCTGAAAACATCGTTTTGACTAGCTCATGTTCACTTCTTCATGTGCCATTTACAACTGCTAATGAAGAATTTGAACCAGCTATCTTGAACCACTTTGCATTTGCAGTTGAAAAATTGGATGAGATCCGTGACTTGGATGCTATCCGCAACGGTCAAGGTGCAGAAGCTCTTGCTGCTAACAAAGAACTCTTTGCGACTGAACGTGTTGGTGAAAATGCGGAACTTCGTGCTCGTATCGCAGGATTGACAGATGCAGACTACACTCGTTTGCCAGCCTTTGCTGAACGTGAAGCTATCCAAGAAGATGCCTTCAAACTTCCAGCTCTTCCAACAACAACCATCGGTTCATTCCCTCAAACAAAAGAAGTTCGTGCGAAGCGTTTGGCCTTCCGTAAGGGTGAATTGTCACAAGAAGAATACGATGCCTTCCTTGCTGAAACCATCGACGAATGGATTAAATGGCAAGAAGAAGTTGGATTTGACGTGCTTGTACACGGTGAATTCGAGCGTAATGACATGGTTGAGTACTTCGGTCAAAACTTGTCAGGTTACCTCTTCTCTAAGAATGGTTGGGTACAATCATACGGTATGCGTGGGGTTAAACCACCAATCATCTGGGGTGATGTGACTCGTCTCAACCCAATCACTGTGAAATGGTCTAGCTACGCACAAAGCCGTACTGACAAACCTGTTAAAGGTATGTTGACTGGACCTGTTACCATCCTTAACTGGTCATTCCCACGTGAAGACATCTCTATCAAGGATTCTACTCTTCAAATCGCTCTTGCAATCAAGGATGAAGTTCTTGACCTTGAAGCTGCAGGCGTGAAAATCATCCAAATCGACGAGGCTGCTCTTCGTGAGAAATTGCCACTTCGTCGTAGCGACTGGTACGAAGACTACCTTGACTGGGCTATTCCAGCCTTCCGTTTGGTACACTCAACAGTAGCACCAGACACACAAATTCACACTCACATGTGTTACTCAGAATTTACAGATATCATCCCAGCTATCGACAACATGGATGCAGACGTTATCTCATTTGAGGCTAGCCGTTCAAACCTTGAAATCTTGGACGAACTTAAAGCTCAAAACTTCCAGACAGAAGTGGGTCCTGGAGTTTACGATATCCACTCTCCTCGTGTGCCTAACGAAGGCGAAATCGACCACACCATCGAAGCCATCCTTGCGAAAGTTCCAAGCAAGAAAGTATGGATCAACCCTGACTGTGGTTTGAAAACACGTGGTATTCCAGAAACGAAAGAAAGCTTGATCCGCCTTGTAGACGCTGCGAAAGCTGCGCGTGAAAAATTGTAAGAAAAGACAATTCTCTCTACACGGTTGATCAGTAAGAAATCAACTAGAAAAGGTTCATACATATGTCACGTCAAACACCGTCCCTCTCATTTGAAGTTTTCCCTCCAAACCCAGAAGTAGGCAATGACAAAATTATTGCAGCCCTGAAAGACATGCAGGGCTTGGCACCACACTTCATCAGTGTGACTGCTAGTAATAATAAATTTAATATCAAAGAGACGACGGTTCGTTTGGCAGACTATATCCAAAATGACTTGGAGATCCCAACCATTGCTCACTTGCCAGCTATCTATTTGACTAAGGATAAGGTGGCTGAGACCATTGCGGATTTGGATAAAGTTGGTGTTCAGAAAATCTTGGCTCTTCGTGGGGATATCATTCCAGGTGTTGAGCCACAGAAGGATTTCCGTTACGCAACAGACTTGATTGAGTTTATTACTGAACAGGCACCGCATTTTGATATTATTGGAGCTTGTTACCCAGAAGGGCACCCGGATTCGCCAAACCAAATCTCAGATATTCAAAATCTCAAGAGAAAAGTGGATGCAGGCTGTTCAAGTCTTGTCACTCAGTTATTCTTTGACAATGAGCGTTTCTACGATTTCCAAGATAAGTGTACCTTGGCTGGAATTGATGTTCCCATTCATGCAGGGATTATGCCAATCCTTAACCGTAACCAAGCGCTTCGTCTCTTGAAGACTTGTGAGAATATCCATCTCCCACGTAAATTTAAGGCTATCTTGGACAAGTATGAGAATGACCCTGAGTCACTCAGAGCAGCAGGACTTGCCTATGCCGTAGACCAAATCGTGGACTTGGTAACGCAAGACGTAGCAGGCGTGCATCTCTACACCATGAACAACGCAGACACTGCTCAGTACATCCACCAAGCTACCCATGCCTTGTTCAATCATCAACCTTAAAATAATCAAAAGCAAACCATTCTTCTTTTCATAGCAGAATGGTTCCTTTTTTATAGAAAAGACCGTACTTTTTAAGAAAAATATGATAAAATAGACTCTGTACGTACTTGATACAAAGATGAGGGTATTTAGGTTTTAACGATTTTTAATAGTCGATTAATTTTTAAGCAAAATCTGAAAATTGGTGTCTATAAAAAATACGAACGAAGTGAGTGTTAAAAGATATTTCACGCTATAGTGAAATTACTTGGATTTCTAAAATCATCCACTGGATAATTTTACCTCCCGTCCGCACTGTTTCAGTGAAATATCAAAAAGATTCATAATTGAATTTTGACCTCATTTCTTAGGAAAAAAGATAAGTTTCCTAGCACTCATCGAGTGCGGCGTCACCTTCCTATTTTTCTACAGAAATGTTCGGCAAGCCGAACCGTCCAAAATATCTTGATTTTTGTAGGCAAGGCGTATAATTTTATCAATCCAAAGGGGATTAAAATGACAAAACATGTGTTTCAAACGACTTTTGCGGGTCGTGAGTTGATCGTAGAGACTGGTCAGGTTGCTAAGCAAGCAAATGGCTCTGTTGTGGTACGTTACGGTGAGTCAACTGTCTTGACTGCTGCCGTTATGTCTAAGAAGATGGCAACTGGGGATTTCTTCCCGCTTCAAGTCAACTACGAAGAAAAAATGTATGCGGCTGGGAAATTTCCTGGTGGCTTTATGAAACGTGAAGGACGTCCTTCAACAGATGCAACTTTGACAGCGCGTTTGATTGACCGTCCAATCCGTCCAATGTTTGCGGAAGGTTTCCGTAATGAAGTGCAAGTCATCAATACTGTTCTTTCTTACGATGAAAATGCATCTGCACCAATGGCAGCTATGTTTGGTTCATCATTGGCCTTGTCTATCTCAGATATTCCGTTTGACGGACCAATCGCTGGAGTACAAGTAGGTTATATTGATGGGGAAATCATCATCAACCCAACGCAAGAACAAGCAGAGCAATCGCTTCTTGAATTGACAGTAGCTGGTACTAAACACGCTATCAACATGGTAGAGTCTGGTGCCAAAGAATTGTCAGAAGAAATCATGTTGGAAGCTCTTCTTAAAGGACATGAAGCCGTTAAAGAATTGATTGCCTTCCAAGAAGAAATCGTAGCGGCAGTTGGTAAAGAAAAAGCAGAAGTAGAATTGCTTCATGTAGATGCTGACTTGCAAGCTGAAATCATCGCAGCCTACAACAGCGACCTTCAAAAAGCGGTCCAAGTAGAAGAAAAATTGGCTCGTGAAGCTGCAACTCAAGCAGTCAAAGACCAAGTCACAGCAGTTTACGAAGAAAAATATGCAGACCATGAAGAATTTGACCGTATCATGCGTGATGTAGCTGAAATCTTGGAACAAATGGAACACGCAGAAGTGCGCCGTTTGATCACAGAAGACAAGGTTCGTCCTGATGGTCGTAAGGTCGATGAAATCCGTCCTTTGGATGCGGTTGTTGACTTCGTTCCCCGTGTGCACGGTTCAGGTCTCTTTACTCGTGGACAAACTCAGGCTCTTTCTATCTTGACTTTGGCGCCAATGGGTGAAACTCAAATCATCGATGGTTTGGATCCAGAGTACAAGAAACGCTTTATGCACCACTATAACTTCCCACAATACTCTGTAGGGGAAACTGGACGTTACGGTGCACCAGGTCGTCGTGAAATTGGTCACGGTGCTCTTGGTGAGCGTGCTCTTGCTCAAGTATTGCCAAGCTTGGAAGAATTCCCATACGCTATCCGCTTAGTAGCAGAAGTCTTGGAATCAAACGGTTCTTCATCTCAAGCCTCTATCTGTGCCGGAACTCTTGCCCTTATGGCTGGTGGTGTGCCAATCAAGGCACCAGTAGCAGGTATTGCTATGGGTCTCATCTCAGATGGTAACAACTATACAGTATTGACAGATATCCAAGGTTTGGAAGACCACTTTGGAGACATGGACTTCAAGGTTGCAGGTACTCGCGACGGGATTACAGCCCTTCAAATGGATATCAAGATCCAAGGGATCACTGCAGAAATCTTGACGGAAGCTCTTGCTCAAGCCAAGAAAGCTCGTTTTGAAATCCTTGATGTGATCGAAGCAACTATTCCAGAAGTTCGTCCAGAATTGGCTCCAACAGCTCCGAAAATTGATACTATTAAGATTGATGTTGATAAGATCAAGATTGTCATCGGTAAAGGTGGAGAAACCATCGATAAGATCATCGCTGAAACAGGCGTTAAGATTGATATCGACGAAGAAGGTAACGTATCTATCTACTCTAGCGACCAAGATGCTATCAACCGTGCTAAAGAAATCATTGCTGGTTTGGTTCGTGAAGCGAAAGTGGACGAAGTCTACCATGCCAAAGTTGTTCGTATCGAGAAATTTGGTGCCTTTGTCAACCTCTTTGACAAGACAGATGCCCTCGTTCACATCTCTGAAATGGCTTGGACTCGTACTAATAATGTAGAAGATTTAGTTCAAATTGGTGATTTTGTAGATGTGAAGGTTATTAAGATCGATGAAAAAGGTCGTGTAGATGCTTCTATGAAGGCACTTTTGCCACGTCCGCCAAAACCTGAACGTTCAGAAGAAAAAGGGGATAAAGGTCCTCGTCATGGCGATCGTCCTCGTCACCACCACAAGGACCACAAACCTAAGAAAGAAACTACAGAAACACCAAAAGACTCAGAATAAGAAAGGAGAGATGTATGGGATGGTGGCGTGAAACCATTGATATCGTAAAAGAAAATGATCCAGCGGCTCGTACTACCTTGGAAGTCTTACTGACTTATCCGGGTGTCAAAGCCTTGGCTGCTCACCGTCTCTCTCATTTTCTCTGGAAACATGGCTTTAAGCTTTTAGCTCGTATGCACAGCCAGTTTTGGCGTTTTTGGACGCAGATAGAGATTCACCCTGGTGCTCAGATCGAATCAGGTGTCTTTATTGACCATGGAGCAGGACTTGTGATTGGGGAGACAGCTATCGTTGAAAAAGGTGTTCTTCTCTACCATGGGGTTACTCTTGGTGGGACAGGGAAGGATGTTGGCAAACGCCATCCGACCGTTCATAAAGGAGCTCTCATCTCTGCTCATGCCCAAGTCATCGGACCTGTAGAAATCGGTGAAAATGCCAAAGTCGGTGCCGCTGCGGTCGTTGTGGCAGATGTTCCTAGTGATGTGACGGTTGTCGGCATTCCTGCTAAGATTGTTCGTGTTCACGGGCAAAAGGATGAACCAACCATTCACGAAGTCGAAGAAAAACGTGAATATTACGTCAATAAACTTGAGCATGCTAGAGAAGCCAGTCACAGGTCGTCTGGTTTGTAATGAGAAGTGACTCTTTAATTAGGAAGTTAGGCCGATGCTATTAGAAGAATTTGAAAATGTACCTGCTGTTATCGAGCCAACTGATCGAAGCCTCCTTAGTGGTGGAGAAATCTGTGATACGATTATTTTATCTTTTAATGGAGAAATCGTTGAACGAGTAAAGCAGTTTGAAGATGTTTACGAAGGTGGCTATCTAACCAATCTAAATGGTAGATTTCCATGGTATATCTATGAAAAAGATGGGAGTAAGGTAGCAGTTGCTATAGCTACGATTGGAGCCCCGATGGTTGTTGGACTCTTAGAAGAACTCAAAGCAAGAGGATTTAAGAACTTTATTGTTTTGGGTTCTTGCGGAGTTCTAGATAAGTCTATTCAGGCAGATAAGATTATCCTACCAAGTTCAGCTCTACGTGATGAAGGTACAAGCTACCATTACGCTCCTGCAAGTGATGAAATAGCTTATGATGAAACTCTACTCTTAACCATAGAAGAAGCTTTAAACAAATCTGATATTGAGCACATTCGAACAAAGGCTTGGACCACAGATGCTTTCTATCGTGAAACAGCTGATAAGGTCAAACGTAGACTTGCAGCAGGTGCGACTGTTGTAGATATGGAAGCCTCAGCAATCATGGCTTGGGCACAATTTCGACAAGCAAAAGTTTATCAATTTTTTTATACAGCTGATTATGTTGACCATCATAATCATGAGTGGGATGCAAGATACGAAGAAAGAAAATCAGATGCTATGACTTTCTTTGAGATAGCATTAGTAATTGCTAGAGAGTTGGATTGAAACAACTCTTTACGATAAACAAGACACAGAAAGGAGTCAGTGAGTGATTAAAATCTATGACACCATGTCTCGTGATTTGCGAGATTTTGTCCCAATCGAGGACGGCAAGGTTAAGATGTATGTCTGTGGGCCAACTGTATACAACTACATTCACGTAGGGAATGCCCGTTCGACAGTAGCCTTCGATACCATTCGTCGCTATTTTGAGTATCGTGGCTATGAGGTTGCCTATATTTCTAACTTTACGGATGTGGATGATAAGATTATCAACCGTGCCAAGGAAGAAGGTATCACACCTCAAGAAGTCGCGGATAAGTACATCGCTGCCTTCCGTGAAGACGTGACGGCTCTTGGAGTGAAGTCTGCAACTCGCCATCCCCGTGTAGTAGAGTTTATGGCAGATATCATCCGCTTTGTCTCTGACTTGATTGAAAAAGGCTATGCCTATGAGAGTCAAGGGGATGTCTATTTCCGTGTGGAAAAATCCCATAACTATGCTAAGTTAGCCAATAAAACCCTAGAGGACTTGGAGCTAGGAGCTTCAGGTCGGACAGACGAAGAAACAGCTCGCAAGGAAAATCCTGTGGACTTTGCTCTTTGGAAAGCAGCCAAACCAGGTGAGATTTCTTGGGACAGTCCTTGGGGTCCTGGCCGTCCAGGCTGGCATATCGAGTGTTCAGTTATGTCGACTGAGATTTTAGGCGATACCATCGATATTCACGGTGGTGGAGCCGACCTTGAGTTTCCACACCACACCAACGAAATTGCCCAGTCAGAAGCCAAGACAGGTAAGACCTTTGCTAACTACTGGATGCACAATGGTTTTGTCAATATTGACAATGTCAAGATGTCCAAGTCTTTGGGTAACTTTATCACCGTGCATGATGCTCTCAAGACCATTGATGGCCAAGTGCTTCGTTTCTTCTTTGCGACTCAACACTACCGCAAACCTATCAACTTTACGGAAAAGGCTGTGCGTGATGCCGAGACCAATCTCAAGTATCTGAAGAACACTTATGAGCAACCATTTACTGGAACTGTAGATGCGGGGGAGTTACAGGCTTTTAAAGATAAGTTTGTAGCTGCTATGGATGAGGATTTCAATACGGCTAATGGAATCACAGTTGTCTTTGAAATGGCCAAGTGGATCAACTCAGGCAACTATGATGCAGCGGTTAAGGAAGCTCTTGCGGCTATGTTAGAGGTCTTTGGTATTGTTTTTGTCGAGGAAGTTTTGGATGAAGAGATTGAAGTCTTGATTCAAAAACGCCAAGAAGCGCGTGCCAACCGAGATTTTGCGACAGCTGACCAAATCCGTGACCAACTGGCTGCTCAAGGGATTAAATTGCTTGATACCAAGGATGGAGTGAGGTGGACACGTGATTGATGTCAATCTCATTAACGGGATTGCTCTAGCCTTTGAAGGAGATGCAGTATACTCTATGTATATTCGTCGCCATCTCATTCTCAAAGGCATGACCAAGCCCAATAAACTCCACCAAGAGGCAACCAAGTATGTATCAGCCAAGGCTCAGGCACGCCTAATTTCCCTCATGCTGGAAGAAGAAGTCCTAACGGAAAAAGAAGAAGAAATCTACAAACGGGGTCGCAATACCAATAGCCATACCAAGGCAAAGAATGCAGATGTTGTCACCTACCGTATGTCTACAGGTTTTGAAGCGGTCATGGGTTATCTTCATATGACCGAAAATGTGGAGCGCCTTGAAACCTTGATTTCTTGGTGTATCCAAAAAGTGGAGGGCTAGGAAATGATTGCAAAAGAATTACTAGATTGGTTTCCACAAGCTCAAATCGTAGACCAGCCAATTGATAAGAAAGGTTTTCTTACGCTACCAGTTTCCTCGCAACAGTGGATTTTACTGGAGGAAGTTGGACTAAGTGAACGTGAGAAACAGTTGGTAGCTCTCTTAACCCAGCAGGAACAAACGATCTCGCTCAATCCTTGGTATAGTTATTTGATTGAGGGCAAGGGACAAGCACCGCAAAGTTTTAAAAAGCTACAAGTTGTCTATTGTCATCTTTCCTATTACCAACAGGAAAACTTGACTTCTTGGTTGGATATGATGAGAACCCTCTTTCCTAATTGCGAGACAGTGCTTCAGGTGGGAGCTCAGGATTACCTATTTGTTCTCCAACAGGACAAATACACTTCTGTTCGCTCAATCTTGATGGATACCTTGGAAGCAGTAGAGTATGACTTTGGGGTTCGCTTATCCATCATGCTGGGGCAGGTTTGGTCGCAAACAGGGAATCAAAGTTTGACAGATCTCATCAAAGCAGAACGTGACTTGTTCAAAAATTGGTGGCGACAAGGACACCAAGGATTCCATACTTTTTCTCAGCTCTACCTTTGGAGTATGGGTGAAAAAATGGTGGATCTTGGTTTGATAAAAGTTTATCTACACCAGATGATTTTGGATCAGGATCAAATTCAGGAAATCATTCTCTCCTTATGGGAAAATAGTGCAGTCCTAACTAAAACAGCACAACAGCTCTATCTACACCGCAATTCTCTCCAATACAAGATTGATAAATGGGAAGAGTTGACAGGGCTTCAGTTGAAAGAATTGACAGATTTGACCTTGTGCTATCAATTGATATTACCAGATATTATTTAAAGTTTTGTGCAAGTTGCACAGAACTTTTTTATTTTTTTGGTCACCTTGCCATAGAAATGTAAAGCGTTTTCATTTATAATAAAACTATCAAAAATAAAAGGAGTTCACCGAAATGGTAGAATTAAATCTTAAAAACATTTACAAAAAATATCCAAACAGCGAGCACTATTCAGTTGAAGACTTCAACTTGGACATCAAAGACAAAGAATTTATCGTTTTCGTAGGACCTTCAGGATGTGGTAAATCAACTACTCTCCGTATGATTGCAGGTCTTGAAGATATCACAGAAGGTACTGCATCTATCGATGGCGTTGTTGTCAATGACGTAGCTCCAAAAGACCGTGACATCGCCATGGTATTCCAAAACTACGCTCTTTACCCACACATGACTGTATACGATAACATGGCTTTCGGTTTGAAATTGCGTAAATACAGCAAAGAAGACATCGACAAACGTGTACAAGAAGCAGCAGAAATTCTTGGTTTGAAAGAATTCTTGGATCGTAAACCAGCTGACCTTTCAGGTGGTCAACGTCAACGTGTTGCCATGGGTCGTGCGATCGTCCGTGATGCAAAAGTATTCTTGATGGACGAACCTTTGTCAAACTTGGATGCGAAACTTCGTGTATCCATGCGTGCTGAAATCGCTAAAATCCACCGTCGTATCGGAGCTACAACTATCTACGTAACTCACGACCAAACAGAAGCGATGACACTTGCAGACCGTATCGTTATCATGTCAGCAACTAAAAACCCTGCTGGTACTGGTACTATCGGACGTGTTGAACAAATCGGTACTCCTCAAGAAGTTTACAAAAACCCAGTTAACAAATTCGTAGCAGGATTCATCGGAAGCCCAGCTATGAACTTCATCAACGTAAAATTGATCGGTGACCACATCGTTGGTGACGCCTTTAACTTGAAAGTTCCAGAAGGTGCTTTGAAAGTTCTTCGCGATAAAGGATACGAAGGTAAAGAGTTGATCTTCGGTATCCGTCCAGAAGACGTGAACGCAGAACCTGCTTTCCTTGAAACATTCCCAGAATCAGTTGTGAAAGCAACGATCTCTGTATCAGAATTGCTTGGTTCAGAATCTCACCTATACTGCCAAGTTGGTAAAGATGAATTCGTTGCTAAGGTTGACGCACGTGACTACTTGCAAGCTGGTGCAACTGTGGAACTTGGATTTGACTTGAACAAAGCTCACTTCTTTGACGTAGAAACTGAAAAGACAGTTTACTAAGATAGATTTGAACTAAAACAACACTACTAGAGTTTTTCTAGTAGTGTTTTTTTATAAAGTTTAGAAACTCGGATAGAAGGAGACTTTACTAGTTTTCTTATTGACTAAAAAGTGTTAAAATGGTAGGAAGAACTGGAGAGTATGCATGCCAAAAGAAGTAATTTATTCTGGCGATGAAGTCGTCGCTTTAACGCAAAAATATTTATCGAAAGAAGATGTGGCTTTTGTCCATAAGGCCTTGGTTTATGCTGTAGAGTGCCACAGTGGCCAATATCGTAAATCAGGCGAGCCTTACATTATCCACCCTATCCAGGTAGCAGGTATCTTGGCTAAGCTCAAGCTGGACGCCGTTACTGTTGCCTGTGGTTTTTTGCATGACGTGGTAGAAGACACAGATGCTACTTTGGATGATTTAGAGCGCGAGTTTGGCCATGATGTTCGAGTGATTGTAGACGGTGTTACCAAGCTTGGTAAGGTCGAATACAAGTCTATAGAAGAGCAGTTGGCTGAGAATCACCGCAAGATGCTTATGGCCATGTCAGAGGATATCCGCGTTATTTTGGTTAAGCTCTCTGACCGCCTGCACAATATGCGTACCCTCACGCATCTTCGTAAGGACAAGCAAGAACGTATTTCCAGAGAAACCATGGAAATCTACGCACCACTTTCTCACCGTCTGGGGATTTCAAGTGTTAAGTGGGAACTAGAGGATCTTTCCTTCCGTTATCTCAATCCGACAGAGTTTTACAAGATAACTCACATGATGAAGGAGAAACGTCAAGAACGTGAAGCCTTGGTCGATGAAGTTGTGACGAAGCTTGAGGAGTATTCATCTGAGCGTAATCTTACAGGAAAAATCTATGGCCGTCCTAAGCATATCTACTCTATTTACCGTAAGATGCAGGACAAGAAAAAACGCTTTGAGGAGATCTATGACCTGATTGCCATTCGCTGTATCCTAGATACTCAGAGTGATGTCTATGCCATGTTGGGTTACGTTCATGAGCTATGGAAACCAATGCCAGGACGTTTCAAGGACTACATTGCTAATCGTAAGGCCAATGGTTACCAGTCTATCCATACGACTGTTTATGGACCAAAAGGACCGATTGAGTTCCAGATCCGTACCAAGGAAATGCACGAGGTTGCTGAGTACGGGGTTGCGGCTCACTGGGCCTACAAAAAAGGAATGAAAGGCCAAGTTAATAGTAAAGAATCTGCCATTGGGATGAACTGGATCAAGGAGATGATGGAACTCCAAGATCAGGCGGATGATGCCAAGGAATTTGTAGATACGGTCAAAGAAAACTATCTGGCTGAGGAGATTTACGTCTTTACTCCAGATGGGGCGGTTCGTTCTCTTCCAAAGGATTCGGGACCGATTGACTTTGCCTATGAGATTCATACCAAGATCGGGGAAAAAGCAACTGGTGCCAAGGTCAATGGCCGTATGGTACCTTTGACTACCAAGCTGAAAACAGGTGACCAGGTTGAAATCATCACCAATCCAAATTCATTTGGACCAAGCCGTGACTGGCTCAATATGGTGAAGACCAGTAAGGCCCGAAATAAAATTCGTCAGTTCTTTAAAAACCAAGATAAAGAATTATCCATCAATAAAGGCCGTGAAATGCTGATTAGTCAGCTCCAAGAAAACGGCTATGTGGCCAATAAATTTATGGACAAGCGCCACATGGATGAAGTCCTTCAAAAAACCAGCTACAAGACTGAAGAAGCTCTCTTTGCTGCCATTGGTTTTGGAGAAATCGGAGCCATTACCGTCTTCAACCGTTTGACGGAAAAAGAACGTCGTGAAGAAGAGCGTGCCAAGGCTAAGGCGGAAGCAGAAGAACTGGTCAAGGGTGGCGAAGTCAAAGTAGAGAACAAGGACACGCTTAAGGTGAAGCATGAGGGTGGAGTTGTCATCCAAGGTGCTTCTGGGCTCTTGGTCCGGATTGCCAAATGTTGTAACCCTGTTCCCGGTGATGATATCGTTGGTTATATTACCAAGGGTCGCGGAGTTGCCATCCACCGTGTGGACTGTATGAACCTTCGTTCACAGGAAAACTATGAGCAACGTCTGCTAGATGTTGAATGGGAAGACCAATTTTCAACCAAGGAATATATGGCTCATATCGATATCTATGGACTCAACCGTTCTGGTCTTTTGAATGATATCTTGCAAGTCCTATCAAACACAACTAAGAATATCTCGTCAGTTAATGCCCAACCGACCAAGGATATGAAATTTGCCAATATCCATGTATCCTTTGGAATTTCTAACCTTTCAATGTTGACAACTGTGGTTGATAAGATTAAGAGTGTACCAGAAGTGTACTCAGTCAAACGGACCAATGGTTAAGTATGATCGATACAGTCAGAAAGGATTTCTATGAAAATCATCGTTCAGCGAGTCAAGCAAGCTCAGGTTTCTATTGAGGGGCAGATTCATGGTCAAATCAAACAAGGACTTTTGCTCTTAGTGGGTGTTGGACCTGAGGATCAGCAAGAGGATTTGGAGTATGCAGTCAGAAAACTGGTCAATATGCGGATCTTTTCGGATGACGAAGGCAAGATGAACCTATCTGTTAAGGATATCCAAGGAGAAATCCTTTCCATCTCTCAATTCACTCTGTTTGCTGATACCAAAAAAGGCAATCGTCCAGCCTTTACAGGCGCCGCTAAACCAGATATGGCTGAGGCCTTCTATCAAAATTTTAACCAGGAACTAGCCAAAGAGGTTCCCGTTGAAACAGGAGTCTTTGGAGCAGATATGCAGGTAGAACTGGTCAATGATGGGCCGGTAACTATCATCCTTGATACAAAAAATAAATAAGAAAAACCAAGCTTGTTAGCTTGGTTTTTTTGTGACGTATTTAGTTCATTTTTTCAACATAGAGCTGTTTAGCGATTTCTAGACTTACCAAGAGTTCTTCATTGTTGTGAATCAAAGTAAAGGTATTAGAGAAATCATCAAACTGTTGAACTTGGAGTTTGTCTCCGATATTGATGGCATGTTTTTCCAGATATTTTAGGAGATCAAAACTATCGTGAACGCGAGTCAGGAGATAGGTTCCAGCTTCTTTGGTTTCTGATAGTGGTAGGTTATTGATTTCAACCAAAAGCTCTCCTTTAGCAGGAATGGTACCACCGTGAGGGCAGGTCTTTGGAAAGCCGAGCATACTTTCTAATCTCTCTACAAAAAAGTCTGAAACGGTATGTTCTAATACTTCAGCTTCCTCATGAATTTGGTCACTGGTATAGTCTAGATGGTGGACCAGAAAAACCTCAATCAGACGATGTTTACGATAAAGTTCTGATACAAGTGTTAGACCAATATCGGTTAGCAAGTATCCTTTCTTCTTATCTTTTAAGATGAGATTTTCAGACTGCATGCGCTTAATCATTTCAGTTACAGCTGGAGGAGATACCTGCATTCGAGCAGCAATTTCCTTATTGGTAATCTTAGGAACATCCATGCCAATCTCATAAATACATTTTAAGTAGTCTTCTTTATTTGGTGTCATTCGCATTTCCTTGTTTATTATCTCCATCTAGTATACCAAAAAAGAGGCTGGGACAAAAGTCCTAGCCTCTCAATTGTCTTTGGATTGTCGAGCAAGACGCAGTGGTTGAGTGGACTCTACTACGCTGATTTCATCAGCTTTTACAGCCCTACTCAACTGTGCGGAGGTGGGACGACGAAATCGAATTCTAACGAATTACCGATTTCTGTCCCACTCTCTATTGCTACAAGAGCTTGACTTAGTTGAGTTTTTTTGCAGCTGCAATAGCGGCTTCAAAGTCTGGCTCGCTGTTGATATTGTCTACGTATTCGACGTAGCGGATGGTATTATCGGTATCGAGAACAAAAACTGCGCGTGCAAGCAGATGCCATTCATTGATTAAGAGGGCGTAATCGCGTCCAAAGGAGTGGTCGAAGTAGTCTGAAAGCATGATGGCATTCTCAATTCCTTCAACACCACACCAGCGTTTTTGTGCAAATGGAAGGTCCATAGATACCGTTAGGACAACAGTGTTGTCTAAGCTAGCCAATTCTTGGTTAAAGCGACGAGTCTGAAGCGAGCAGATGCCTGTATCGATAGAAGGAACCACACTTAAAATCTTTTTCTTTCCATCAAAGTCTGATAGTGATTTTTTTGAAAGGTCAGTCGTTGTGAGAGAGAAATCAAGTGCTTTGTCTCCTACTTGTAGTTGTTTTCCTGTAAACGTAACAGGGTTTCCAAGGAATGTAGTCATAAGCTACTCCAATCTTTTTTCTTTCATTTTACATTAAATGTTCAGACTTTTCCAATAGTTTGACCGAAAATTGATTAGACAAAAAACGCCAATACAAGGAGAATGACGTTTTTTAAATGTTTATTTTGCCAATCCTTCAGCAATCTTTTCAAGGTTGTATTTCATCATGTTGTAGTAGCTGTCGCCTTCTTTACCTTCTTCAGCGATTGAGTCCGTAAAGATTTGAGCATAGATTGGGATGTTTGTGTCTTGTGAAACAGTCTTCATTGGACGGTCATCGACACTTGATTCAACAAAGAGTGATGGAACTTTCATTTGGCGAAGTTTTTCAACCAAAGTCTTGATTTGGTCAGGTGTTCCTTCTTCTTCAGTATTGATTTCCCAGATGTAAGCACTTGGGACACCGTAAGCTTTAGAGAAGTATTTGAAGCATCCTTCGCTGGTTACGATGAGTTTCTTGTCCGCATCAATAGCGTTAAATTTCTCTTTGGCTTCCTTGTCAAGCTTGTCTAGTTTTTCAGTGTATTCTTTGAGATTCTTTTCGTAGAATTCCTTGTTGCTAGGGTCTTTGGCGATGAGTTGCTTAGCAATATTTTGAGCATAGATGATCCCATTTTCAAGATTGAGCCAAGCGTGTGGGTCTTCTTTCCCTTTTTCATTTTCCCCTTCTAGGTAGATGACATCAACGCCTTCACTAACTGCAAAGTAGTCTTTGTTTTCAGTTTTCTTAGCATTCTCAACTAATTTTGTAAACCAGGCATTTCCACCTGTTTCAAGGTTGATACCATTGTAGAAAATTAAGTCGGCTTGCGAAGTTTTCTTGACGTCTTCTGGTAGTGGCTCGTACTCGTGTGGATCTTGTCCTACAGGCACGATACTATGAAGATCAATCTTGTCTCCTGCGATATTTTTAGTAATATCAGCGATGATAGAGTTAGTTGCTACAACCTTTAGTTTTTGGTTTGTAGATGCTGTGTCTTTTTTTCCGCTAGCACAGGCAGCTAATCCAATGATAGCAAGAAAAAGAACAAGCAATGTACCTAATTTTTTCATTATATTCCTCCAGAGGGGCTCCCTCATTATTGTTTGATTTTTTTATTTTTCAGCTTCAGATAACGTTGTTTTGGTGCGATAAAGAAACTGATGAGAAAGAAACTTGCAGATGTCAGCACGATACTTGAACCTGCAGCCAGGTTAAAGCTATAACCGATAAAAAGTCCCAAGACAGAAGCTAGAGCTCCCAAGCCTGATGAAAGAAAAATCATGGTCTTTAGACTATTGGCGTAAAGATAAGCTGTCGCGGCTGGAGTAATCAGCATGGCTACGATAAGGATGGTTCCGACACTTTGCATAGCAGTCACTGACACCAAAGTCAAGAGTATCATGAGTAGATAGTGGTAGAAATTAACTGGCATGCCCATAGCTTTGGCTAGGAGTTCATCAAAGGATGTAATCAAGAGTTGCTTGAAGAAAATCCCGATAATCAATAGAATGAGAGCTCCCATACCGATGGTAATATACATGTCTATGTCTTGCACAGCTAAGATATTCCCAAAGAGAATATGGAAGAGGTCAGTCGAGCTTTTAGCCACACTAATCAAGATAATGCCCAGAGCCAATAAAGATGAAAAGGTAATCCCAATGGCAGTGTCACTCTTGATAATAGAGTTCCCCTTGATGTAGGTGATGATGACAGAGGCAAGCAGTCCAAAGATGATAGCACCAATAAAGAAGTCAATTCCTAAAATAAAAGAAAGAGCTACACCTGGTAAGACAGCGTGCGAGATAGCATCTCCCATAAGGGACATACCACGGAGAATGATAAAGCATCCGACCGCTCCAGCAACAATACCAATCACAACAGCTGTAATCAAGGCATTTTGGAGAAAGTGGAAGTTCTGCAATCCATCTATAAATTCTGCAATCATAGGTCACCTCCATTGAAAAAGAGTCGGTCACCATAAGCTTGTTTGAGATTGGCTTGGGTGAAGGTCTCCTTTGTTGGACCAAAGGCAATTAGCTCCTTGTTGAGAAGGAGTACCTGGTCAAAATAATGGGCAACCTTGCCGAGGTCATGGTGAACGATAAGGACAGTCTTGCCAGCTTTTTTAAGTTCTCTCAGCGTGTTCATGATGATCTCTTCACTGACAGAGTCAATCCCCACAAAGGGCTCGTCTAAGAGAATATAATCAGCATCTTGAACTAGACAACGGGCAATCAAGACACGCTGGAATTGGCCACCAGAGAGTTGACTAATCTGACGATCTGCGTAGTCAGAAAGTCCAACAATTTCTAGTGCTTCAGCCACCTTTTGCCAGTGGTTTGCTTTTAAAGTGTGAAAGAGTGGAATGGATGGATAGAGTCCCAGAGAGACACATTCTTTTACCTTGATAGGGAAGTTGTAGTCGATATGAATTTTTTGCTCGACATAGGCAACTTTCTTAAGAGATTTTTTCATTTCTTTATCTTCGATAAAAGCATGTCCTTCATGTGGGATAATGCCCAGCATACCTTTTAATAATGTTGATTTCCCGGCGCCGTTTGGACCAATAATTCCGGTAATCGTTGGTCCTTGGAGCACTAGTGAAATATCCTTTAGTGCCAACGTTTCTTTGTAGGAGACACTGAGGTTTTCGATACGTATCATACAGTTGTATTCCTCCTGGATTTTAATATACATTAATTTTATTTTTAAGTCAAGTTAATTTTGGTAAAAATTTAAAATATTAACGTTGAAATCAAATAGGAGGAGACGGCATTTTTAATTGCATTCCCCAGGGATTTTTGCTAAGCTAAGAATAAGTGAAATTAGGAAAGCGAGAACAAGATGACACGATATCAAGATGATTTTTATGATGCTATAAATGGTGAGTGGGAAAAGACTGCGGTCATTCCAGCTGACAAATCGCGAACAGGTGGTTTTATCGACCTTGATGAAGAAATCGAAGACTTGATGCTAACAACAACTGACAAGTGGTTGGCTGGAGAAGATGTTCCTGAAGATCCCATCCTAGCAAACTTTGTCAAATACCATCGTATGGTCAGAGATTTCGACAAGCGAGAAGCTGATGGCATCAAGCCAGTCCTTCCTATGCTTAAGGAATACCAAGATTTGGAGAGCTTCGCGGACTTTACAAGAAAGCTAGCAGAGTTTGAATTAGCTGGTAAACCAAACTTCCTTCCATTTGGTGTATCACCAGACTTTATGGATGCTAGAACCAATGTTCTTTGGGCTAGTGCTCCAGGAACAATCTTGCCAGATACGACCTACTATGCGGAAGACCATCCACAGCGTGAGGAATTATTGAATCTTTGGAAAGAAAGTACTGCTAATCTCCTCAAAGCCTATAACTTCTCAGATGAAGAAATCGAAGATTTGCTAGAGAAACGATTGGAATTGGACAGTCGCATCGCAGCTGTGGTGCTTTCTAACGAAGAAAGTTCAGAATATGCCAAACTCTATCATCCATATGCTTATGAAGATTTCAAAAAGTTTGCGCCTGCCTTACCTCTAGATGACTTCTTCCAAGCAGTGATTGGTCAAACTCCAGATAAGGTTATCGTAGATGAGGAACGTTTCTGGCAAGCGGCAGAGCAATTCTATAGTGAAGAAGCTTGGCCTTTGCTCAAGGCAAGCTTGATCTTGAGTGTGGTCAACCTTTCAACGAGCTATTTGACAGATGAGATTCGTATCTTGTCAGGTGCTTATGGCCGTGCTCTTTCAGGTGTTCCAGAAGCCCAAGATAAACGCAAGGCTGCTTACCACTTAGCGCAAGGACCATTCAAACAAGCCCTGGGTCTTTGGTATGCCCACGAAAAATTCTCTCCAGAAGCTAAGGCGGACGTAGAGAAAAAAGTGGCGACCATGATTGACGTTTATAAGGAACGTTTGGCTAAAAATGACTGGCTGACTCCTGAAACTCGAGAAAAAGCCATCGTCAAACTCAATGTCATCAAGCCTTATATCGGTTATCCAGAAGAACTGCCAGCTCGCTATAAGGACAAGGTAGTGGATGAATCTGCTAGCCTCTTTGAGAATGCCCTAGCCTTTGCGCGTGTAGAAATCAAGCACAGTTGGAGCAAGTGGAATCAGCCGGTTGACTACAAGGAGTGGGGAATGCCTGCTCATATGGTCAATGCCTACTACAATCCACAAAAGAACTTGATTGTCTTCCCTGCCGCTATCCTACAGGCTCCATTCTATGATTTGCATCAGTCATCTTCTGCCAACTATGGTGGTATCGGTGCGGTTATTGCCCATGAAATTTCTCACGCCTTTGATACTAATGGAGCTTCCTTTGATGAAAATGGAAGTCTCAAGGATTGGTGGACTGAGAGCGACTATGCTGCCTTTAAAGAGAAAACGCAGAAGGTTATCGACCAGTTTGATGGTCAAGAATCTTATGGTGCAAAAATCAATGGGAAACTAACTGTATCCGAAAACGTTGCCGACCTTGGAGGAATCGCTGCTGCCCTTGAAGCTGCTAAGAGAGAACCAGACTTCTCAGCTGAAGAGTTCTTCCATAACTTTGCTCGTATCTGGCGTATGAAAGGTCGCCCAGAGTTGATGAAACTCATGGCCAGCGTTGATGTGCACGCCCCAGCTAAACTCCGTGTTAATGTCCAAGTGCCAAACTTTGATGACTTCTTTACAACCTATGATGTCAAAGAAGGCGACGGCATGTGGCGCTCACCAGAAGACCGTGTGATTATTTGGTAAAATGATTTCTTAATCAAGTATAACTTGGCGTGAATGATTCATTTTTGAAGTTTATACATCTGAAAATGCAATGCTATCGAGGTTAATATGAAGAAATTTTTAATGATGCTTTCAGCTATTTTTTCGATTTCAGTTTTGGCATCTTGTGGTCTCAATAAGAATAATAGCAATACAGAACCTTCATCTCCACTATCATCTGTTTCCAAAGACGATAAGTCTAGTACATCAACAGAAGCAAAGACTGAAAATACAAGCGACTCGTCAACCAAAGTGTCACAATCAACTGCTGAAAATAAGAAGGAAACGGGACCAGATTTGTATAAAGAAGTGATTGAACGTTATAATCACTATACAGAGCTTTTAAAACAAGGTAATAGAGAAGATTTATACGAGGAAAATAAACAACACAAGATTGCTTCAGAAGAATATGGCATGATTTTCTCTCGTATGGATTATCAAAATGCACCAGACTTTAAATATGCCCTTCTTGATTTGAATAAAGATGGGCAAGATGAGTTGCTTATTGGGGATGAAAAATTCGTTTCAGCTATTTACTATTTGGAAAATCAAAAACCAAACTTACTTCATACAGCTTATGTAGCTTCTGCAGGTGGTTTTCGCTCAGGCTTTGTTATTTACGAAAATGGTCTAGTCTCTTATGCAGACTGGCAGTCAACTCGTCCAGAAATGAACCTGGCTCTATATTCGTTTGATAAAAATGGAGTGCAGAAGATTAAAGAAGCAACTATTCAAATCGGTGGTAATGAAAAAGCAGAGCAAGTTTTAGATATTTCTTCTGAAAAGCTTGATTTGTCTAACATTGACTGGAAAGAATTGAATCCAGCTAATTAGTTTTGAATTATTTTTCTAGTCAATGTTGATTCTACCGAGCAAGTAATGATGTAAAAATTGAAGTTACACAAAAACCAAGGATGATTGTCCTTGGTTTTTCACTTGCTAGAAAAATGGATTGAAAGTTTTTTCGTGGGCGATAGTCGTAGCCGGACCATGTCCTGGATAGACATCGTAGTTTGGGAGAGTAAAGAGCTGGGTTTGGACACTATGAAGGAGTTGTTCCATACTACCAGTTGGCAAATCTGTCCGACCAATGGTTTCTCGGAAAAGGGCATCTCCCGTTAAGACCAAGTGTCCATCTGGGAAAACCAATGAAACTCCACCGATAGAGTGGCCTGGCGTTGGTAAGACTGTAAAGCGGAATTCTTCAATCTGGTATTCTTCATGAAAAACATAGGTGTGTTCAGCTGGTTTGCAGATGACATCTGCCATATCGTCATGTCGAGGGAGACCTGAAAGGTTGTCAACAGGGGTATAGAGCCAAGAAGCTTCACTTTCTGCCACATAGACTGGAGGATTTCCATAAGTATCTCTGACCAAGTCAAGGCTCATAATATGGTCATAGTGAGTGTGGGTCAGAAGAATGGCACAGACCGGTTTGTTGATGGTTTCGATAGTCTTGCGAATGGCCTCCCAGTTGCTACCAGGATCGACTACAATCAGGTGTTGCTCCCCTTCAAGATAATAAGTATTTTCATAGGCGACAGGATTCACAGTTTTATGGATTTTCATAGGATTTCCTCTTTCATAGATTTACAGTTTCTAGTATAACACAGAAGCACAAAATAAGGAATCAACAAGAAAGTCCCTCCATAAAGGAAGGGACTTTTAACTTTTTAAAAATGATTTTTCCAGGCTTGGAAACGTGCATCCAGTAGGAGTTGTGTCAGATTTTTTAAGATTTCAACTTGCTCGGGCTCTAGTGTCTGGGCTTGAGAAACAAGTTGTCGAACATGGTCGATAGCATTTCTAGAAGATAAATCATTGATGGAAGTGATTCCAGATTCTAGGATGGTTCCGAAAAAGAGATCAAAGTAGAGCTCTAGTTCTTCATCGGGCACACTGTCCACCCATTCTTTAAGAGTGTCTTTGATTTGGAGACTTTCGCTACTAATTTCCTCTAGTTGGACAAAGTGTTTGTCTTCAACCTGCCAACTAAAGGTGTCATGCTGGGCAAGACCGCCTAAAGCAGTGCTTCGAACGACGATTTTCTTATCAGGGATTTCCAGCATCATCCCGATGATAGAACCTTGTGGGACAAATACTTTTGTTCTTTCCATCATGTTTTGATAGCCAGCTGTTTCGGTCAGTTCCTTGTGAAGTCCAGGCGCATCAAAAGTATAGACGGCGACAATGTTTTTTTGTAAAAGTGGGTCGAGTTGACTGGCAGCATAGACAGCTAAATTGCCCCCTTTTGAGTGTCCTGCTAGGACCACCTTTTGGTTAGGATGTTGAGCAAAAAAGTCCTGTAAATACTGGAGAGCATGTTTTTGAGCTGGAATTTCCTTCATATAGGTCATATGGAAATCTTCTTTCCAACCAATAATACTGTCGTCTGTGCCACGAAAGACAATCAGATAGGTATCTAGGTTCAGACGATAGGTCATAGCAGCGAATTGCTTTTGGAGTTCTTCATCAATATCGTTGACAAAGTTAGAGAGCTTGCTATTTTTAAAACGCTTGTGTGTGGAGAGTTGATCTAAGAGTTGCAGACGTTCTTTATTAGTCAACACGTTAATGTCACGAGGAACACGTGTTGCGACATCTAGTAAGCGATTATCTGATTCGTCTAGTAAGTTATCAAAAGACAGATAAGTCAGCTCAGTCAGAGCAAGTACATCCAGTTCATTTAATGGGATATCATAAAAAGAATCGTATTGAACATCAGTTAGATAGTCAAAAATATTGGCCATGAGAATTCCTTTCTTAACTTTTATCATATCAGATTTACATCAATTTTGCTAGTAGTGAAAAGAATTTTGCTATAATATAGAAAAAGGAGGAGCAGATGCATAAGATTTTACTAGTAGAAGATGATCCAGTTATTCGTCAGCAAGTTGGGAAAATGCTTTCCGAATGGGGTTTTGAAGTAGTCATGGTAGAAGACTTTATGGAAGTTCTGACTCTATTTGTTCAGTCTGAGCCTCATCTGGTCCTAATGGATATTGGATTGCCTCTCTTTAATGGCTATCATTGGTGTCAGGAAATTCGCAAGATTTCCAAAGTTCCGATTATGTTTCTGTCTTCAAGAGATCAGGCTATGGACATCGTGATGGCTATTAATATGGGAGCTGACGATTTTGTGACCAAGCCTTTTGACCAGCAGGTCCTTTTAGCTAAGGTACAAGGATTATTGCGCCGCTCTTATGAATTTGGACGAGATGAGAGTCTTTTAGAATATGCAGGAGTTATCCTCAATACCAAGTCTATGGATGTGCATGTCAATGGCAAAGCTATCAGCCTAACCAAGAATGAATTTCAGATTTTGCGGGTTTTATTTGAACATGCAGGAAATATCGTAGCGCGTGATGATTTGATGCGGGAACTCTGGAACAGTGACTTTTTTATCGATGACAATACCTTATCTGTTAATGTCGCTCGCTTGCGCAAGAAACTGGAGGAAGAAGGTTTGATTGGTTTTATCGAAACCAAGAAAGGGATAGGGTATGGATTGAAACATGCTTGATATTAAAAGTTTTTTTCTAGCTTATATCCGTTCGCGTAGCCGTTTTTTTGCTTTTATTCTATCGCTTACAGGTTTGCTTTTTCTCTTTGAAATCTTGTTTGATAAGCAAGGGCCCTACTTTAACTATTTCTTCTTTCTATCTACATTTTTGACATTTTTGTTTTTGGTATTTGATTTCTTGATAGAATTGCAACGTTATCGTAAGGAATTGCTCTATGGCGAAAGAAAAGCTAAGTCACCAATGGAAGTCCTTCTAACTGAAAAATTAGAGAAAAGCGAATCTGAACTCTATCAAAAGAAATCAGATGCTGAAAACCGCTATAATGATTTGGTGGACTACTATACACTCTGGGTTCATCAGATAAAAACACCAATTGCAGCCAGTAAACTCCTAGTGAGTGAGGTGGCAGATCGCCAACTGAAGCAACAGTTGGAGCAGGAAATTTTTAAGATTGATTCCTATACCAACCTCGTACTCCAATATCTACGCTTAGAAAGCTTCCATGATGATTTGGTTTTGAAGAAAGAAAATATAGAAGATTTAGTCAAGGAAGTCATTCGCAAATATGCCATTTTCTTTATCCAGAAAGGTCTAAGTGTCGATCTGCATGACTTGGATAGAAGCATTGTGACGGATAAGAAATGGCTGTTGGTAGTTATTGAACAAATCCTGTCAAATAGCCTCAAGTACACAAATGAAGGTGGGGTTGAAATCTACATGGATGGTTCAGACCTTTGCATCAAAGATACTGGGATTGGTATCAAAAACAGTGATCGGTTGCGAGTTTTTGAACGTGGATTTTCAGGATATAATGGTCGAATGACTCAGCAGTCATCTGGACTTGGGCTCTATCTAACCCAGAAAATCAGCCAAGAATTAGGACATCAGATTCAAATAGAATCCGAACTTGGGCAAGGAACAACTGTGAGGATTAAGTTCTCTGAAGTGAATTTACTGATTGAATGAAAAGAATTGTGAAGAGCTTGGAAGAAACCTTTCAAGCTCTTCTTTAGACCTTGATATAGTGAGAAAAAAGGCTTCAATCAGATAATACTCTTCGAAAATCAAATTCAAACCACGTCAGCTTCGCCTTGCCGTACTCAAGTACAGCCTGCGGCTAGCTTCCTAGTTTGCTCTTTGATTTTCATTGAGTATAAAATAGTTTAATCTTACAAAAATGTAAGATTAAAAGCCTCTTTTGTAAGGTTATGTTATGGCAAGCCACCTTTTTTTGGAGTAAACTTAGAGCATAAAGAAAAAGGAGAGGAACCATGAAAACAATCTTACAAAAGAAAGATACAAGTAAACCAAGTCCAAAAGAGATCGAGCGAGTTCAGCTCGGTTGCGCTATTATGCAGGCTCAGTTTCAATTAATGGGATATTAAAAAGGAGATTATCATGACACTATTAGATGTAAAACACGTTCAAAAGATTTATAAAACTCGCTTTCAAGGCAACCAAGTAGAAGCCCTGAAAGATATTCACTTTACCGTTGAAAAAGGCGACTACGTCGCTATCATGGGTGAGTCTGGATCTGGTAAATCTACTCTACTGAATATTCTTGCTATGCTTGACAAGCCAACGCGTGGGCAGGTCTTCCTAAATGGAACTGACACAGCTACCATTAAAAATTCTGAAGCATCAAGCTTTCGTCGTGAAAAGTTAGGCTTTGTCTTCCAAGACTTCAATTTGTTAGATACGCTTTCTGTTAAAGACAATATCTTACTCCCTTTGGTATTGTCTAGAAAGCCTATTACAGAAATGATGAAAAAATTGGTCGTGACGGCCGAAAATCTTGGCATCAATCAATTGCAGGAGAAGTACCCTTATGAAATCTCTGGAGGGCAAAAACAACGGGTTGCAGTTGCACGGGCTATCATCACAGAACCAGAAATTCTTCTTGCGGACGAGCCAACAGGTGCCCTAGACTCTAAATCATCTGCAGCCCTCCTTGATATCTTTGATCAGATCAATGAACAAGGGCAAACCATTCTCATGGTGACCCACTCAACAGCTGCGGCCAGCCGTGCAAAACGTGTTCTTTTCATCAAGGACGGTATTCTCTATAATCAAATCTATCGTGGTGAAAAGACGGATCGTCAGATGTTCCAAGAAATCTCTGACACCTTGACTGTTATGGCAAGTGAGGTGAACTAGTATGTTTCGATTAACCAATAAGTTGGCCATCTCCAACTTAATTAAAAACCGCAAACTCTATTATCCTTTTGCTTTGTCTGTCATTTTGGCAGTCACTATCAGCTATCTCTTTTACTCCCTAGCCTTTAATCCTAAAATTGTGGATTTGCGTGGTGCATCTTCTATACAATTTACCCTACAACTAGGGCTTGTCGTTGTGACACTTGCATCTGCCATTATCGTGCTTTATGCCAACAGTTTTGTCATGAAAAATCGCTCCAAAGAACTGGGTGTATATGGCATGTTGGGCTTAGAAAAGCGCCATTTGATTGGTATGACCTTTAAGGAACTCTTGATATTTGGGCTAGTAACAGTCACTGCCGGGATTGGAATTGGTGCCCTCTTTGATAATCTGATTTTCGCTTTGCTACTTAAACTTGCAAAGATGAAGGTAGAGTTAGTTGCAACTTTCCAATGGTCTGTAGTGCTTTCAATCCTTCTGGTATTCGGTTTTATCTTTTTAGTCATCGTTTTCCTGAACGCTGTACGCATTATCCGTATGGATGCTCTTCAGCTTTCTAGAGAAAAAGCGAAGGGTGAGAAGAAGGGGCGTTTCCTAGTTCTTCAGACGCTTGTAGGGCTAATTACTCTAGGTGGTGGCTACTACCTAGCACTAAGCGTAACAGATGCTTTCAAAGCTGTCGCTACTTTCTTTATTGCGGTTATGTTAGTTATTGTAGGGACCTATCTCTTATTCAATGCTGGTATTACAGTTTTCTTACAGTTGCTCAAGAAAAACAAGAGATATTACTACCAACCCAATAACCTCATCTCTGTTTCTAACCTTATCTTTCGTATGAAGAAAAATGCGGTCGGATTAGCAACCATTGCCATCCTTTCAACCATGGTTTTGGTTACTATGTCTGCAGCTACTAGTATCTACAACGGATCTGAGAATATGAAAAAACTCATGTATCCTCACGATTTTGATGTTAAGGGACAACATGTAGAAGTTGAGGATTTAGACAAGCTTTTGACTCAATACGCTAGCGAAAAGAACCTAACCATCAGCAATAAGGACGTCCTCAATTATGCAAGTTTCGGTCTTTCGAGTCAAGAGGGGACCAAATTAACCATCTTTGAAAAAGGGCAAAACAATGTCATGCCTAAGACAGTCTTCCTGGTTTTTGATCAAAAAGATTATGAAAAAATGACTGGACAAAAGCTGAACCTTACTGGTAACGAAGTAGGACTTTGGGCTCGAAACGACCAACTTAAAGATCAGAAAGCATTTAGTCTGAACAATCAGAACTATACAATCAAGGAAGCAATCCAGCAGGATTTTATTGCCAATCATGTTTCTAATCCCTATGTACTATTGGTATCGGATTATAACTATCTTGTAGTAGCTGATATTCAAAGTTTTTTGGAACAGTACCAGGATTCAGCTGTATACACACAGCTCTACGGTGGTATGGATGTAACAGCTAGTCTAGAGGAACAGTTAAAGCTATCTGATGATTTTGAGGAGTTTGTAAATAATTTTAGTCATAATCTCAAAAATGAAGACGGCATGGTTTATGGTGGAGGCACTGCAAGTGACGCAATTGCCCAAATGAATGCTCTCTTTGGAGGAGTTCTCTTTATTGGTATTTTCCTCTCTATCATCTTTATGATTGGAACTGTACTCGTTATCTACTATAAACAAATCTCAGAAGGTTATGAGGATCGTGAACGCTTTGTCATCCTACAAAAAGTGGGCTTGGATCAAAAACAAATCAAACAAACCATTAACAAGCAGGTCTTGACTGTTTTCTTCCTCCCTGTAATCTTTGCTTTCCTACACTTGGCTTTTGCCTATCATATGTTAAGTTTGATTCTTAAGGTCATTGGGGTAGTAGATACAGCTATGATGTTAAGTGTAACACTTTCTATTTGTGGTATCTTTGCCCTCATCTACGTACTTATCTTTATGATTACTTCAAGAAGCTATCGTAGAATTGTTCAAATGTAAAAACAGAAACATCAAAAAAGAGAGTGGGACAGAAATCGTTAATTCGTTAGAATTCGATTTCGTTGTCCCACCTCCGCACAGTTGAGTAGGACTGTAAAATCTGATGAAATCAGCGTAGTAGAGCCCACTCAACCACTGCGTCTTGCTCGACAATCCAAAGACAATTGAGAGGCTAGGACTTTTGTCCCAGCCTCTTTTTTAGTAGCTGGGATTTTGTCCCAGGTTTTATCTCTTATTTCTCAACACGTGATTTGTTGGCGATATCAGCTAGAATTGCTGCTACAAACTCATCATGTTTAAACATTAAAACGGTATCTACTTTCAGAGGAGATATCGTTTTTCTTCTTCGGATAAGGATACAAAAATTTCTTCCTTTCTCTATCTTTTAAATTAATTGATTTCTTCAGAGAAAGACTGTAAAATTTTTGATATAATGTTAAGAAGGGACTGATTCAAGACAGTCATATCTGGTCTTTCTTCCAGTCATTTTTCAAACAATATCAGTTGATAATCAGCTTAAATCAGATCTATCAGTTTGTCTATCTTTCTCTGATGGAGATCATGTCCTATCTTCACTTTGATTATTGGAAAAAACGGCTCGGTCAGGAGCTAGTATGAATAAGGAGAACAAATGAGACGTTTAAAAATGTTATGGCATATTATACAGGTTACGGGTTTTACTCGGTTTGCTCTGAGTTTTGTGACCTTTGTTTTTGGGTCAGGAGGCGTGCTTTTCCTAGTTGAACCTGCTATCACAAATTACGGAGACGGTCTTTGGTATGCTTTTGTGACTTCGACGACTGTCGGCTACGGGGATCTCCTAGCTGTGACCTTGATTGGAAGGATTACCAGTGTCTTCTTGACGATTTATGGGCTCATATTTTTTGGCTGTTTATCAGCTGTTATTATTAATTATTATACCGATTTAAATAAGGAAAGAGGAGAGGACAAATGACTGCCAATTATTCAACACGGGAATACCGTGAGAAATTATACGATGACCTTCATGTTCGATTGAGAGATACAGCGATTTTGATGTGTGCAATTTTTATTGCCTCTATCGGTCTAAATATGAATTCAACAGCTGTTATTATTGGAGCCATGTTAATTTCACCTCTCATGACACCGATTGTTGGACTGGGATTCGGTTTAGCTATTTTTGATACGCGTTTAATCAAGCAATCTCTAGAAGTTTTATTTACTCAAGTATTGGTTAGTTTGCTTGTCTCGACTCTGTATTTCTGGATTTCTCCCTTGTCTTATGCAAGTAGCGAGTTGATCGCACGAACCTCTCCAACCATTTGGGATGTTCTCATTGCTATTGCTGGTGGGATTGCTGGTGTGATCGGTTCAAGGAAAAAAGAAGCAAACAATATCGTGCCAGGAGTAGCCATTGCTACAGCTTTGATGCCGCCTATCTGTACTGCTGGCTATGGTTTAGCTAATGGGAATGTACGATTTTTATTGGGGGCTCTCTATCTTTTCTTGATCAACTGTGTCTTTATCATGCTAGCCAACATTGTTGGAACAAGAATTTTGATGAGAAAATCTCCTTTAACTTCATTTAAAGAGCTGAGCATTAAAATGAGAATTGGCTTGATTTCTTTGATTGTATTGTTGATTCTTCCAGCTAGCTATTCGGCAGTTACTCTGACAATAGAACAAGCGCGCAAAGAAGGGATCAAACAGTTTGTAGGAAAAGAGTTCGCCAATTATACGGTTATTAATCAAGTCTACAAGTCAAGTAACAATGAATTGGTCTTGACGGTTGTTGGAGATCCGATTTCAGAAGAAGAATTAGAAACACTCCACCAAAAACAAGCCTCTTACGGTATTCAATCTGTTCAATTGAAAGTGAATCAAGTTCAGAACTCGCCAACATTAGATAGTGAAGCGACCAAGGAATTTTATGAAAACATTGACAAGTATATTGATCAAAAACTCTCTGAAAAAGATTCACAAAACGATCTCGTAAAAGAAAATGAAGCAGACAAGGATTGAGGATAGTCAACTTATCTAACTCATGGAAGCAAATCTTGGGAGGATATCCTATATCCAAAAGTTAATGGATAGAAAGGATTGTTGATGAGAATATCATTTGTGGTGGTTTGACCAATCACTACTAGCTCAGGTTAAATAAAATATAAAAAGCAACAACTGAAATAGTTGTTGCTTTTTCTTACTGAAAAATGTTTCTCAGACTGCGATCGATTTATTTTTCAACACGTGATTTGTTGGCGATATCGGCTAGGATAGCTGCTACAAACTCTTCTACTGACACAGTGTTCGTTTCTTTTTGTCCATAGCGACGAACGTTGACAGTTCCGTCTTCCATTTCCTTGTCACCAACGATCAATTGGTAAGGAATCTTGCTAGTTTGTGAAGCACGAATCTTGAATTGCATTTTCTCATTACGTTCATCCACATCAGCACGGACACCACGGTCACGGAGTTTCTTCGCTACTTCCCAAGCGTAGTCCACGTGTTTTTCGTTAGATACTGGGATGAGGGTTACTTGGTGTGGCGCAAGCCATGTTGGGAAGGCACCCTTGTAGTTTTCAATCAAGATCGCTGTGAAGCGTTCCATAGTTGAGATAACCCCACGGTGGATCATAACTGGGCGATGTTCTTCACCATCAGCTCCGATGTATTTAAGGTCGAAGCGTTCTGGAAGCAAGAAGTCAAGCTGGATCGTAGAGAGGGTTTCTTCTTTTCCAAGGGCAGTCTTAACCTGGATATCCAATTTTGGTCCATAGAAGGCAGCTTCACCTTCAGCTTCAAAGTAGTCAACGCCCATTTCATCAAGGGCAGCACGAAGCATGGTTTGGGCATTTTCCCACATTTCATCGTTATCAAAGTACTTGTGAGTATCTTGAGGGTCACGAAGAGAGAGGCGGAAACGGTATTCATTCAAGTTGAAATCTTCATAAACATCGATAATCAACTGAAGAGCACGTTGGAATTCTTCTTGGATTTGTTCTGGAGTCACAAAGAGGTGACCGTCGTTGAGAGACATTTCACGCACACGTTGAAGACCAGTGAGGGCACCAGATTTTTCATAGCGGTGCATCATCCCGATTTCAGCGATACGAATTGGCAATTCACGGTAAGAGTGAACGTGGTGTTTAAAGACTTCGATATGGTGAGGACAGTTCATTGGACGAAGAACGAATTCTTCCCCATCACCCATATCCATAGTTGGGAACATATCTTCACGGTAGTGATCCCAGTGACCAGAAGTCTTGTAAAGTTCTACTGAGGCAATTGGTGGAGTGTAGACGTGTTGGTAACCAGCAGCGATTTCCTTGTCGACGATGTAGCGTTCCAATTCACGACGGATAGTGGCACCATTTGGCAACCAGAATGGAAGACCTTGACCCACTTCTTGAGAAATCATAAAGAGATCCAATTCTTTACCAAGTTTACGGTGGTCACGTTCTTTGGCTTCTTCACGCATTTGAAGGTAGTTCTTCAAGTCTTTCTTGTCAAACCAGGCAGTACCGTAGATCCGTTGCATCATCGCATTGTCGCTATTTCCACGCCAGTAAGCACCAGCTACATTGAGAAGGTGGAAGATTTGGATGCGACCTGTTGATGGGACGTGTGGTCCACGACAGAGGTCTACATATTCACCTTGACGGTAGATAGTCAAACCACCTTCATCTTCTGAGTGCTCTTCGATCAATTCCAATTTGTATGGATCATTCTTAAAGATTTCACGCGCCTCATCTTTGGTCACTTCTTCACGAATAGATGGGAAGTTTTCTTTAACGATTTTTTGCATTTCTTCTTCGATACGAGGAAGATCTTCGTTAGAGATTTGACCAGCTTGGTTGTCTGTATCGTAGTAGAAACCATCTTCGATAGCTGGACCAACACCCAAGTGAATGTCTGGGAAAAGGCGACGAGCGGCTTGTGCAAACAAGTGAGCAGCTGAGTGACGCAAGATATCCAATGCATCTTCGTGATCTGGTGTCACGATTTCGATGCTTCCGTCTTCAGTAATCGCACGAGTAGTGTCAATCAATTTGCCGTTAAATTTACCAGCAAGAGCTTTTTTAGCTAGAGAATTGCTGATGGATTGAGCAATTTCAAAAGTTGTAACGCCAGATTCGAATTCACGAACAGCGCCATCTGGGAAAGTAATTTTGATCATGTTTTTCTCCTTAAAATTTATCGTAATTTAAAATTGAGGTTTGAAGAAATAGAGATGGGTTAGTTATAAAGAACAATTATATTTGTTTATCTAACTGAATGATGCTTTAACATTTTCATTCTACAAATAAAACAAACTGTAGAAATAAGTAAATAACTTACCAAGGAAAGGATTAAAGACAAATATTGCTCATCAGTCATTTCACCACTCATGTATATCCTTATCGGATAGCTTCTGAGAGCATTGACCAAGTAAATACCAGTAGTAAGACTTAAAAGATATCCCGTTATAACGAGTTTCTTGTTGTTGAAAAACATTAAGATACCGAGAAAAGGAGCAAGAAATGGTATAAGAGGAACAAATGCAAAAAATGAAAAGACAACAATGTACTCCAAGCCCCATAGACTGAGAGTTTTCATTAGCCACACATAAACTATAAGGAAGGTACAGGAAATTACCCAGGGCAATACTTTCTTCATATCAACCTCCATATTCAATTTATGTTTATATTCTATCCTAAGCCAGTAATAATAGTTCTCCAAACAAAAAGCGACATCCTAAAAAGGACGTCGCAACGTGGTTCCACCTTCATTTATGTTCCTCAAAAAAGAGGGACACCTCTGATTGGCTCTAACGTGGCCACCGTTTTATGTTTGCATAAAAGTCAGTAGAGTAGTATCAGTTTAGGCTTCCTATGCGTTCTCAGCAACCACGCACTCTCTAGTAGAAAGGGGCTAAGTGACTTGTCTCTATGCATTATTATAGCATGATTGTGAGATTTTTCAAGGATTTTGTGAAAGTTTTTTCCTTTTCAGTTTTTGCACTAGATTCTTAATAGCTACACCGACAGCCATACCCGCGAGGGCAAAGATTTCATAGGCTAGGAAGTAGAGAAGGATAAATTCTCCGAAAGTAATGATGGTAAAGCAAAAGAGCAAGCCAACTCCAATTAACCACCAAACTGAGAACTTGAAACGATAAGAGTAGAATAGTGATACTATGAAAGTCACCAGTGGAGAGAAGATAATAACGTTGCCGATGGTGAGCTCCTTCAAGATATAGTTTTTAGTAATAGTCCATAATAACAGCTCATAAAGTGGCCAATAAAAGAAAAATATGACCAGATAGTAGGGGAGATATTGCGAGAATTTACGCATGCTAATCACCTCACTTTTCAAGTTATCACCTTAGATATCCTTCCTATAACTATTATAGCACTTTTGAGATAAGGATTGTAAATCTGTTGACAAAGAAGGTAGTTCTTGGTAGAATAAGAACTGTCGTAAAGACAAATAACTTCTTCTTGGTTACAGGCATGCCAACCTGTCACTCGGATGAAGCCAAATAAAAAGGAGAAACATCATGGCAATCTCAAAAGAGAAAAAAAATGAAATCATTGCACAATATGCACGTCACGAAGGTGACACAGGTTCAGTAGAGGTTCAAGTTGCTGTCCTTACTTGGGAAATCAACCACCTTAACGAACACATCAAACAACATAAAAAAGACCACGCTACTTACCGTGGATTGATGAAGAAAATCGGTCGCCGTCGTAACTTGCTTGCATACTTGCGTAAAAACGACGTTAACCGTTACCGTGAGTTGATCAACTCTCTAGGACTTCGTCGTTAATCTGCTTTATTTTCCACTTACATTGCGTTGTCACCTTACCTCGATATACTCAAGTATAATCTTCGGTTACGGTTCCTAGCACTGTAAGGTAAAATAAACCAGAATGATCTCCCTCCGGGGAGATTTTTTGATTTTGCCAAGTTTTTAGGCCGTGTTCAATTGAGCATATCTTGATAATGAAGCTACTCTAATTGGGTAGTCTTTTTGTTTTTGTCACCTTACCTCGATATACTCAAGTATAATCTTCGGTTATGGTTCCTAGCACTGTAAGGTAAAATAAACCAGAATGATCTCCCTTCGGGGAGATTTTTTGTTTCACTAACATTTTTGTACAATCTTCGGCTTGCCACTTAGTCTACAAACGTTTTATCCAGCAAGAATCATGATGCTAAGGGTCTTAAAAATCCGTATGAAAATAGGGAAAGGACACAGTGTTCGATGAACACAAAGAGTTTCATCTTTTTCACTAGGATTTTAGCCCGCGCTCAAATAAGCTCTCTGACTTCAGAGGTTTTTTTCTATATTTTTCTAGTCTTGTTCCTGATTTAGAAATGTGGTATACTGATTATGAAAATTGTCTAAATTTTTAATTTTTGTTAAAGGAGGGTTTCATGCTTTCCAAATTTTATGGAAACCATCAAAACCTGAGATATTGTTTTTTACTAGCTATCCTGTTAGGAGCATTGGGAATCTCTCTGTTTCTGGCAGTTTCTATGGGTTCTGTTCAAATTAGTTTGAGTGATACCTATCGGATAATTTTGAGTCAGTTAGGGGCTCCTTTTGAGATAGGAGACATTTCAAAGTCTACGCTTGCTATTGTTTGGAATATGAGATTACCACGGGTTTTTCTTGCTTTGATTGTTGGTGCAGGCCTTTCCATGTGTGGTAGTGTCATGCAGTCAACGGTCAACAATCCAATAGCAGAGCCCTATGTATTAGGAATTTCAGCCGGGGCAACCTTTGGAGCAACTTTGAGTATTATTCTTGGATTTAAAGTTATGATTGGTCTAGGTTCTTTCCTAGGAGCGATTTTAGCAACAGTTGCAGTTCTTCTCATTGCGTCTATGCAGGGCAGGATGACAACTTCTAGCCTCATTTTATCAGGGACGGTTGTCAATGCACTATTTTTGGCTTTTTCAAACTTTATTATCTCTATTGGGGCCAATGCTGATAGCGTTATGACCATCAAGTTTTGGACCATGGGTTCTTTAGCGGGGACCTCATGGGCTCACTTAACCTTACCAACTATAATCGTGGGAATCGCCTTTTTATTTTTCTCTTCCCAATACCGTGTTTTCAATGCCATGATGATGGGAGATGAGGCGGCTTTGACTTTGGGAATTCCCTTGCGTTTATACTGGTATCTCTATGTGACGATTGTAGCTGTGATGACGGCAGTCCTAGTTTCGACCTGTGGGATTATCGGTTTTGTCGGTTTGATTACACCGCATTTGGCTCGAAGTTTGGTAGGGACAAATTACAAAAGGCTTTTTCCGATTGCAACCTTACTAGGCGCCCTCTTTGTCGTCTGGGCAGATGTCCTTGCTCGCATTCTGATTCAAAATGCTGAACTGCCGATTGGAATTTTCACAGCCCTAGTAGGTGCACCTTTCTTTATCTACATGGTTGCAAGTAGACGAAGGGAGGTGAGAGTCTGATATGGACTTAATGTGCCAGGATATTCACTTTGGAATCGGAGAAAAAAAGATTCTCAAAGGAGTCTCAATTAAACTTGAGGGAAACCAATTTCATACTATTTTGGGACCAAATGGAAGTGGAAAGACCAGCTTGTTGAAACTCTTCTATCGACAGGAAAAGCCGAATCAGGGCTTGATTTCTTTAGATGGGAAGCCTCTAGACCAAATGAGCGTCAAAGAAACGGCAAAGCAGATGGCAGTCATCACGCAGTTTAATCAACTTCAGTTTGATTGTACAGTTGAGGAGATTGTCATGCTGGGTAGAACACCCCATCTCTCTTTCTTGCAAAAGGAAAAAGACAGAGATTTTGCTTTGGTTGAGGATGCTTTGGTCAAGGTAGATATGCTTGAAAAGAGAAATCGACTCTATTCTTCTTTATCAGGAGGAGAGAAGCAGCGGGTTCTGTTAGCACGCGCTTTGGCCCAAGAGCCGACCCTCTTGCTCTTAGATGAACCGACCAATCATTTGGATATCAAGTATCAGCTAGACTTATTGACCATTGTCAAAAATCTTCAGATCAATGTGCTAGCTGTCTTGCATGATATTCAGCTAGCTTGTCGCTATTCAGACTATCTCTACCTAATGAAAGAAGGGGAGATTGTTTACCAAGGTACTCCAAAAGAGACCATCACACCCGAGTCATTGCAGGCTGTCTATGGCGTTCAAAGTAAGGTAACTTGGACAGAAGATCAGCAAGCCATGATTCACTATTTATAAAAATTAAAAAGGAAAACAAAACATGAAAAAAACACTTAGTATTTTGCTCCTAACAGTAGCTGCCTTATCTTTGGCAGCTTGTGGTAACGCATCTAAAGAAACAGCAACGGCACCGGCTACAACAGAAGCTAGTCAAAAAGCTAATACAGAAACTAGCTATCCTGTAACTATCAAAACTTATGATGCTAAAGGAAATGAAGTCGAACAAGTCTTTGAAAAGGCACCTGAAAAGGTCATCACCAACAACCTCTCAACAACTGAAATCCTACTTGAACTCGGTTTGCAAGATAAAATTGCTGGTATGCTCAATCCCGATAATGCTGTAACTGGTAAATACAAGGATGCTATTGAAGCTATCCCTCACATTGGCGATAAAAAATCTGTCTCACAAGAAACAGTTCTTTCTTATGAACCAGATGCCTTGATGGGACGCAACATGATGTTTTCTGAAAAGTCAATGGGAACCATTAGTGCTTGGAATGAAAACAAAATCCCTGTTTATACGCAAAAAGCTTCACTTTCAACTATCCAACAAGATTTAGGAAATATCGTAGAAGATGTGAAGAATCTTGGTACCATTTTCAATGTCCAAGACAAGGCTAACCAATATGCCGAGCAATTACAAGCTAAAATCGATGCGGTTAAAAAAGCCAACCCAGAAACACAGGGTGAAAAGAAAAAAGCTCTGATTATGGTGGCCTACAATGACGAAACCTTTGGTGCCTACAAGTCAGCTCTTCAGGAAAGCTTGCTTAACCAACTTGGTTATACCAATGTTGCAACAGGAACTTCTGGCTTGACCTTGGAAAATCTAGTATCAATGGATCCTGAGTTGATTATCTATGTAACTAGTGACCGCAATCAAAAATTAGATGAAAAAGCAGTGGATTTGATGAAGGCAAATGCTGTTTTGGAAAATGTACCAGCAATCAAGAATCAAAAAATCATGACCATCTCTTACGATGAGTTGATGGATTACGGTCCTGCAGTGATTGATTCCCTTGAAAAAATCAATGACTTTATCAAGAAATAAGGAGTTTAACTGGGAAGGGATTCGAGTTAGGGTCAGTCTTCCTTCAAACTATGATCCTCAACAAGCCTATCCACTTGTGCTCTTAAACGATGGGGAACTGGATTATTTATCAGACCTATCTCAATCTGTAATTTTGGTAGGGTTGATTCCAGAAAATCGTCTGGATGACTTTACACCTTGGAAGGCTGGTGCATTGAAAGAAGGGGTTCCAGATTTTGGTGGGAAGGTAGACCAATACCATCAGAAGCTCTTTCAAGGAATTTTAAAAATTCTAAAGAAAGACTACTTGCTTGATGAAAGTCGAATTGCTTATGGTGGCTATTCACTGGGTGGTCTTGCTGCCGTCTATAGTCTCTATAGTAGTTATCTTCCTGCGACCTGTATCTTTTCTATCTGTGGTTCCTTCTGGTATCCAGACTTTACAGAATATTGTGGGGAACATGACCTGATACAGAGCCAAAGCCGGATTTATCTGCAAAATGGTCAGACAGAAGGTGCCAATCATTCCAATCGTCTGTCTAAGGCTCCTATTTTTGCAAGAGACATTCATGATTTGATTTCAGAGAAAGTCCCTTCGACTTATTGCACATTTGATGCTTATGGGCATCATGAAGCTCTTAAGGAACGTTATCACTATTTTTGTGATTGGCTGAGAGACGAATGGAAGCTTAAGTAACCTTATAACACTCCTTGTTCATCGTAACTAGGAGTGTTTCTTATGTATGCTTGGTTGTTAAAATGTTCATGGTATTATTCTTGACGGAAATCCATCCCCTGTAATAGACTAAATTATGGTATAATGAGTAGATAGATAGAATCGAGGAAATTATGTCATTTACAAAATTTAAATTTAAAAAATATATAGAAGAAGCCTTGGAGGAGTTGAATTTTACGACTCCTACCGAGGTGCAGGAAAAGTTGATTCCTATTGTCCTTGCAGGTCGTGACTTGGTTGGTGAATCTAAAACAGGTTCAGGTAAGACTCATACTTTCTTGTTACCGATTTTCCAACAGTTGGATGAAGAGAGCGATAGCGTGCAGGCAGTTATTACAGCTCCAAGTCGTGAATTAGCGACTCAGATTTACCAAGCTGCTCGTCAAATTGCATCACATTCAGATGTTGAGATTCGTGTTGTGAACTATGTTGGTGGTACAGACAAGGCCCGTCAGATTGACAAATTAGCTAGCAACCAGCCCCATATCGTTATCGGAACACCAGGTCGTATTTATGACTTGGTCAAGTCTGGTGATTTGGCTATCCACAAGGCTAAGACCTTTGTAGTCGATGAAGCCGACATGACCTTGGATATGGGATTCTTGGAAACAGTTGATAAGATTGCAGGAAGTCTTCCTAAGGACTTGCAGTTTATGGTCTTTTCAGCGACTATTCCACAAAAGCTACAACCATTCTTGAAAAAATACCTGTCCAATCCTGTTATGGAAAAGATCAAGACCAAAACCGTTATCTCTGATACCATTGACAACTGGTTGATTTCGACCAAGGGTCGTGACAAGAACGATCAGATTTATGAGTTGACTCAAGTCATGCAGCCGTATCTCGCCATGATTTTTGTCAATACAAAAACTCGTGCGGATGAATTGCACAGCTACCTAACAGCCCAAGGATTAAAGGTGGCAAAGATCCATGGGGATATTGCACCTCGTGAACGCAAACGGATCATGAATCAGGTGAAAAATCTTGATTTTGAATATATCGTAGCAACTGACCTGGCTGCGCGTGGGATTGATATTGAAGGTGTCAGCCACGTCATTAACGATGCTATTCCACAGGACTTGTCCTTCTTTGTCCACCGTGTTGGACGAACTGGACGTAATGGTCTACCAGGTACAGCCATTACCCTTTATCAGCCAAGCGATGACTCTGATATTCGTGAGTTAGAGAAATTAGGAATCAAGTTTGTACCTAAGGTTGTTAAAGATGGAGAGTTCCAAGACACTTATGACCGTGACCGTCGTGCCAATCGTGAGAAAAAACAGGAAAAACTGGATATCGAAATGATTGGCTTGGTCAAAAAGAAAAAGAAAAAAGTCAAACCAGGCTATAAGAAGAAAATTCAATGGGCGGTCGATGAAAAACGCCGTAAAGCCAAGCGTGCTGAAAGTCGTGCCCGTGGACGTGCAGAACGTAAAGCTAAACGTCAAACATTTTAAAATTAGAACAGTAGAACCAAGAGGTTTTACTGTTTTTTGACTCTTAAAACCTAAGATAGTATAAGTAAAAATCGCTAATTAATTTGAATAGCAAAAAAAATGTCATAGAGACTGATGCTATAGGATTTTTAATCAATATTTTGATTCCAGAAAATATTTGGAAACATTCTTAATTTATGTTATTCTAAAAAAAACAGATTTAAAAAAAATATTAAATCTGTTAAAGAAAAGAGGTCATTATGGCAAAAGGAATGTATAAGCAAGAACGTTTTTCGTTTCGTAAAATGAAAGTTGGATTGGCATCTGTGGCTATCCTCTTTGCTTTTGCACAACTTGGACAAGTTGCAGCTGATGAAACTAGTAAAGGTTCGTCAAGTGAAATTACTAAGGTAACTGAGGCACCAAAAGTAGTTGAAGAAGTCAAATCGCCTATTGAGGAGGCTAAAGCAGAAATTGCAACTGAAAAATCAAGACCTATTGTCAAAGAAACTGAAGCAAAAGCTGGGGATTTGATTGATGTCTCAAAGAAAGAATCTGCTGTCGAAGTAAAAGAAAGTCAAGAAGGCAATCAGAAAGTCCATATTGAAACCTCTGTAGCTGAGGTAACTAAAACTGAAATTGCTCCAGAAAAAGTGGAAAAAATTCCAGAACCTGTAACTACGACAAAAGAGAATACTGTAGCTGCTAAGGATAAAGATGGAAATTCTTATACTCAGTACGAACGAGTAGACAAGACAACAACTGTGGAAATAACTAAAACACCACCAACTGTTAAAAAAGCAGGAGCAGCTGATATTGTTTTCGTGGTTGACCGTTCAGGATCTATGGGAGGAACTATTAATACTGTTCGTAAAAATGTCAATGAGTTTGCAAGAAATCTTGCCAAAGATGGAGTGGCAGCACGTTTTGGATTAGCTACCTTTAGTGATGAAGTTTTTGGACGTAATAGAGGAAAAACAGATGAAGGTACAATTTTAACAAAATTTAACGAATCTTATTTTACAACAGATCCAGTTGAACTTGAAAAAGCTTTAGAAAAAATTAAGATTGCACATGGGGGAGATTCTCCTGAAACAGCAACTCCTGCTCTCACAAAGATTGTTTCTACTTACGACTGGTCTAAGTCACCAAAAAATAAAAAGTTTGTGGTGTTGTTAACAGATGCTAGGATGAAAGAAGATCCGTCAATTCCATCTATCGCTGAGGCATTAACAACTCTGAAAAAAGCTGGTATTGATAGGATCGTAGCGACAACCTTGTATAATCAACGAAACTTTAAAGATTTTGTGTCTGAGGGACGTTTAATGGATATTGATCGTAACTTGGCTGACTCTTTAACTAAGGATGCAGCTTCATGGATTGTGGAAACAGTCGGTGAGGGACGTCAGTACAAGGTAACAAAAGACAGCTACCAATTCTACTTGGAACGTCGTACAACTGTGCCAGTTTTGGAGCAGAAAGAAACTCCTAAACCAGCACCTACTGCTTACAAACCAGAACCGGCTAAACTTCCTGAAACAGGAAGCAATGATACAAGAAATCAAAGTCTCATGGGACTTGGTCTATTGTTCGCTGGACTTGGATTAGCCCTAGGAAACAGAAAATCAAAAGAACAGTAAGATAAATTAATAAAAAAACACTTGATGTGGGCTATATGCTTTCCGCTCAAGTGTTTTTTTCTTATAATATGAGAGCTGTTAGAATTAGACTAAAGTAGGTGTGGTTCAAATATTCTGATGGGATTTTTATGTTTCTTTACGATGATTTCCAGAAAAATTTCCTATAAATTTTAGCAATCGTTAAAACGATAACGTAAACGATACCCAAGATGGTTAAAACAAATTTTCCAGGACTCACTTCTGATCCGATAATAAAGATATGAAAGAGAGGAGCGAGGCCAATGCACACGTATATCAGATAAGTAACAAGGTTTAATTCACCAAATCCTGCAAAAAAATCTTTCATTTAAATTCTCCTACAATATACTTTTAATATCAGTATACTATAAATAAAAGAAAAGAACAAAAGATAAATCAATAAAAACAAAACACCTGAATTAGAGCTGATAGGCTTTTATCAGGTGTTTTTTGATGAAGTTATCTTAAAATGAAATAAACACACTGGGACGAGTATTTCAGTGTGTTTTTGTGGTAAATTTGTCTTTAAAATAGATAAGATAGATTATTTGATAAAGCCATTGTATTAGATGATTGGTTTGCCATCGATGTAACAGATGGAATATTTCATTCAGCTAGAGCGATAGAATTAATGCACCATTTTTGGTGCGTTTTTATTTTTTGTGCTATAATAGAAATAAATAAAAGGAGGAGTTACATGATTGGAGAAAATATAAAAACGTTACGTAAAACACATAAATTAACCCAGCCTGAGTTTGCAAAGATTGTTGGTATCTCTAGAAATAGTCTGAGTCGTTATGAAAATGGGACAAGTCGAGTTTCGACAGAATTAATCGATCGTATCTGCAAAAAATTTAATGTTTCCTATATCGATATAGTAGGGGAGGAAAAAATGCTCATACCAGTTGAAGATTATCAGTTAACATTAAAAATAGAATTGATAAAGGAACGAGGAGCGAATATCTTAGCGCAACTTTATCGTTTTCAAGATGAACAAGGAATTGCATATGACGATACTTCTAATCCTTGGGTTCTAATGAGCGACGATCTTTCTGATTTGATTAACACGAAGATTTATCTTGTTGCAACTTTTGAGGATGTGGAGCGATATAATGGCTATTTGGATGGCATTGAACGTATGCTAGAACAAGCTAGTCATCTGGTGGTGGCTTAATGAAACTAGAAGAATTTAGTCAAGATAATTTTGAACAAGCCTCCAAACGACTCGTTCGTTCTTTAACTCGTGGAAAAACAAGCTCATCTCATCCTAAGGCTATTTTGCTCGGTGGACAGAGTGGTGCAGGGAAAACAACGATTCATCGTATTAAACAAAGGGAATTTCAAGGTAATATCATTATCATTGATGGGGATAGTTATCGCTCTTTTCATCCGAACTACCTTGGCCTACAGGAAAAGTATGGCAAAGATAGTGTGGATTATACCAAAGTATTCGCGGGACAAATGGTTGAATATCTTGTAGATGAGTTGAGTAAACAAGGTTATCATTTGTTAATCGAGGGAACTTTGAGAACAACAGAAGTCCCTAGAAAAACTGCACAATTATTGACAACTAGAGGATATCAAGTCTCACTTGCACTGATTGCGACCAAGCCAGAATTGTCTTATCTCAGTACCTTGATACGTTATGAGGAGCTCCATGCTATAGATCCTAATCAAGCGAGAGCGACTCCCAAAGAGTACCATGATGGAATTGTAGAACATTTGGTTGATAACTTACGAGAGTTAGAAAATGACAAAATTTTTAATCAAATTCAAATTTATCAAAGAGATCAATCGTGTGTTTATGATTCGGAAGTAGATCAAATCTCAGCAGCAGAAGTTTTACAAGAATGCCTCTTCGGAAAATGGAGTAAGGTGGAGGAAGAGATGTTTAAGATGGGACAGGAACGGTTGAGAGAATTAATGGAAATGAAAAAAGGTATAATTGATGGAAATTAAAAAAATCTGTATTCAACATTATCGTTTATTAAACGATTTCTCTTTAGAGTTGAAAAATGATTTATCCTTGATTGTGGGTAAAAACAATTGTGGTAAGACTTCGGTTTTATCTGTATTAGAAAAAATATTCAATAAAAATTCCAATCGCAATTTGGTATGGGAAGATATTAATTTATATCATAGGAGGGAAATCTTTGAGAATATAAAGAGAGTCTCTGATATTCCTGATTCGGAATTATCGTCTATCTTAGGGATTAATCTTCAAATTTGGATTCAATATTCAGAATTAGATTCTTATCAAAATATCCAAGGATTTATGATGGATTTAAATCCCGAAAATAATTTTATTATTCTTGAATTTTCGTATATAATTCCTATTCAAAAGCTTCGCGAGATAAGTAGTTTGACTTGTGATTTTGCAGATGATTTTTCAAAATTTGAATCATTTATGAAGAAAAATCTGAATAAATTTTTCGAAATACAGATTTATTCACGTGGATATAATCCTATTACTCAAGAAATGACAGAAGAAAAGTCTGATTTACATGAAATGAAAGATGTTCATAAAATTATTAAAGTAAGAGGGATTAGTGCTAGTCGAGAAGTATCTAATAAAGAAAATAACCATTCATTATCTAAGACCTCAAATCGATTTTATAAATTAAATAATGGCGAAGAAATTAACAGTAACGCAAATAATTTACTACAATCTGCTATTTTAAAGGCAGATGAAACTTTAACCAGAGCATATAGTGGTGATGATGGCGTCGAAGGAATTTTTACTTCAGTCTTTGAACGCGTCAAAAGATTTGGTGGAAATGATAGTGAAACAGAGTTAGCAATTCATTCATCACTGTCTGAGAAAGATATTTTAAGTAATAATACGACACTGTATTATAAGCATGACGATAGTCTATTACCTGAAACATATAATGGTTTGGGGTATTTAAATTTATATGGAATTATTTTTGAAATTGAGACTTTAATGGCTGATATAAAAAATGATCCTGCTGATATTAATCTAATTTATATTGAAGAGCCAGAATCGCATACACATCCACAATTGCAGTATATTTTTATCAAGAATATTAAAGACTTGCTAAAGGAACACAATGATGAACTAAAAGAAAGTGGGGATATTGGTTGTATTCAAACTTTAATTACAACACACTCGTCTCATATAGTTTCCGATTGTAATTTTGATGATTTAATATACTTTAAGCGTGATGCTGGAACAGTAATATCAAAGGCTTTTAATTCATTGAAAGAAGAATACGGAGAAGACCAACTAGGATTTAAATTTGTAAAGCAGTATCTTACCCTTAATAGTAGTGAATTATTTTTTGCTGATAAAGTTATTTGTATTGAGGGTGATACAGAAAGAATTTTACTTCCCAGAATGATGCAAAAAGTGGATATTTCTAATTCACTTAATCAAAATTCAATGATAATGCCGTTACTTTCTCAAAATATTTCAATTATTGAAACAGGTGCACATTCACAAGTGTTTAGGAAATTATTTGATTTTTTAGGAATAAAAGTATTAATAATTACGGATATTGATCCAGCGAATAAAAATGAAAATAATCGCTTGACTTCTTGCTCAGCAGAAGATGCTACCTCTACAACAAATACTTCAATTAAAAGTTTTTTTGACATTTCTGGGGATGAAATATTTTCAATGGTAGCTCAAAAGAGTTTTGCAGAAAAAATAACATCAGATAATAGAATTCGTATTGCATACCAAATTCCCGAAGATGAAAGTAGTTATCAGCCTGCTAGCTTTGAGGATGCCTTTATCAGTTTAAATAAACAATTCATTATCAATCAAAAAGAAGGTCTTATTAAATTTGAAGCTTTAAAAAACTTTGATGATAGTGAAATAGAGGATTTCTATAAATTTGCTAGATATAAAGTGAACAAAAAATCTGCATTTGCATCAAGTTTATTATATTTCGAAAGAGAAGAAAACACTTGGAAAGTACCTAACTATATTTTGGAGGGATTGTTATGGTTGAGAGAACAATAGAGCCAGAGGTAGAAAAAGTATTTGAATTAATAAAACAAGGGCAAAATTTTATTCTTGAGGGTGGTGCTGGGAGTGGGAAAACTTATTCATTAATTTCCATTATTGAAAAAATATCTATGGAAGAACCAAAAAAATCTATTGTATGCATTACTTATACTAACAATGCTGTTGCAGAGATTAGATCTAGAATCATTAATGATAATTTACGGGTTTCAACTATTCACGATTTTATATGGCATGTCATTGAAAATTTCCAAAAAGAGATTAAAGAATGTCTTGTTGAGTTAATAAATGATGATGAACAAATCTTATTCGTTGCTCCAAAGGAAGTATTAGGTGAGGAACTTATTTCGCTTGATTATTTTGATGGTGTTCGTGTTGAATATACTGAATGGTATTCTATGAACATAATTGAACAAAATAAAGTTCAAATAAGTCATGACCATGTTCTTATAGTTGCTGAAAAAATGTTTTCTAAATATAAGAAGTTGAGTGATATTTTAAAGGATACTGCAAACTATATTTTTGTTGACGAGTATCAAGATACGAGTCCCTTAGTTGTAAAAATTTTATTAGAGCATCTCAGAAAGAGTACTAGAGATAATATCGTAGGTTTTTTTGGAGATTCAATGCAGGCTATCTATGACTCAGGAGTGGGAAACATAGATTCCTATGGTCTTGAAAAAATACAAAAAATTCAAAATAGACGTAATCCACGAAAAGTTATTAATTTAGCAAATAAATTTAGAAGCGATGGATTAGTTCAGATTCCTTCTAGTGATGTAGCGGCTCCAAACATGAATAATGGTAATGTAATTGAAGGGACGGTGAAATTCATTTATGGTGATGGAATTACCCACCTTGAAGATCTTAGAAATAGCGAACTATTTAAAGAATTAGAGTTTGATATACCACAGAAAACAAAGGAATTGCGATTAACACACAAACTTAATGCAGAAATGGCTGGGTTTTCTAAACTATTTGAATTGTATAATTCCGATTTGCTTGTAAAATTAATTACAGATATGAAGAAAAAATTTAATGCAAGTGAGTTAGTTGATAAAGGAAAATCTTTTGAAGAATTAGTAGAAGAAGCTCAAATTGTTGTTAGAAAGGGTGGTCCATTAATAATTGATATTGTCAAATCTATTCCAGAACTTTTAACCATTTACGAAGAAATTAAGACATTTTCGTTTGAAGAAGTGATTAGTAAGAGTAAAGTTAATAAAGATTCTTTATTGGCCTATAAATTTAATGGTTTAAGTAGTAGATATGAGGCGGGTACAGATAGAGATAGGATTCTTAAAAGATTAGATCTAATCTTTTAACTAATAGAACTATATAAAATAGGTAAGCATAACGAATTTTTGCGTATTACTTGCTTTAAAATAACTTCGTCCGCTGATAAAATTAATCTATCTAAAATTATGAAAGAAATCTCTGATAATGATATTACAATTGGAAAAGTCATAGAACTTGCAGAGAGAACTGGATTAATTTCAAAGGACGACTTATTTACTAATTTTATAGAAAATAAGGGCTGTTATTTATGGTTACGCCTTGAGAAATTACCGTTTCAAGAATATGTAAAAAGTATTGCTTATCTTAGAGAATATGTATCTGTCATAACTCAGCATAAGGTTAAAGGCAGTGAATATGTGAATGTCTTAGTTTTGTTAGATAATGGAAGATGGAATCAATATAATTTTAATTCTATATTTGGTAAAGGTTCATCTAATGAGAAGGTTCAAAACAGAACTAAGAAACTATTTTATGTTACAATCACTAGAGCAATGAAAAACTTAATTGTTTATATGCCATGTAATGACCAACAGATTCTTGAAAAAGCTAAAGATTATTTTGAACAGAGTGATATTGTTGATGTTCTATGTTTAAACAAAGCGTAAATAATAATATTTGTTAACTTAAATTTAGTAAGGAGAAAGTATGATTACATTACGAAAAAAAATTCTTGAATTTGATATTACAGGTGTTTTAGGTTCTGAAATTAATCAGCATATTGATTTTTTTAATATTGGAGTTGAAGAAGCTTATGTTGCAATAAAAAATAATGATGAGAGTACAGCTCTGTCCATTTTAAAAATATTAAAATCACAACTAGACATAGAGTATAAGTATTTTGATACTAAGAGGTTTTGGGATTTTGGTACATTCAACGACGCTTATAGTTATGTTGATGGTATAAAAAGAGCTAGTCGAGCATTGGTGGGAGCACCCAATTATCGAAATATGAGATCCATGCTTTATGATATTCGAGATTATATGACTAGAACACGATTTGACGATGATAGGTATTATGGAAATGTATTTGCTTTAGATGTTGACAAATATTTAGATGAGATGACAGCCTTGGAACATCATTCGCATTTTGGAATGTTTCTTCAAGGGATTAGAACATTTTACCATCGACCAGGAAAAGTTACAGCAAAACAATGTCTTACTCTATCTAAAGGTCTCCCTCCAAAGGATATAGAACCTTTTATCCTCATAGAGTATATTGAGAAATATTTGCGATAATTGATAATTCACTCCGTATAATAAATGCACAAAACAATAACAATTCAAATAGTGTGAACTTTTTGGTAAAATCTAGCTCAATTTGTGTATTTTTAGGGTAAAATTCACACCATTCAACTGAAAGTTATTTAAATTAGATGAAATTCTGTTTTCTGTAAATGTGGTAAAACATTGATTTTAAACGGATATTGAAATCTATTCAAATAAAAATGTTTCCAGCCAGGTCTTAAGAAAGCTCGTAAAGCATCACAATTTAGTAAACGTTAATTCGATAGAATTACTATACATACAAAGAGCACCTTTCGGGGTGTTCTTTTTTCGATTTTCTTACTAAATTGAGGGATATATAGTAGTATTTTTTAGTAATACTTGATATTTTGGTATAATATGATTATTAAATAGTCTGAATATATAGTAACAAGGAGGAAGTAATGGCTGATTTTTTTGCTGGGAAAATTGTTTATCTTGATGAGCAAGCTGTTTTTGATTTTTTAGAATTACATCAAAATGGGATACAATCTGATATCATAAAACGTGTGTCCGAAAATATGGTTGAGGTAGATGCCGAGGGAAAGGTTGGTATGAATTTATTTACTCGATTTAAAATAGGACTCTCTGGAAATGCTTCATATCAACGAAGCGGTGTAGTAGAATCACAGATTACCTCTACATTGCTAAGTAACTTTAAAAAGTTTGCGACCAATAAAAAAGGTTCTTCAAAAGTGGAACGTTTAGATAATGTTAAACTTTTTATTGAAAAAGACTCCCCCGCTTTTTACCGTAACATCACTCCTGTTCTCGATATGATTAGTGATATTACTAAAATGAATAGTATTACAGATGATGATAAAAATAATTTTAAAGGTATTGAAATAAAGAATATTGAACGAACTTTGGACCGACTTTCTGGATATTATGAAATTAAGGGAATTAGTTCCGAGAGTAATGAAAGTGTTTTCAGATTCAATATATCGGGTCTACGTAATAATTATACGTTGAGTGACTTAACCAAGATGGATGTCAAACTTTATGGAATTAAGGTTGGAGAAGTAGATTCAATTGATTTAAGTTTTAATACAATGATAGATAGATTATCAAACCAGAGACAGTCACAACTAGGAGCTGACTTTGATGAAGAACAAAATAATGAGAAAATACCGATATATGATGTTCTAGTGGCAGGTGTGTAATGGTAAGATTTAATATTTTTTTTGAGCCAGTTCAAAAGTTTAATGAAAGGGTCGCAAAATTAGATAACTATGTTTCATTTAATGAGGTTATTATAAATTGGACTAAAGATTCTACTATTATTGATATAATAAAACCTCTAATAGATAAGAAGAATTGTATTTTTAGAATGGATACCTACTCGCTTTCTGGGAGCCTAGTTTTTGAAAATATTGATTTATTAATCAAAATTTTTAATGATTCAGGAACTGAAGAAATATATCTTCATAATCCCCCTAAAAAATTCTTTAATTCATTAAAGCAACAAGTTAAATCAGAATTTTTAAATATTGAACAAAGTACTTTTGCAAAAATTAGTGAGGAGCAACTTAAAAGGATTTCTGAAGATTTAAATGAAAAAATAGTTGGTCAAGAAAAAGCTAAGAAAAGTTTATTAAGGAAATTGGTTACTCAGTTGGTGCGTACGAATGCGAAACCACTAGTATTAATGTTTTATGGTGAACCAGGAATAGGAAAAACTGAAACAGCAAAACAACTATCATTTACACTGTATGGAAATAACAATATTATTAGAGAACAAATGTCGATGGTTGGTGGTGAATCAAGTGTAAAATATTTTAAATCAACAAACCATAGCGAGGACTCATTTTCTAAAACATTACTAAACAGAGAATCTAATGTTATTTTGCTTGATGAGTTCGCTTTAGCTCCTGCATTTTTTCATAGCACCTTCTTTCAAATGTTTGATGAAGGCATTTATGAAGACCAAAATTATAAAGTAGATTTAAGTAACTCAATTATTATTTGCACTTCTAATTTTAAAAGTCGTTTAGAAATGGAAAAAAATATTGATATAGCATTATTGAGCCGATTTGATGGTTTTGTTAAATTTTCTCCACTATCTATTGATGAGAAAAAGCAAATTTTAAAATTGACGTATTCAAAAATTATTAGCTCTGAATATATAGATGAAAGGTATCAGGAATATCTAGATGAGGACAAGATATTAGCTTGTATTGAATCGCATCTAAACACCCTACCTAATGTTAGAGCAATAAGGAAGTACGTTGAAGATGTTGTTGCGGATGAATTATTGGAGGTCATAATAAATGGTAAATCAAACTGATTAGGATAATAACTTTAGAGAACGATAAAGATTATGGAGTGGAGAATTTAAAATGAAAAAATTGAAAAAACTAACTTTTTATAAAACGATTTGGTTTTGGTTAACTATATGTTTATTGGTTTACATATTAAGACAATCTAAAGTGACAGTTGTTAAAATGTTTATTGATATCGTTTCTTATGTTTATCAGCAAGTCATAAGTGAACCGATTGCATTTTTGGCATTTCTTATCAGTATTATTACTGTATATATAGAAAGAATTAATGTTATAAAAACAGATAGAAGAGCTAAATTATCCATCTCCTATAAAAAAGAGGGGATGTCAGAAGTAAAAGCTGTATTCAATGGTGAGAAAAAGGAGATTGAGGTACCTAAGCTAAGAATATATGAAAATTCAGGAACCATAAAGTCTACTTACATGTTCACACCTTATATTAAAAATAATGATGTAAAAAATGATACAATAAATGATAACTATTTTTCATTTAATGCAGTTCATATCCATCTTAATGAAAATAGTAATTTTTTCAATCCAGCCAGGCTACATTATAATAATTATATTGCTCCCAGTTCGTTCATTTCGAATAATCCAAATGAAAATCAATCACATTTTATTTTTTATTTATTCGAAGGTGTAGATGGTTCTTATAAATTATTATTGCTTGTTTATTTAAAAAATGAAAATGGAAACTATGATCTTCAAGTTATTGATAGGGTAGACGCTTTAAATAAAGGAGCGGTGTATTTGCAACATTACTATAATCAGTTTAAAAAGTGTGAAAAATATCTTTCTGAAAATAATATCATCATCTCTTGAGTTAAATAGATAGACCTTTACAGTGAATATTAATCAAAAATGCCTCACTAATTAAGTGAAGCATTTTTGATTATATAGAAGATACTGCATAGTCTATTTTTAGCCTTATTGAAATGATTTCAGGTCATTTTAGTTTAATTTTGGGAATCAAGAAAGGCTTTAAATCAATATTTCTGACGTTAACAAGTCTAAAAAAATCTTGGAACAAGTTTTGCATGTTCATCATAATATTTTATAGATTCCTTTCATACCAAGGGTTTAGCCCCTGTTTCTTAAATTTTACTGCCCACTTCTGCCCAGAAATGAGTAGTGTAAAAATCTTAACTATTATACCATGTTTAGTTTGAATGACAAAGTGAGGTAGTGTAAAATAAGTTGTGTAAACACCAAAAGGAATAAATCCGTTATAGTAGAGTTGCGAAACATTACTAGAAAAAGATTTATTCCTATGACTCAGTTTCCGCATAACTACTTAACTTCCTAGTCCAAAAGCAAGATATTGATAATAACAGAAGGAGAAACTTTTTCTTTTTTAGTTCAACTTATTCAATTTTTTTATTAAATATTGTAGTAGAAGGTCAAAAGATGTTGGTATCATGCTACACTAAAATAAATTAAAACAAAACCTTGTCAAACCAGGCTTGAAAAAAGCTCGTAAAGCATCACAATTTAGTAAACGTTAAAACTTATTTACACTTATTGAAAGCATCTCGTATCAAAAATACGGGGTGCTTTTTCTGTTCACCCCAAATTTTTGTAACTAGGTGATACTTGAAACGGACCTAACCTATTCCCCTATTTCACTTAAACTTATTCATATTTTATGAAATTAATCAGTAGATATAGTTCTGAAAAGCCTTGATATTTCGCTCTTTTTAGTTCAAGTGAAAACAATACTTTCCAAACCAGGTCTTAAGAAATCTCGTAAAGCATCAAATAATAGAAGAATAAAATTTAATATAAAAAAATCCCATCAGAATATTTCTGGTGGGATTTTTGGTGGGGAACCAATCAATTTTGATTTATTTTTAACCTTTTATAATAATTGAAAATGCTGTTAAATCAACCATTTCACTTCAAATCATGTTTATTAATCATTCCCACTCACTAAAAGTCAGATATTGACTATTTAGGATAGTTGATTTAATAGTGATTGATAGTACAATAAGCTAGTCTAAATTAGCGTGATTTGTTCCGTTTGGTGCTAAATTGGTGCTAATAGTTGGCGAAAGGTCTATGGATTCAAAAAGCAATTTTTCTTCAAATTTCAATAATTGAAAACTATGAATTAATTTAGTTATTAGTTCTTGAGTCAGTCCTTCATTAATTGCAACTTCTTTAAAATGCAAAAAGTTTTGAACGGTTAAAGTAAAATAAAGTTCGTTGTCAATGACGGATTCTTCTTCATAATATTTTCTTTCCGTGTTACCCAGTAGGTAGTCAATATTAGTCTTAAAATACTCTGAAATTTTTTGTAGAGTGATGGTATCTGGTATTGCATTTTTACTTTCCCACTTTGCAATTGTGGCTCTCTTAATACCTAAAATATCAGCAAGATTTTGTTGAGTTAGCTTCTCTTCTTTGCGTAAAAATTTAAGTCTTTGAGAAAATGTAGTCATAATTATTTCTCCTTTTGTGATTTTAAATCACTTTTTTGTTGACATCGTGACTTTTAAAGTATACAATTAAAATGTGATAATAAGTCACTAAACAAATTATATCAAACTAACCAATGTTTGACAAGAAGAGAGGTACATAGCCTATGATTGTATAAAAAAGTCTTTGAAGAAAAGTTCCTCAAAGACTAGAATCTTAGTGAATTTAGTTTCTTGTTGCTAGTAGCTAGTAGCTGGTAGCAGGAGCGAAAGCAGAATGCCAGCGACTGCGGACGCCAGCGGTCACTAGCGGACGCTAGCAACTAAGGATAGGTTACTAGTAGCTGGTAGCTAGTAGCAGGAGCGAAAGCGTGAGCCAGCGACTGCGTGTACTAGCGTGTACCAGCGTGTACTAGTCACCTATCAGTAACACAGTATATTTCACAAACTTTTAGCTGAAAATAGACCTACAATCTCTAATAGGTAGGTCTAAAAGACATTGAAGAGCCTTCAAACCCTTGGGAGAGTAGGTACGGAGTGCATTTTATTGAACGAAATCGTATTGGTACTTAGAGCCACAAGGGAATAGAGCCTATTTGATGTCTTTTGCCGAAAGACAAGGATATTACAGCAAGTGAAAAAAGATTGTGAAATTTTATCAAATATATAGATAAGGAAATATAAAAATGGAAAAATTTAAAATAACTGCAACACAATTTATTAAAGGTGAATTTGAATTCGACAAAGAGCAATTTGAGGTACCGGAAGTACTAAGAGTAGATTTCACAAAAGCTAGAGAAAAATATGAATATGTTGAAATTAACGGAGAAAGTACAAAAACTGATAAAATTGAACGTTACACAGCTTATTCTAAAGATGGAGAATTGGCTCAATTCTTAGAAGAAAAAGGTATGGTTTCCGAGATTGAAGAATTGAAGGACTTTGTATTTGAGATTTCAGGCGATTTAGAAAAAGTCAAAATGTTCAAAGAAAAAGGTTTAACACGTTTTATCACTCTGACAGATTATGCTATTAAACCAAAATGGAACGGTTCAAGACAATGCTTTGATGGTATTAAATTAGAGGTGAGAGAATTTGAAGAGGTGTAATACGGTCACTATTGACTGGTTTGCTAATACAGTTAAACCAGTTGATGATGTCGACTATATGAAATCTTGTAAGTATGTAATTGAAGAACTATTAAAATTAAATTTTAATGATTTTGTTCTTGAGTTGTATGGTACAAACCGTTATAATCACCATTTTGCTTATGCAGATATTAAGGTTTATTTCTCTCTTAATGATGATAATTCAATGAATTATGGAATGGGAATTTTTACCGAAATGAGAGGGCAAGGATGTAGGCAATATGAACAATTTATGGACGGTTCAGGCAATAACTGGAGCGCTTTAATAAGTAGGTATCTAAATGATTGTGCTCATTTTACAAGGCTAGATGTAGCAAATGATATCTATGATGGAAGTCTATCTGTTCAGAAAATATACGAATATTGTAAACAAGGTTTATGTATAAGCTATTCAAAAAAATATGAATATCATGAGACTGGCAGACTTGAAGATGGTGAAATCGTTGGAGAAACTATAAATATCGGGAGAAAAGGAAGTAACTCACAACAATGGGGCGTTTATAATAAGCTGATGGAACAAGGAGAGAAAGCAAGCGACATAGGAATTACTTCATGGGTTCGTTCGGAGCTGAGATTGTTTGGAGATAAGGCTGTGTTATTTGCTCAAAATATGGCTATGAAAAAACCATTGAAAGATTTGTTTTTTTCTGTATTAGCTAGTCATTATCGCTTTGTCTTATCAGATAAATACTCAATAGATACAAAAAAATCTAGAAGGGAAACTGTTTCATGGTGGAATGAATATATTCAAACAAAGGAGCGTACAAAATTGAAGACAGTTAGAGAAGAAACTACTTTGCTTAAGTCAAAAGAATTTCTAGAAACTCAAGTTGCTCGAACACTTACCAAGGTTTACAAGGCTTATGAGAGGTCACAAGGAGTAGAATCTGCAAATGCTTATATAAATTATTTGTTAGCTCTTGGCCTTGAAAAGATGAATAATAAAGACTATACAGAAGTCAAAGAATTTTCAGTTGAGCAAAATAATAGTTTTTCGTGGGGGAAATAAAAAATGACTAAAAAAATCGTGATGTTCTTTGATGAAAGTTTAGATACTGTTCATAGAGTAATACGATTTGAAAAGCGTATACCGATAAGTCAGGAACTGAATAATATCTATATGTTCATGAATGATAAAAATTTATGGATTAGATGTAAAAAAAAGATGCGTGAAAATCAATCACACATCAAATTAAAAAACCAAAATAATTATAACATAAAGAAAGGAAAAAAGTATGTTTGTTGTAAAAAAAGATTTAATGAAATTAGGATTTTCAAGTTGGCAAGCTATGATGTTAGTTAAGCAAGCTAAAACAAAATTAGCAAACCAAGGACTAACATGGTATGAAAGTAAGGGTTTAGGACGTGTTCCACTTGAAACGGTAGAAGAAATCCTGGGAGTGAAGATAGATGAAGCAAGTCTAGTAGATATGGAAGAAAAAGAAAATGCCTAAACTTCCAAACATATATCCATTACAAAATGGAACATATAGAGCCTCTGTATCTCTAGGATTTGATAGTCAGACTGGTAAAAGAATACGTAAATTTAAAACTGGCTTTAAAACTCAAAGAGAAGCTCAAATGTGGCAATTACAGATTCAGGCAGATTTTGGAAAAGGCGCAATATCTACAAATAGTACAATGACCTTTAAAAAGTTCCTAGATGATTATTTTATACCAGACTATAAAAGTCAGGTTAGAAAACGAACTTTTGATATGTCGCAGTCTAAGTTTAAAAGACTTTCATATTTTGAGAATATGAAGTTATCAGATATCTTACCACCTCATGTTAAGCAGTGGCAAAATTCAATGTTTATAGAGGGATTATCTAATAATTATATTCGTTCTGTTCATCAAATTTTACAACAAGTCTTTGATTTAGCAGTTAAACTAGGTATGTTGTCAAATAATGTTGCTAAAACGGTAGGAAACGTAAAAAAAGACCGTCCTAAAGTTGATTTTTGGACGGTGGAAGAATTTCAGCTATTTATTAGTACATTTGATAAATCTAATATCTATGATTTATTGTACTTTACTACATTTTGGTTTTTCTTTATGACTGGAGTTAGGACAAGTGAATTACAAGCTATTGAATGGTCGAAAATTGATTTTGAAAAAGGTACTGTTCTAATAGACTGTTCCATGTATTATAAAAGCCAAAAAGAGTGGTATCTTACCGATACAAAATCTATATCAGGTGTTAGGCTCTTGTATCTTGATGATGATACTTTAGAACATTTGAAATATTGGAAGAAAGCACAATCTCAAATAGGGGAATGTAAATTTGTATTTTCCATAGCTGATAGTCCATTGGTAAAATCTACTCTTAAACGTGTTCTAAAATCTCATAGTGATTACGCAAAAATAAAATCAATTAGGATCCACGATTTAAGGCACTCTCATGCCAGCTTTATGCTCTCTCTAGGAATGAATGATTTAGAAATGCAAAATCGTCTAGGACATGCTGATATTAAGACCACACTTGGAACGTACTCTCATTTAAGACCAAATGCAATGAAAGAAGTAGCTGCTAGAATGACTGGTAAAGTAGTGGTGAGTGATAATAATATCAGAAAAAGTAAATTTAATGGTAATCAGCATACAAGAAAAATTCAATCTAAAGTTTTGTCTGACTAGCGAAGTCTGTCTGATTAAACTTTTGATTCCTACGGTAAACTATTGAAGTTTACCGTATTATTAGTTATAATTCATATACAAGGGGGGTTCTATGATGAAAGATGTTCAATTAAAACAAAATCACGTTCTATATTCAAAGTCTGTCAGCGATTTAGAAAAAATGTTTGATGATGGAGAGTACACAACTGAAGAAGAATTCCTAGAAAGTTATGAGTATATAGAAACAGCTCCTGAAGGTTATGAAATATGGCATTTAAAACCACATATTCAAAAAAATATCAAGGATAAGTATGGCTTATAATATAAATTATAATTTTTGGTGCTAAATTGGTGCTATGAAGAAAATAAAAACGCTGAAATCATTGATTTCAAGCGTTTTTTTGAATAACTTACTCTACTCCCACTCTACAGTTGCAGGTGGTTTACTTGTAATATCATAGACGATGCGGTTAACGTGGTCAACTTCGTTTACGATACGAACAGAGATTTTTTGGAGAACTTCCCAAGGAATCTTAGCGAAGTCAGCTGTCATACCATCGATAGAAGTGATAGCGCGGATAGCGATGGTGTAGTCGTAAGTACGGCCGTCTCCCATAACACCTACTGAACGAACGCCAGTGTTAACAGTGAAGTATTGCCAGATGTCGCGGTCAAGGCCAGCTTTAGCGATTTCTTCACGAAGGATAGCATCTGATTCACGAACAGTTTCTAGTTTTTCTTCAGTGATTTCTCCCATGACACGGATAGCAAGTCCTGGTCCTGGGAATGGTTGGCGCCACACGATGTGGTCTGGCATGCCAAGTTCAGTACCTAGTGCACGAACTTCGTCCTTGTAAAGAGTGTTGAGTGGCTCGATCAGTTCAAACTGCATGTCTTCTGGAAGTCCACCAACGTTGTGGTGAGACTTGATAGTTTGAGCAGTATCCGTACCAGACTCAATCACGTCAGTATAGAGTGTCCCTTGAGCAAGGAATTTCACATCTGTTAGTTTGCTTGCCTCATCGTCAAAGACATAGACAAACTCGTTACCGATAATCTTCCGTTTTTGTTCGGGATCAGATACACCAGCCAATTTATCAAGGAAACGTTTGGCAGCATCTGCCTTGACAATGTTCAAACCAAACTTACCACCAAGCATATCCATAACTTGATCAGCTTCCCCTTTACGGAGAAGACCGTGGTCCACAAAGATACAGATCAATTGATCCCCGATGGCTTTTTGGAGAAGAACCCCAACAACAGAAGAGTCAACACCACCAGAAAGTCCGAGAAGAACACGTTTATCTCCAACTTTTTCACGGATTTGTTTGATTTGCATCTCGATGAAGTTATCCATTGTCCAGTCGCCTTTGGCACCACAGATATTCAAAGCAAAGTTACGCAAAATATCATAACCGTGAACTGAGTGGCGAACTTCTGGGTGGAATTGGATACCGTAAATTTTCTTATCAGGGTTTTCAATAGATGCATAAGGACAGTCTGCAGAAGTTCCAGTACGAACAAAGTCAGCAGGAATTTCTGTAACAGCATCACCGTGGCTCATCAAGACAAGTTGCTCATCTGGAGTACCCGCAAAAAGGGCTGATTCTGTGTGAGTCAATGTTGATTGACCGTATTCACGGTTACCAGCATCGCCTGCAGGAACAACCTTACCACCAAGCTTGTGAGTCAATAGCTGCATACCGTAGCAGATACCTAAAATAGGAATACCAAGTTCGAAAATTTCTGGATCAATATCAAATGATCCTTCCTCATAAACAGAGTTTGGACCACCTGAAAGTACAATCCCTACAGGATTGATAGCACGGACTTCGTCAGCCGAAATCTTGTGACTTTTTAGTTCTGAAAAGACACCAATCTCACGGATACGACGTGAGATAAGTTGGTTATACTGGCTACCGTAGTCCAGTACGATGATCTTTTCGACATCTTGCAAATCAGTTGAAATGTTGGTCATCTTTTCCCTTTCTTAAAAGAAATATCTTCTTGAATATTCTATCATAAATGAATCGTAATTACCAACTAAACAAGTGATGTTTGACTTTTACATATGAGATAGGGTACAATGGAAAAAATAAAGAAAAGAAGTGAGCAAGCATGTTACCAGCTTATATGAAAATCCATGACCAAATCAAAAAAGACATTGATGAGGGAAATTGGAAAATTGGAGAGAGACTTCCTAGCGAGCGAGATCTAGCTGAGGAATTTGCCGTTAGCCGCATGACCCTGCGTCAAGCAATCTCTCTTTTGGTTGAAGAAGGGGTTTTGGAACGGCGTGTTGGTAGTGGGACCTTCGTTTCAAGTACACGAGTTCAGGAAAGAATGCGTGGAACAACTAGTTTTACGGAAATTGTTAAAGCTCAAGGGAAAACGCCATCTAGTCATCTGATTTCCTACCGTCGTACGATTCCAAATGAGCAAGAAGTGGCTAAACTAGGTATACTGCCAACTGACAATATTATTCGTATGGAACGTGTTCGTTATGCGGATAAAGTTCCTGTTGTCTATGAAGTGGCATCGATTCCTGAGAAATTTATCAAGAATTTCAAAAAAGAAGAAGTAACCAAGCACTTTTTCCAAACTTTACAGAAACATGGTTATCGAATTGGGAAATCGCATCAGACCATTTATGCTCGCTTAGCCAAGGAAAAAATTGCTCATTATCTGGAAGTAGAAAAAGGGCATGCCATTTTAGGTCTGACTCAAGTTTCCTACTTTGATGACGGGACAGCTTTTGAGTATGTGAAAAGCCAATATGTTGGGGAACGTTTTGAATTTTATCTAGAAAATAATTAATTCTAATATCTCTCTTAAAGTAGGAAATCATATCTACTTTAAGAGTTTTTTATTTGCTTTAAAGTAGAAAACATTTTCCCGTTGAGAAAAATAGTAATCATACGAGTATTTTTACAAGATTCGTGTTATAATAGTTAGGTTATATGGTCCCGATAAGGTGGTCGGACTTGATTGTAAATTAACTTCCTACCAGTTCTTTGTAACTCTATAACGAATATTTTTTAAGGGGGGACATTTTTATGTCAGAACGTAAATTATTCACGTCTGAATCTGTATCTGAGGGGCATCCAGATAAGATTGCAGACCAAATTTCAGATGCTATCTTGGATGCTATTCTAGAGCAAGACCCAGAAGCACACGTGGCTGCTGAAACAGCTGTTTATACTGGTTCCGTACATGTTTTCGGTGAAATTTCAACCAATGCTTATGTCGATATTAACCGAGTGGTTCGTGATACTATTGCAGAAATCGGTTATACCAATACTGAGTATGGTTTCTCAGCGGAGACGGTGGGAGTTCATCCATCTTTGGTGGAACAATCTCCAGATATCGCTCAAGGGGTTAATGAAGCCTTGGAAGTTCGTGGAAATGCGGATCAAGATCCACTTGACTTGATTGGAGCTGGAGACCAAGGTCTCATGTTTGGTTTTGCGGTGGATGAAACTGAAGAACTCATGCCATTGCCAATCTCACTCAGCCACAAGTTGGTTCGTCGCTTGGCAGAGCTACGTAAGTCTGGTGAAATTAGCTACCTTCGTCCAGACGCTAAATCTCAAGTCACTGTTGAATATGATGAAAATGACCAACCAGTGCGCGTGGATACAGTCGTTATTTCAACCCAACACGATCCAGAAGTCAGCAATGAACAGATTCATGAGGATGTGATTAACAAGGTTATCAAGGAAGTGATTCCAGCTTCTTATCTTGACGATGAGACTAAATTCTTCATCAATCCAACTGGTCGTTTCGTTATCGGAGGACCTCAAGGGGACTCAGGTTTGACGGGCCGTAAAATCATCGTAGATACTTATGGTGGTTACTCACGTCACGGTGGTGGTGCCTTCTCTGGTAAGGATGCCACTAAGGTTGACCGTTCAGCTTCTTATGCAGCTCGCTACATTGCTAAAAACATTGTTGCTGCAGGTCTTGCTAAGAAAGCAGAAGTGCAATTGGCTTACGCGATTGGGGTAGCTCAACCTGTATCTGTCCGTATCGATACTTTCGGTACAGGAACAGTAGCTGAAAGTAAACTTGAAAAAGCAGCGCGTCAAATCTTTGACCTTCGTCCAGCAGGAATCATCCAAATGCTTGACCTCAAACGTCCAATCTACCGTCAAACAGCGGCTTATGGACATATGGGACGTACAGATATTGATCTTCCATGGGAACGCTTGGATAAGGTAGAAGCCTTGAAAGAAGCAGTTAAGTAACATAAAAAAGATTGGTTTTTAGACCAATCTTTTTTATGTTTAAAATTAGTTATCCAGGATTTTTACAAAAGCCCAGTTTCCAATAGATTTTGTTCCGTATTCTAACATCATCGAATCTAGTAATTCATACTTGTTTTTTTCATAGAAACAAACATTTTTTTCAGTACTAGTAATCAAGCCCAAGCGTTTGCAGCCTTTGGATTTAAGATAAGGTTCAACACCTTCTTGTAGAAAAGCACTCCCGATTCCTTGGTTTTGACTAGAAGCGTTGACTCCCAACATCATCAAATACCAGTCAAAATTTCCTGATCTTTTCAAATGCTGTTCGGAACGTTCCACCAAATCAAGATATTTCAAGAGATTGCGCGGAGTAATAAAACGGAAAAGCTTGACCATACCATTCAGCAAATAAGATAGAATGGAAAAATCCTTTTGTTGCAGGAGGGCAACGGCCATGATTTTCCGGTCTTGTTCAGCTATCAGACAGGTTTCTCCTTTGATATAGAGTTTGGTCAGAAGGCTATCCAATAATTCTAAGAATGCTGGGTAATATTCTGGTTTTTTTAAATCATCTTTGATAAGAGTCATGAAAGGGTAGTCCATAAAGGCACCAGCCAACACTTTTCCAATTTTTTGATATTCATCTAGCCTGGCTTCTCTGTATACTATTTCTTTCATATCAAACTCCTTCATTAAAATCTCTCAATCTATTATAACTAAATCTCTCACATTTTTCGATTGAAATGTGAAATTTTCACAAAAAAGCTTTATTCACAATAATTTATTTAAAGATATAAACAAGAAAAGGTATTAAAAACCCCCGCAGTTTTAACTGTAGGGTAGATTAATTCTATTTTGTAGGGATTGAAATCTCAATCAATTTATCAGAATAGAGGGTTTTAATATTTGCCTTATCAATAGCCTGTTGATTAATTTTACGACTGAGGAAAAATTCTTTGATTTTTTCCATTTCTTTTTCACGGATTGCCCGATGTTTATTGGAAATGAGGATTTCGTAATGAAGTGGAGCCTGAGTAAAAATAACATCTGTATTTCCCGCAGAATAAACCTCTACAAGCGTTGCGTCGGTACTTTCTAGCTGACTTTTAACAAGTTGCGAGTGTGAATTTGTAGTATTGATAAGCTTCATAGGGATTCCTCCTGTATTTCTATGTCTATTATAGCACTTTTTGGGAAATTTGGTAAAGATAGTTTAAATTTGATGTTGTTTTTTCCAAGCTTCAATCGCCCATTTGTGACTTCCACGTTTTAAGTTAGCAATAGCTTCATCGATTGGGAACCAAGCTAAGTGATTGAAGTCCTCGAGAGGTTTTTGGATTTCTTGGTAAGAAGTAGCTTCGTAGAGATAAGCTGGATTGTAGTAATAGGTGTCACGATGTCTAGAGTAGAAGTATTCATCAGCTTGCCCGTAGTAGGTGCCGATTTCAGCTGTAAATCCTAATTCTTCAATCAATTCTCGTTTGAGAGCTTCAAGGTGATTTTCACCTTCTTCAATTTCGCCCCCTGGTAAGAACCATGCACCATTTGGAGCTTGTACGAGGATAATCTTTTCATGGTTTGCATCAGGTATGACTGCATAAACGCCATATCTATTTTTGTAGGTTACTCCCTCTTTTTTTTCTCCAAATGTTGGATTTGCCATAAAGTTCTCCTTCGTGAGTGCGCTTTCTTTCTATAATAGTAAAGAATGCTCTCACTGTCAAGCAAGAACATTCTTTTGTATGTGAGGAACTAGTCGTTTGACTCGATTGTTTCCGTTTTATTCTTGGACTTAATCACGATTTTACCTTTACTTGTCATGACGGCCTTGAGTTCTTTTTCGATTGGATTTTCAAGGTAGTAGTCTGTAATGGCATCTTCGATATAGTCTTGGATGGTACGACGGAGTGGACGAGCTCCCATTTTTGGATCGTAACCAAGGTCTACAAGTTTTTCTTTAACCTTATCTGTTACATCTAAATGGATGTTATTACTTGAGAGACGTTTATTCACATCATCCAACATAAGGTCAACGATTTGTAGGAGATTTTCCTTGCTGAGAGCTTTGAATTCGATAATACCATCAAAGCGGTTCATAAATTCTGGACTAAAGAAGTTGCCTAATTCTCCAAGGACAGAGTTGGTACGACCTTCTCTAGCAGCACCAAAACCAACGCTTGCTTCAGCTTTTCCTGTACCTGCATTTGAGGTCATGATAATGATGGCATCCTTAAAGCTAACAGTGCGTCCTTGACCGTCCGTTAAGCGGCCATCATCCAATACTTGAAGGAACATATGCATAACATCTGGATGGGCTTTTTCAACCTCGTCAAGGAGGATAAGTGAATAAGGATTACGACGAACTTTTTCAGTCAATTGTCCTGCTTCATCATAACCTACGTATCCTGGAGGGGCACCGACGAGTTTGGCAACGCTATGTTTTTCCATGTATTCACTCATATCAAAGCGAATCATGCTATCAGCAGAACCAAAAAGTTCAATAGCCAGTTGTTTAGAAAGTTCTGTCTTACCGACACCAGTAGGACCAACAAAGAGGAAGCTACCGATTGGACGGTTTGGAGTTCCAAGCCCAACACGGTTACGGCGGATAGCCTTAGCAATCTTATCAACTGCATCATCTTGACCAATGACATGAGCCTTGAGGTCGTCTGCTAGATTGATAAGTTGAGACTGTTCTTTTTCTTTCAAATCACCAACAGGAATATTAGTCTTTTGTTCAATAATGTGTTCAATCGTCTTTTCGCTGATAATCGGGGTATCCTGATCCGTTACCTTGGTCTTTTGCATTTCCTTATATTTAGCAATCTGGTCACGGAAGTAGGCTGCTTTCTCAAAATCTTCATCTCGAGTTGCTTGAGCCTTGAGATTTTCTGCCTCGATTAAGCGTTGGTCGATAACCTTTGGATCCACAAAATTCAAGGTTAAGTTCATTTTTGAACCAGCCTCATCTAGGAGGTCAATAGCCTTGTCCGGTAAGAAACGATCTTGGATGTAGCGGTTAGAAAGAGTAGCAGCCGCTTCGATAGCAGCATCTGTATAATGAACGTGGTGGTAATCTTCGTATTTCTTTTGGATACCTTTGAGGATAATAATAGTCTCTTCCACAGTTGGTTCATCCACCTTAACAGGTTGCATACGGCGCTCAAGGGCGGCGTCTTTTTCGATGATGCGGTATTCATTGAGGGTAGTAGCACCCACTAGTTGAAGTTCGCCACGAGAAAGGGCAGGTTTCAGAATATTTCCTGCATCCATATTGCCGTCTCCAGCAGAACCTGCGCCGACAATCTCGTGAATTTCGTCGATAAAAAGGATGACATCTTTGCGCTCACGAATTTCTTCCATGAGTTTCTGCATGCGCTCTTCGAACTGTCCACGAATTCCTGTGCCTTGGACAAGGCTAACTACGTCTAAGCGGATGACTTCTTTCCCTTGAAGTTTGTGGGGAACATCACCATCAACAATTTTCTGTGCTAAGCCTTCGACAACGGCGGTCTTACCAACACCAGGCTCTCCAATAAGGACAGGATTGTTCTTGGTTCTACGGTTGAGAATTTCAATGACACGGATGATTTCTTCGTCGCGACCGATAACAGGATCGACATTTCCACGGCGGGCAATCTCGGTTATGTTGATACCGTACTCATCCAAGAGTCCTCTTTCTTGACTAGGAGGAGGTGTTTGAGCTGGCCCGCGATTTTGGGAACCAAACCCACCATTGCCACCATATCCACCACCTGACTGGGTTGGAGGAACATTATTATTTGAAGAAGGTCTAAAGTTATTCAGATCATTAAAGAAGTCTCCAAATGGATCAAAATCACGATTGTTTAAATCTGTAATGCCTTTGAATAAGCTATTGTTTGGATCTGTTTTGATAATTTTGTAGCAATTTTGGCAAAGGTCAATTTGCTTTTGTTGCCCATTAAGATTGGTGTAAAGATGGATCGTTGAGTCGTTGATTTTACAATTTTGACAGAGCATACCACTACCTCGTTTCTTTCTTGGCTTTGACTAAAACAGAAAGGTCAAAAATAGTCAAAGTTCTTTAGTCTCATTATATCATGATTGAAGGGGAAAGCAAGTAAAAAGATTGAGTCTTAGAAGTCATGATAAAAGAGTTTTGTAGATGAAATATAGGGATAAAAAGAAAAATCCTATTTGTCATGCAAAAAGGATTTTCATTGGTCAAAGCAGGAGACTTCTCCGGCATTTATTCAACAATTAGTATAAAAGTTCGTAGATTTCCATCGCAATGAGGTCGATGCTATCAAATGTATATGTTTCACGAGCTTCAACGTCACGAAGTGTAAAGAGTGGTCCGTTTTCTTCGTCGTGGTTAAAAGCAACCTCTGCGACAACAACTCCTTCGCGCTCAAAGTTACGTTTCAAGTTACCACCATCTTTAGTCATTGCTTCTAAGCGATTGATGATTCTAACCAAATGTGATTCCATTTTGATTCTCCTCCATTTCTTATCTTTACTATTTTACCATAAACAGACTCGACTTGACTAGAAAAAAACTAAGATTTCTCGCTATTTCTATCGTCTTTGAAAATTTATTGAAAATATTAGGAGAAAATGTTGAATTTTTATGCAATATATGTTATCCTTATACAAGTTTTAAGTTTAAATATTAAAAACAGAAAGTAGAATATCCATGAATTTTTCTTTTTTACCGAAATATCTACCATATTTTAACTATGGAGCCGTTGTAACAATTATCATATCTATCTTGGTGGTCTTCTTGGGGACCATTCTAGGAGTGCTGTTGGCCTTTGCACAACGTTCAAAAATTAAACCACTTGCCTGGTTTGCTAATCTATATATCTGGGTCTTCCGTGGGACTCCGATGATGGTGCAGATTATGATTGCATTTGCCTTGATGCATATTAGTGCTCCGACTATTCAAATTGGGATCTTAGATGTTGATCTGACTCGCTTGATTCCAGGGATTTTGATTATCTCTATGAATAGTGGTGCCTATGTATCAGAAACGGTTCGTGCTGGGATTAATGCAGTGCCAAAGGGACAATTAGAAGCAGCTTATTCACTAGGTATTCGCCCTAAGAATGCTATGCGCTATGTCATTTTACCCCAGGCTATCAAAAATATCTTACCTTCTCTAGGAAATGAGTTTATCACTATTATCAAGGATAGCTCGCTCTTGTCAGCTATCGGGGTTATGGAGTTGTGGAATGGAGCTACTACAGTATCAACAACCACATACCTACCTTTAACACCGCTCTTATTTGCAGCCTTTTACTACTTGATTATGACCTCTATCTTGACACTGGCCTTGAAAGCTTTTGAAAATCGTATGGGACAAGGAGATAAGAAATAATGACTGAAACACTTATAAAAATTGAAAACCTTCATAAAAACTTTGGAAAAAATGAAGTTTTAAAAGGAATTGATCTTGAAATCAAAAAAGGGGAAGTTGTGGTCATTATTGGGCCTTCTGGTAGTGGTAAGTCTACCCTCCTTCGCTCGATGAATCTCCTCGAAGAAGCTACTAAAGGAAAAGTTATATTTGAAGGTGTTGACATTACCGATAAGAAAAATGACCTCTTTGCCATGCGAGAAAAGATGGGAATGGTTTTCCAACAATTTAATCTCTTCCCGAATATGACAGTGAAGGAAAACATCACACTTTCTCCAATCAAGACAAAAGGTGAAAGTAAGGAAGTGGCTGAGAAGAGAGCGCATGAGCTCTTGGAAAAGGTTGGTTTACCAGATAAGGCAGATGCTTATCCTCAAAGTCTGTCTGGTGGGCAACAACAACGTATCGCTATTGCTCGTGGTCTAGCCATGGAGCCAGATGTTTTACTATTTGATGAACCAACTTCTGCCCTAGATCCAGAAATGGTAGGAGAAGTACTAGCAGTTATGCAAGAACTTGCTCAGTCAGGAATGACCATGGTTATCGTAACGCATGAAATGGGCTTTGCTCGTGAGGTGGCAGATCGTGTTATCTTTATGGCTGATGGTGTTGTTGTTGAAGACGGAACTCCAGAGCAAGTTTTTGAACAAACCCAAGAACAAAGAACCAAGGATTTCTTGAGTAAGGTTTTGTAAGAATATCATGAAAAGCTCCGAGTGGGCTTTTTCTTATAGTTTCAGACTATAGGGTATCTTAGAAAAGAAGTGTTAGAATGCAGAACGAATTTTTGTTATAATAGAGAATATTTGTTAGAAAAGAGAAAATACATGACACAGATGATTGATGGCAAGGCTTTAGCAGCCAAGCTACAAGGACAGTTGGCTGAAAAAACAGCCAAATTAAAGGAAGAGACAGGTTTGGTTCCAGGGTTGGTCGTTATTTTAGTCGGAGAAAATCCAGCAAGCCAAGTTTACGTACGCAACAAGGAGCGTTCTGCTATCGCTGCAGGCTTCCAAAGTGAAGTCGTGCGAGTTCCGGAGACCATTACTCAAGAGGAATTATTAGAATTAATCGCTAAATACAATCAAGATCCAGCATGGCATGGGATTTTGGTCCAGTTGCCATTACCAAAACACATCGATGAAGAAGCTATTTTACTAGCTATTGATCCAGAAAAGGATGTGGATGGTTTCCATCCTCTCAACATGGGACGTCTCTGGTCTGGTCACCCAGTTATGATTCCTTCAACACCTGCAGGAATTATGGAAATGTTTCATGAATATGGGATTGACTTAGAAGGTAAAAATGCGGTCGTAATTGGTCGTTCCAATATTGTCGGGAAGCCTATGGCCCAGTTACTGTTGGCTAAAAATGCAACTGTAACCTTGACCCACTCTCGTACCCACAATCTCGCCCAAGTAGCTTCTAAAGCCGATATTTTGGTCGTAGCCATCGGTCGCGCCAAATTTGTGACTGCTGACTTTGTCAAACCAGGTGCAGTTGTCATTGATGTGGGGATGAACCGAGATGAAAATGGCAAGCTCTGTGGAGATGTTGACTACGATGCTGTTGCACCAATTGCTAGTCATATCACCCCTGTACCTGGTGGAGTTGGTCCAATGACCATTACCATGCTGATGGAACAGACTTATCAGGCTGCTTTAAGAACGCTGGATAGAGACTGATCTCTACTACAATCATTAATGAATTTTCAAAAAGCAAGTTCTAATGGACCTGTTTTTTTCTTGCTCTATTTCTACTAAAATTCCAGTAAAACTTCTACAAATTATTGAAAAATATCTACTATTTTGATATATTAAAAGCATCAATATGTATATGCAAAAATAAGTAAGCGTCTAGAGGGAGGTTTATTTTTTGAGGAGAAATGTAATCGCTTACTAAAACTTAGAAAGGAACCATAATGGATAAGAGATTTTTTGAAAAACGGTGTCATTTTAGTATTCGTAAATTTGCTATTGGTGCGGCTTCGGTTATGATTGGAGCTAGTATCTTTGGTCTTCAGGTAGCTCAAGCAGCTGAAACTGAAACGTCAAGTACCACTGAAGAAACAATTCATCAAGTTCAACCTTTAGATAAGCTTCCAGATGATCTTGCTGCAGCCATTGCAAAAGCTGAGCAAAATGTCCCACAAGATTCCGCTACCGAAAAAGAAGAAAAAGATACGGATGAAGCAGCAAAACCAGTAACTGAAGATAAAGTAACTGAGGAAACCAGTCCTAAGGAAAAAAAGGAAGCAGAAGTAGTTAGCCCTAAGGAAGAAAAAACTGAAAAACCAGCTACTGAAGTGAATGAGAAAGAACCTACAGTGGCTGAAGTGAGTACTGAAAAGCCAGCAGTTTTGGAAGAACATACTGCTGAAGCTAATCAGAATAAACCGGTATCTGACGATAAGGCTAAGGAAGAAAAAACATCTTCAACAGAATTACCTCAAGTTACCAAAGAGAAAGAAAAAGAAGTCCAACTTTTACAGGAAAGAAAACAAAATTTTAACAAAGACTGGTATTTTAAATTAAATGCTCAGGGTGATTTTTCGAAGAAAGACGTGGACGTTCATGACTGGTCTAAGTTGAACCTTCCTCATGACTGGAGTATTTATTTTGATTTTGACCACAAGTCTCCTGCTCGAAATGAGGGTGGTCAATTAAACGGGGGTACTGCCTGGTATCGTAAGACCTTTACGGTTGATGAAGCTGCCAAGGACAAGGATGTTCGGATCAACTTTGACGGTGTCTACATGGACTCTAAGGTCTATGTCAATGGTAAATTTGTAGGTCACTATCCAAGTGGTTACAATCATTTTTCATATGATATCACTGAATTTTTAAATAAAGATGGCAGTGAGAATACTATTGCTGTTCAAGTTACCAATAAGCAACCAAGTAGTCGTTGGTACTCAGGAAGTGGTATCTATCGTGATGTGACGCTTAGCTATCGTGACAAGGTTCAGGTAGCTGAAAATGGCAATCATATTACAACTCCAAAATTAGCTCAACAAAAAGATGGCAATGTTGAAACACAAATCCAAAGCAAGATTAAAAATACTGCCAAGACTCTAGCCCAAGTATTTGTGGAGCAACAGATTTTTACTAAGGAAGGTAAGGCTGTTTCAGATTTGGTTCGTTCTGTAACTAAGACTCTATCAGGAAATGAGACAGCTGACTTTAAGCAAACAATCTTAGTGAATAAGCCAACTCTCTGGACAACCAAAAGTTATCATCCTCAACTCTATGTTCTGAAAACCAAGGTTTATAATGAAGGTCAGCTAGTTGATGTGACAGAAGATACTTTTGGTTATCGTTATTTCAACTGGACAGCTAAGGATGGCTTCTCTCTTAACGGTGAGAGAATGAAATTCCATGGGGTTAGTATCCACCATGATAATGGTGCCTTGGGGGCAGAAGAAAACTATAAGGCAACCTACCGTAAATTAAAACTCCTGAAAGATATGGGAGTTAACTCTATCCGTACAACCCACAATCCAGCAAGTCCACAGTTACTAGATGCTGCTGCTAGTCTAGGACTTTTGGTCCAAGAAGAAGCCTTTGATACTTGGTATCGTGGCAAGAAAACTTATGACTATGGACGCTTCTTTGACCAAGATGCGACTCACCCAGAAGCCAAGAAGGGTGAGAAGTGGTCTGATTTTGACCTCAGAACCATGGTTGAACGAGATAAAAATAATCCTTCAATCATCATGTGGTCGCTTGGTAATGAAGTTGATGAAGCAGATGGTGGAGAACGTTCACTAGAAACAGCCAAGCGTTTGAAAGCTGTTATCAAAGCAATTGATACAGAGCGCTATGTGACTATGGGTGAAAATAAATTCAGTCGTGCTTCTACAGGCTTGTTCTTAAAATTAGCAGCAATCATGGATGCTGTAGGTATGAACTATGGAGAGCGTTTTTACGATGCTGTTCGTAAAGCACATCCAGACTGGTTGATCTACGGTTCTGAAACTTCTTCAGCAACTCGAACACGTGATTCTTACTTTAATCCTGCTCAAAATCTCTGGCACGACAATCGCCCAAATCGTCACTATGAACAATCAGACTATGGTAATGACCGTGTAGCCTGGGGTAGAACAGCTACTGAATCATGGACCTTTGACCGTGATCGTGCTGGCTATGCAGGTCAGTTCATCTGGACTGGTTTTGACTATATCGGGGAACCTACACCATGGCACAACCAAGATCATACACCAGTGAAAAGCTCTTACTTTGGTATCATTGATACGGCAGGTTTGCCTAAGAATGATTTCTATCTCTACCGTAGTGAGTGGTATAGTGCCAAAGAAAAACCAACTGTTCGTATCATGCCTCACTGGAATTGGACGGAAGAAACGCTCAAGGAACGTAATATGCTCATCAATGGCAAGGTTCCAGTTCGGACCTTCTCAAATGCTGCTAGCGTAGAATTGTTCTTGAACAACCAGTCCCTTGGTAAGAAAGAATTTGTTAAGAAAACAACTGAAGATGGTCGTCCATATCACGAAGGAGCTAAACCAAGTGAATTGTATCTTGAGTGGTTGGTTGACTATAAACCAGGTACCTTAACAGCTATTGCTCGTGATGAAAATGGTAAAGAGATTGCGCGTGATAGTGTGACAACAGCAGGGGAACCTGCTAGAGTTCGTCTCACCAAGGAAGAACATGTCATCACTGCAGACGGCAAAGATTTGTCTTACATCCATTATGAAATCGTCGATGAAGATGGCAATGTTGTACCAACAGCTAACAATCTTGTTCACTTCAATCTTCATGGCCAAGGTCAAATCGTCGGTGTGGACAATGGGGAACAAGCTAGCCGTGAACGCTATAAAGCTCAGAAAGATGGCACATGGCAAAGAAAAGCCTTCAATGGTAAAGGTGTTGTCATTGTTAAATCCACTGAAAAAGAAGGGAAATTCACCCTTTATGCAGATTCTGCAGGTTTGGCTTCTGATCAGGCGACGGTTACAACCGTTTCAGGAAAAAAAGAAAATCGTCATTTTGTCGCTTTTGCTCCTGTTAAGGCGACTACTGATGTCAGCGAAAATCCTAAATTGCCGGAAACTGTGACATCTATTTATAGCGATGGTAGTGTCGAAGAAAAAGCTGTGGTTTGGGCAATCCCAGATGATCTCCTTACAAGTGCTGGTGAGAAAAAGGTTCTAGGTAGTGTGGAAGGTCTCGAAGCTAAGGCTGAAGCCCTTGTTAAGGTCATTGCACTTGATAAGTGGTTGCCTAAAGTTGCAACTGTTCCAGTTGGTACAGCTGTAGAAGATTTGGATAAAACGGTAACGGCAGTTTTATCAGATGGTAACTTGGTTGATGCGGATGTCGTTTCTTGGACCTTGAAAGATCCTGCTGCTTTGTCAAAAGAAGGTGGACGAACTGAAGCAATTGGTAAATTGGTAGGTAATGACTACGAGGTGACAGCAACCTTTATCGCAAGTGATCAGGAAACAGAAAACACTGTTACAGGCCTCACGGTTGGAGATAAGACTCTTGAAAACTTTGAGCCTGGAAAGACCTACTACCGAGTATCCCTTCCTTACAGTGCTGAGATTCCAAGTGTTGGAGCACAGACAAGAGGCTATCAGGTGACAGTTCAACAAGCTTCAGCAGCTAATGATTATCAGGCTTCTGTATTCTTGAGTGACCAGAAGGGCGATTTAGTTCAAACTTACTTGATTCAATTTGTGAAAGAAGCGCCTGCCTTGACACGCTTGGAAGTAAGTGTAGAAGGTAGAGAAAATGCAACAGAAGATCAAGTTCTCCCTTATCATGTCATTGGGCATTACGAAGATGGTTCACAGACTGAATTTTCAGCATCAGATATTCACTTGGATGCTAGCTCTACTGATGGTGGACATCTTGAAGTAAATGGACAAAACTTGCTTCTATACACTAAAGGTCGTGTAACGCTCACTCCTCGTATTGACAATCAAACTGATAAGACTCAATCTGTAGCCACTGTAGTGGTCATCAAAGAAAACAAAGTAGCTAAGAAAATTGTTAAGCTTCATCCTGTTTCTATCTCTACAGATATCAATCAGCAACCGAATTTGCCTAATCAAATCGCAGCAGAATTTGATCAAGGTTTGCCTCGTAAGCTAGCTGTAACTTGGGACAAGGTGGATGAAAAAGAACTTGCTAGCTATCATAGCTTTACCCTTAAAGGTCATGTCGAAGGTACAGATATTGAAGCTGTGGCAAATGTGACTGTTGAAGGTTTGCAGATCGCAGAAGAAATCAGCCTGACTCTTCCTAAGGGTGAAACGGTTCAATTACCAGCTAACGTTCGTGCCTACCATTCTAATGGAACAACTGTCTATAATGATGTCGTTTGGGATAAGGTGCCAGCTAACTTTAGTCAAACCGAAGGAATCTTTGAAATCAAAGGTCAATTGGTTGGTAGCTCTCTGACTACCAAGGCTCATGTGCGTGTTTCCAGTCAGGTTGTTGCGGGAAATAATATCTCTAAACAATGGACAGGTTCACAATTGCCAGCAGCTATCGTATCCAATACTGGTGGAGATGATTCGGCCAATACTCTGAATGACTTGACAGTTTCAAGAGCCAATACAGATGTCAAAAATCGATGGACAACATGGCAAACAAATACAGATAATGATTGGGCATCTATCTTGTTTGGTAACTCAGGCGATTTGACCAAGCGCTTTGTAGACAATCTTTCAGTTGATTTCTATACAGATGGTGCGATTGGACTTCCAAAAGAATATGTTATTGAATACTACGTTGGTCAAGAAATTCCAGATTTGCCAACTGATGTCAATCATGCTCAAGGAGATGCCAAGCATCCATTTAACAATGCTGCCAACTGGAAAGAAGTTGAACATCTCAAAGCTCCAGGTCAATTATCCGCAAGTCAAACTAACCACTTTACGTTTGACAAGGTTGAGACCTATGCTGTTCGTATTCGCATGAAGAAGGCAAATGGAACGGCTGGTGTCGGTTTGACCGAAATCACAATCTTAGGAAATAAAGTCCCAGCTGCTTCAAGTTCAGAGATTTCTATTAGAGTAGACGGTCAGAAGCTGGAACATTTCAATCCAGCTAAGACAGACTATCATATTCCTCAAGCTAGCAAAGTGATTACTGCAACAGCAAGCGACAATGGTTTGGTAACAATCGTTCCTGCTACAAGCCCAGAAGGAGCAACACGTCTCATTTTGAAGGCAGAAGACGGAACCATCTTGAAAGAGTACCGCATTTTCCGTGATGGTCAAAAAGAATCTACGCAACCAGTAGCTGCCGAAAATGCTGCCATGACATTGAGTGTTGGCGATAAGCTTCAATTACCTACAGAAGTGACAGTCTACTATCCATCAGAAACAGATTGGAAAACAGATAAACTAGCCGTAGAATGGGATGCAGTCCCTGAACATACGACAGACCAGGAAGGCACCTTTGAAGTGCTTGGTCATATCCTAGGAACAGACTTGACAACTAAGATTCAAGTAACCGTTCTTGCCAGAGGAAATCAAGTTATCTCTGAGAACGCAAGCAATAATGCGACCGACTCTAAAGCCTTTGCCTCTACTACAAACGATACCGATGCCGCTTCTAATGATAGAATCTTCTATATCAACGATGGGCGATTTAATGAGGATGGACGTTGGACTAACTGGTCTCGTACTCCAAAAGATCAGGAAGTGTCGGTAGGAGTTCTCTTTAAGAAGAATGGTCAGATTACACCTCGCTCTGTAGGAAAAGTAGCAATTCAGTTCTTCAAAGACAGTGGAACAGATGCACCAGCGACAATGGTACTCGAAAGATATGTTGGACCAACTTATTCTGAACCAAGCACCATTTCACGTTATGAAGAAAATGCTGATCATCCGTTTAACAAGGCAGAAAATTGGCAAGAAATTCCTTATAAGGCATCTGGAGCAATCGAGGCTGGTAAGCCAATCGAATTTACCTTTGATCCGATTCAGACAACCGCTATTCGCGCACGTATGACTCGCAAATCAACCACTAATGGTCTCGCAATGGTTGAGTTTAGTGCCTATTCTCCAGCTAAAGCCAGTGATTCAGAAACACCTGCAGTGACAATTTCAATTAATGGAAAAGCATTGGAAAACTTTGATCCTGCGGTTTCAGAATATCGATTAACCGCTAATGGAGCGAAACCAGAGGTGACTGTTCAAACAACCGGTCACGGTGTAGCGACTGTCGTTGAGTCAAATCAAGGCAATCTTCCGACACTTGTTCGACTCCTTGCTAAAGATGGTAGTCTTGTGAAAGAATATCGCCTTCACTTTGAAGCTGGTTCAGAATCTAGTCATGCAGTGGATGACCAAGCTCTTGTTCTAGACCGCCCAAGTCTAGAAGTTGAGAAAGCTGTCATTCCATTCAAGGAAATTATTCGTGAGAATAGTGACTTAGCCAAAGATGAACGTCGTATTGTCTCAGAAGGTCAAAATGGAGAAAAGGTAGACTACGTCGAAGTATTAGGAACAAGTCGTAAGGTTGTTCATACTGAAACAAGAGATGCAAAAGATCAAGTTGTTGAAGTAGGAGTGAAAGCAATTGTTACAACTAGCAAGGGTGAGGAGCCAGCTCCAGTTCTTGAAGTTCCAGAGTACACGGACCCTATTGGAACTGTAGGTGAGGAGCAAGCCCCAATAGTAGAAGTCCCAGAATATAGCAACTCTATCGGTACTGCAGGAGACCAAGCAGCACCAATTGTTGAAGTTCCAGAGTTTAAAGGCGGAGCTAATTGGGTTGAAGCTGCTACAAATGAAGTTCCAGAGTTTAAAGGCGGAGCTAACTGGGTTGAAGCTGCTAAAAATGAAGTTCCAGAGTTCAAGGGCGGAGCTAATTGGGTTGAAGCTGCTAAAAATGAAGTGCCTGAATTCAAGGGTGGAGTCAATGCTGTGCAAGCAGATAAGAACGAGCTCCCAGAATACACAGGAACTCTAGGAACCGCAGGAGACCAAGCAGCTCCAACAATCGACAAACCTGTTGCAGATATTCGAGGTTTATCTGATAAACCTTCAGAAACTCAGGCTTCTGCTGAGCAGACTCAGGGTTCACAAGTTCTTGGAAATGCTTCGGAAAAAGTAGACTCAGCAAGACTTCCAGAAACTGGGGAAAGTCAATCAGATACAGCAATTTTCCTAGCAGGTCTCAGTCTGGCCTTATCAGCAGCATTCCTAAATGGGAAACGCAAGGAAGAATAATGATTCATAACTAACTATTCACAAAAGGCTGATTATTATAAAAAAAGGAGAAGACTACATAGTCTTCTCCTTTATTAATTGGGTAGTGAGGTGTATAATGAAAGTAAGAACAAGCATGAAGGAGTAGCTTATGAAAGTCATTAATCAAGCTCTACTGAAAAAAGTGATCATCGAGCGTCCTCGTTCTAGTCATAAGGGAGACTACGGCCGTCTTCTCTTGATTGGAGGGACTTATCCCTATAGGGGAGCGATTATTATGGCTGCCTTAGCTTCTGTTAGAAGTGGCGCAGGATTGGTGACAGTAGCAACGGATAAAGAGAATATTCCAGCTCTGCATAGCCATCTGCCGGAGGCTATGGCTTTTGACCTTGATGATAAGCAATTACTTGAGCAACAGTTACAGAAAGCAAGTGTTGTCTTGGTCGGACCTGGACTAGTGGATGATGAGCGTGGAGAAGAGCTTCTCCAAACAGTCTTTCATCATTCAAATCAAGACCAGACCCTCATACTGGATGGTGGCGCCCTATCCATTTTTGCTAAGACGGGAATGAAATTTCCTAAGGCTCAGCTTGTTTTAACTCCACACCAAAGGGAATGGCAAGTCTTGTCGGGCTTAGATTTGGATTCCCAAGGAACTGAGGAAACAGGAGAGACTTTGAAGAGATTTTCTTCAGGAACGATTCTAGTTCAAAAAGGTCCTGATACTCGAATTTGGCAGGCCGGGCATGCAGATTTTTATCAGCTAAGTGTAGGAGGTCCCTATCAGGCAACTGGGGGCATGGGAGATACCTTGGCTGGGATGATTGCTGGCTTTGCTGGTCAATTTCCTCAAGTTAGCCTCTATGACAGGGTCACTGTAGCAACATATCTGCACTCAGCAATTGCTCAAGAATTAGCTGAGGACAACTTTGTAGTTCTACCAACCACGATTAGTCAACAGATTCCTGCATTCATGAAAAAAATACAAAAAGACACCTGAAAATAATAGGTGTCTTTTGACTATTAGAAGAGGCCTTTGACCTTATCTACAAGACCGTCAAGTCCTTCTGAACCTGAAACCAAAGCTTGAGCTTGGCTAAGGTACTCACCGAGTTGATCCTTGTTTTCTTCAACAAATGTTTTTGCTGCAGAAAAATCTTTGTTCTCAACGAGTTCTTTTAATTGATTAAACAAATCTAATGGGTTCATGAGTTCCCTCCTTTTCTACAATTTAATTCAATCATTTTTTTTCGAATCTTGCAAGAAACTTGACTCTTCAAATAAAGTTCAGGGGTGTCAAATGGTGCAAATTTTGATATAATTTTTAGTGATGAATTTTAGAAATAATCGGTATGTGGTTGTAGATTTAGAAGCTACAAGTACCGGAAGCAAGGCAAAAATCATCCAAGTGGGAATTGTAGTCATTGAAGATGGTGAGATTGTTGAGCAGTATGCGACTGATGTCAACCCTCATGAACACTTGGATTCTCATATCAAAGAATTAACGGGTTTGACTGATAAACGTTTGGCAAAGGCTCCAGAGTTTTCTCAGGTGGCTGGAAAGATTTTTGAACTGGTCAAAGACGGTATTTTTGTTGCGCACAACGTTCAGTTTGATGCCAATTTATTGGCAGAATTTCTCTTTTTTGAAGGTTATGAATTGCGCACGCCTCGTATCGATACGGTTGAATTAGCTCAAGTATTTTATCCTCAGCTTGAGAAGTATAATCTTGGTATTCTTTGCCAAGAGTTGGGAATCCCCTTAGAGCAAGCCCATTCAGCCCTATCTGATGCCCAAGCAACAGCAGAACTCTTTCTTTGTATGAGACAAAAGATGTTTGGACTGCCAAAAGGGTTGTTGGAGCGCTTATTGAGTTTATCAGACAGCTTACTCTATGAATCTTACCTAGTCATCGAGGAAGTATATCAGAAACAGTCTCTCCTCGTTGAGCATGATTTGGTAGAAGTGCAGGGCTTATTCTTAAGAAAAGAGAAGCCTGTCCTTTCTCCACGCAAACTCTCAAAAGATTTCCAAACTAATATTGCCTTGCTAGGTTTGGAAGAGAGAAGTCAACAAGAAGAATTTGCCCAAAAGGTTCAAGAGTTTTTACAAGGGGAAGCCAATTCCTTTATTCAGGCTCAAACAGGAATTGGGAAAACCTATGGTTACCTGCTACCGGCCTTGTCACTTGAGAATGAAGAGGGAATCCTACTCAGTGTTCCGACTAAAATCCTTCAAAATCAGGTGATGCAAGAGGAGGCTAAAAAACTAGAAGAGATTTTCCATATCTCTATTCATAGTCTTAAAGGTCCTCAGAATTACTTGAAGCTAGATGCCTTTCATGCAGCGCTAGAGGAAGAAGAGTCCAATCGTTTGTATACTCGTTTCAAGATGCAACTTCTAGTTTGGTTGACAGAGACAGATACAGGAGATTTAGACGAGATTGGTCAGCTATATCGCTACCAGCAGTTTTTACCGAACTTGGTTCATGATGGCAACCTTCACAAAGACTCTCTCTTTTGGCTAGAGGATTTTTGGAAACGAGGTCAGGACAAGGCTCGTTCTTGCAAGTTGCTTGTGACCAATCATGCTTACCTCGTTACTCGACTTGAAGATGATCCTAGTCTCTTAGAAGGGCGTCTCTTGATTTTAGATGAAGCCCAGAAAATCTTGTTGACATTGGAAAATCTTTCTCGAAAATCTTATTTGCTAACAGATTTGGTGGAGCAACTAGATCAAGCTCTATTGAGGGAAGAAGGTATGCTTCAAAGACGCTTGCTAGAAAGTATTCGTTTTGAAGTTTCTTACCTACTCGGTCAGTTTCTATCTGGTAAACGGAAGATGTGTCCAGCTAGTAGCATTGACAAGCTCCGCCAAGATTTTTCTGAGTTGAATTTATCAGAATTTAAAGACTATCAGAGATTTTTTACATCTGAGGGAGAATTTTGGTTATCGACTTCAGATGTGTCTAGTAAGAAGGTTGAAATCACTTCTAGTCGCAATCATCGTTTGCTCTTTTCTCAGATTTTCCCAGAATCCTGTCAACTTTTAGGAATCTCTGCAACCCTTGAAATTAGTAGTAGGGTTTCTTTACCAGAATTGTTAGGTTTTCCTCAAGCGGCCTTTTACTGCATGGACGAACAGTTTCAGGAAAATCAGGAAATCTTGGTGGTGAATGATTTTCCGTTGGTGACAGAAACTTCATCTGAGGAATATGCACAAGCAATTGGAGAAGTTCTAGAAGAATTATTCCAGCTTGAAGAACCCATTCTAGTTTTATTTACTGCAAAAGATTTATTGTTGCAAGTTTCAGATGCTTTGAGGGTTCCCCATCTGGCCCAGTACAAGCACGGAGAACCTGCCCAATTGAAAAAACGCTTTGAAAGGGGAGAACGTGAGCTTTTGCTTGGTGCGGGAAGTTTTTGGGAAGGTGTCGATTTTTCAAGACATCCGCGGGTTATTGAAGTGGTGACTCGTCTACCTTTCCAAAATCCAGAAGATCCTTTTACTAAAAAGATGAACCAAGAGCTCCGTCTTGAAGGGAAAAATCCTTTTTACGATTATCAGCTTCCTATGGCCATTATTCGCCTCAAGCAAGCAATTGGAAGAACCATGCGTCGAGTGGGCCAACGCTCTGCAGTTTTGATTCTAGATAGCCGCATGGCAAGTAAACGTTATGGTAAGCAAATCTGCAAGTCTTTGTCTCGAAGCAATCGTGTTAGAGTCATTAGCCGAGAGCAAATTTATATCAATGTTCAAGAATTTTTAAATAAATAATGAAATGAATACCTGAAAGAATGAAGGAGGCCTTTTATGAAACGTTCTCTCGACTCTAGGGTCGATTATAGTTTAATATTACCAGTATTTTGTTTGTTGGTGATTGGAGTCGTAGCTATTTATATAGCAGTTAGTCATGACTACCCAAACAATATTTGGCCCATACTTGGACAACAACTGGCTTGGATATCGCTAGGAATTGTTTTTAGCTTCATAGTCATGTTTTTTAACACAAAATTTCTCTGGCAGTCCACACCTTATTTATATGGACTCGGTCTAGCCTTGATGGTCTTGCCTTTAGTCTTCTACAACCCGAGTTTAGTAGCTGCAACTGGTGCGAAAAACTGGGTGTCAATCGGTGGTTATACACTCTTTCAACCCTCCGAATTCATGAAGATATCCTATATTTTGATGCTGGCATACGTTATCGTAACCTTTACCAAGAAACATAAAGACAAAGAACGAACGATTGGTTTAGATTTTCTATTGATTTTGTGGATGATTATATTCACAATGCCAGTTATGGTTTTACTAGCCTTGCAAAGTGACCTTGGAACAGCTATGGTTTTTGTTGCAATCTTTGCAGGACTTGTCTTATTGTCTGGTGTTTCTTGGAAGATTATTATTCCAATTTTTGTAGCAGTTGTATCGGCGATTGCAGGATTCCTAGCAATCTTTATCACAAAAGACGGGCGTGCCTTTATGCATCAGATTGGGATGCCAACTTATCAGATAAATCGTATCCTAGCTTGGCTCAATCCCTTTGATTACGCCCAGACGACTACCTATCAACAGGCTCAGGGTCAAATCGCGATTGGTAGCGGTGGAATTTTTGGGCAAGGCTTTAATGTGTCTAATCTCCTTATTCCAGTCCGCGAGAGTGACATGATTTTCACAGTAATTGCGGAAGATTTTGGATTTATTGGTTCAGTTGTAGTGGTTGCACTCTATCTACTGCTCATCTATCGCATGCTAAAGATTACCCTAAAATCCAATAATCAATTTTATACCTATATCTCAACTGGATTTATCATGATGCTCTTGTTCCATATCTTTGAAAATATTGGTGCGGTTACTGGCCTTCTTCCTCTGACAGGGATTCCTTTGCCATTTATTTCCCAAGGAGGATCCGCTATTATCAGTAATCTAATTGGTGTCGGTTTGCTGTTATCGATGAGCTACCAAACCCATTTGGCTGATGAAAAGAGTGGTCGAACAAGATTCAAACGTAAAAAAGTTGTGTTGAAAAAAGTGAAATAAGGAGGTCGCTATGCCTAAAGTTGCAGTTATCCTAGCAAATGGTTTTGAAGAAATTGAAGCCTTGACGGTCGTCGACGTCTTGCGCCGCGCAAATATCACCTGCCATATGGTAGGATTTGAAGATAAAGTGACAGGTTCACATGCTATTCAAGTTCAAGCTGATCGAGTGTTTGATGGTAATTTATCAGAGTATGACATGATTGTTCTTCCAGGAGGTATGCCTGGTGCTGCCCACTTGCGGGACAATGAACAATTGATCTCTGAGCTTCAAAGATTTGAGGAAACCGGTAAAAAAGTAGCAGCCATCTGTGCTGCTCCGATTGCTTTGAATCGAGCTGGCCTCCTAGAAGGAAGAAACTTCACCTGCTATGATGGAGTCCAAGAACAAATTGCTGACGGTCACTACCATAAAGAAACAGTCGTAGTGGATGGGAATGTTATCACTAGCCGTGGGCCAGCAACAGCTTTAGCCTTTGCTTACCACTTGGTTGAAATACTCGGCGGAGATGCTGAGTCTCTAAGAAATGGCATGCTCTACACAGATGTGTTTGGGAAATAATAAAGAAACGGAGGAGAATCTTTCTTGATGGAGAAGATTCTTCTCCTTTTTAATGGCAAAAACCAAGGTAAACATCGCTTTTTTTTATAAAAAATGGTATAATGAAGGGTATGAAATATCACGATTACATCTGGGATTTAGGTGGAACCCTGCTTGATAATTATGAAACTTCTACAGCAGCTTTTGTAGAAACATTAGCAGAGTTCGGGATTGAGCAGGAACACGATAGTGTTTACGAGGCTTTGAAGGTTTCGACTGCCTTTGCCATCGAAAAGTATGCTCCAGCTATTGAAAACTTTCTTGAAAAATATAAGGAAAATGAAGCCCGAGAGCTTGAACATCCAGTTTTGTTTGATGGGATTCCTACTCTTTTAGAAAATATTTCGGACCAAGGTGGCCGTAACTTCTTGGTTTCTCATCGAAACGATCAAGTATTGGAGATTTTAGCGAAAACTGAGATAGCTCTTTACTTTACAGAAGTAGTGACGGCTAGTTCAGGTTTTAAACGCAAGCCTGATCCTGAATCGATGATTTATTTACGTGATAAGTATCATATAACGTCAGGTCTAGTCATTGGTGACCGTGCCATTGATGTAGAAGCAGGACATGCTGCAGGCTTAGATGCCTATCTCTTTGAGGATGTTGTGTCCTTAAAACAAGCAATAGACATGTAAGAAAAAGGGGAAAAATGACAGAAGATATTAAAAACCAACAGGCACAAGATTATGATGCCAGTCAAATTCAAGTTTTGGAAGGTCTGGAAGCTGTTCGTATGCGTCCAGGGATGTATATTGGTTCAACTGCCAAAGAAGGTCTTCACCACCTAGTATGGGAAATCGTAGATAACTCTATCGACGAAGCCTTGGCTGGATTCGCTAGTCATATCGAAGTTTTTATTGAGCCAGATGATTCGATTACAGTTATTGACGATGGTCGTGGAATTCCAGTTGATATCCAAGAAAAAACAGGACGTCCTGCCGTTGAAACAGTCTTTACTGTTCTTCACGCCGGAGGTAAATTCGGCGGTGGCGGATACAAGGTATCTGGTGGACTCCATGGTGTAGGGTCATCGGTTGTAAATGCTCTTTCTACTCAGTTGGATGTTCGCGTTCATAAAAATGGAAAGATTCACTACCAAGAATACCGTCGTGGACATGTTGTTGCAGACCTTGAGGTGATCGGGGATACGGATAAAACAGGAACAATCGTTCACTTTACTCCAGACCCAGAAATTTTTACAGAAACAACGACATTTGACTTTGATAAATTAAATAAACGGATTCAAGAGTTAGCCTTTTTGAATCGCGGTCTTCAAATCTCCATCACGGATAAACGTGAAGGGCTTGAACAAACCAAACATTATCACTACGAAGGTGGGATTGCGAGCTACGTTGAGTACATCAATGAAAACAAGGATGTTATTTTTGAAAACCCAATCTACACAGATGGTGAAATGGATGACATTACAGTAGAAGTTGCTATGCAGTATACAACGGGTTACCATGAAAATGTCATGAGTTTCGCTAACAATATTCATACCCATGAAGGTGGGACACACGAACAAGGTTTCCGTACAGCATTAACTCGTGTTATTAATGACTATGCTCGTAAAAACAAACTTCTAAAAGATAACGAAGATAACCTAACAGGTGAGGATGTCCGTGAAGGATTGACAGCCGTTATCTCTGTGAAGCATCCAAACCCTCAGTTTGAAGGACAAACTAAGACCAAACTTGGAAATAGTGAAGTTGTGAAGATTACCAATCGCCTCTTCAGCGATGCATTTTCTGACTTCCTTTTGGAAAATCCACAGATTGCTAAGCGAATCGTTGAAAAAGGGATTTTGGCTGCCAAAGCGCGTGTTGCTGCCAAGCGTGCGCGTGAAGTTACACGTAAGAAATCTGGTTTAGAAATTTCAAATCTTCCAGGAAAATTAGCGGACTGTTCATCAAACAATCCAGCTGAAACTGAACTTTTCATCGTCGAAGGAGACTCTGCAGGAGGTTCTGCAAAATCAGGACGTAATCGTGAGTTCCAAGCCATCTTACCAATTCGTGGTAAAATCCTTAACGTTGAAAAGGCAACTATGGATAAAATCCTTGCTAATGAGGAGATTCGCAGTCTTTTCACAGCTATGGGAACAGGATTTGGCGCTGAGTTCGATGTTAGCAAAGCTCGCTATCAAAAACTGGTTATCATGACAGATGCTGATGTCGATGGCGCCCATATTCGTACTCTCTTGTTAACTCTGATTTATCGTTATATGAAACCTGTTCTAGAGGCTGGTTATGTTTATATCGCTCAACCACCAATTTACGGTGTCAAAGTTGGTAGTGAGATTAAAGAGTATATTCAACCTGGAGCAGACCAAGAAATCCGCCTACAAGAAGCCCTAGCTCGCTATAGCGAAGGTCGTTCTAAACCAACCATTCAACGTTATAAAGGTCTTGGAGAGATGGATGACCACCAACTTTGGGAAACTACTATGAATCCTGAACATCGTCTCATGGCTCGTGTATCAGTAGATGACGCTGCAGAAGCAGATAAGATTTTTGATATGCTCATGGGTGATCGAGTAGAACCACGTCGAGAATTTATCGAAGAAAACGCTGTTTACAGTACTCTTGACGTATAAAAATATTGGGAAATAGTTCCCAAGGTTTGAAAAATATGATATAATCATTACAATTGTGTCATGTATAAAAGGAGTTTGATATGTCAAATAATCAGTTGATTATTACTTTGATTGGAATTGCAGTCCTGCTTCTTATTGCTTTTGCAGTAGCAATTTTGCTACGTAAACGAAATGAGAGTAGACTTGTAGCTTTAGAAGAAAAAAAAGAAGAACTATATAACCTTCCTGTTAATGATGAGGTAGAGGTTGTAAAAAACATGCATCTGATTGGTCAAAGTCAGGTTGCTTTTAGAGAATGGAATCAAAAATGGGTAGATTTGTCTCTGAACTCTTTTGCAGATATCGAGAATAACCTCTTTGAAGCTGAAGGATACAATAACTCATTCCGTTTTTTGAAAGCTAAGCACCAGATTGATCAAATTGAAAGTCAAATCCAACTTGTTGAAGAAGATATTGCAGCAATTCGTAATGCCTTGTCTGAGTTGGAAAAACAAGAGTCAAAAAATAGTGGACGTGTTCTGCATGCCCTAGATTTATTTGAGAAACTACAAAACACTGTAGCTGAAGATCCTGATAAATATGGTCAAGCTCTTCCAGAAATTGAAAAACAATTGGAGAACATCCAATCTGAGTTTTCTCAATTTGTAACTTTGAATTCATCAGGGGATCCGGTTGAAGCAGCAGGCATTTTAGATAACGCTGAAAATCATATTTTAGCTTTGACACATATCGTTGAAAGAATTCCAGCGATTGTCACTAAGCTTACTACTGAATTGCCAGAACAACTTGAAGATTTAGAAGCAGGTTATCGCAAGCTTTTAGATGAAAACTACCATTTTGTAGAAACTGATATCGAATCTCGTCTTCAACTTCTTTATGAAGCCTTGAAGAATAATCACGAAAATATCCGTACATTGGAGTTGGATAATGCAGAGTATGAAAACACTCAAATCCAAGAAGAAATCAATGCACTTTATGATATTTTCACTCGTGAAATTGCAGCCCATAAAGCTTTTGAGAAATTGGTAACTACCCTTCCTACCTATCTTAAACACTTGAAAGAAAACAATCAGGTACTAGTTAAAGATATCGAACGTCTTGGGAAAACCTATTTGATTTCAGAAAGCGATGTGAATCGAGTTCGTCGTCTTCAAGCTGATATCTCAGCCTTGAATGCTACTATTGAAGAAATGACTCATGCAGAGTCAGAAGTTTCAGAAGCATATTCTGTCTTACAAGAACGTTTGGAAAATCTCCAATCTACATTAAAAGATATTGAAGATGACCAAATCGGTGTTAGTGAACGTCTCGTTAAAATTGAAAAAGATGACATCAATGCTCGTCAAAAAGCAAATGTATATGTCAACCGTCTCCATACGATTAAACGCTACATGGAGAAGAGAAATCTTCCAGGAATTCCACAAAAATTCTTGAAGCTCTTCTTTGATGCAAGTCACAGTACAGAAGACTTGATGGCTGAGCTGGAACAAGCGCAAGTGAATATCGAATCTGTGAATCGCATCCTTGAGATTGCGACAAATGATATGAATATGTTAGAAGAAGAAACATACAGTATCGTTCAAAATGCAACATTGACAGAACAATTGCTTCAATATTCGAACCGTTACAGATCATTTGATGATCGTATTCAACAAGCTTTCCAAGAAGCTTTGAATATCTTTGAAACAACATTTGATTATCAAGCATCTTTCGAAAAAATCTCTCAAGCATTAGAAGTTGCTGAGCCTGGTGTTACCAATCGCTTCGTTACTTCTTATGAAAAAACAAGAGAAAGTATTCGTTTCTAATTTATAAAAGAATCCTAGATTTTTCTAGGGTTCTTTTACTTTTCTTTACCTATTTTAAATCTTTTTGTGCCATGTTTTCATTGAAATTATAGCTCATATTTGATATGATAAGACTATGACAAAAAAGAGATTACCCCAGAATAAAGTAAAGAATAAAAATAATAAAAAGCTTGGCACTCTTGTCTTGCTTTTATTTCTAACAATGGTAGCACTCGGTTGTGTGATTACCTATAAAGTGTTGAACAAGCAAGCCTTTGAACAGAAGATTGAGAACCTCAAGAAGGAAAAAGATGACGCCTACTCCCAAGGAAGTCAAAAAGAGCATTTCCGCAAAGAGAAATCTGAAATTATCACCTATTATCCACTAGTTGGAGACAGCCTTATTTCCTCTGTCAAAGATATCATCGTAAAAGACATCACTGACAAAGTAGAAGGTAAAGAACAGTTGTTTTTTTATTACTCAGAAAAAGGGGATTCCTCTTTAACTGGGGTTGAAAATCGTTTGATTAAAAAACAGGCCTATGACTTGGCAAATTCTAATGTCGTTGAATTAGAAAATACTACTTTAGACCAGCTGTATCTGAAAGAGGATGGCTCTATCTTTACCTTGGATCAATTCTTTACAGACCCATCCACAGCCAAAGAAAAAGTCCTTGAGGGAGTTAAGTCAACTCTCCAAGATAAAAAAGTAGATCAATCAGTTGTTGACCAAGTTTTAGCTGATTTCTCAGCTGCAGAATTGTCAAGCTGGAAGTTTGCTTACAAAGATAGTCAATTGGTTCTATATCCAGTCAAAGCAATGACTAATGTAGAAGAAATAGCAATGCCTATTTCAGATTTCTTTGATTATATTCAAACATCCTATCTAACAGAAAAAGATGCTGAACTTTATAAAAAAGTTCAAGCGGAAAAACATAAAAAAGTGGTAGCTCTTACCTTTGATGATGGTCCTGATGGTAATACAACACCACAAGCCTTGGATATCTTAGCTAAGTACAAAATCAAAGCAACCTTCTTTGTCCAAGGGAAAAATATTGCAGGTAATGAAGCTATCCTCAAACGTATGCAGGCTGAGGGGCATGAAGTCGGAAATCATAGTTGGAACCATCCAGTTTTAACACAACTCTCATTAGAAGATGCTAAGAAACAAATTACGGATACAGAATCAGCAATCACTAGTGTTCTCGGAAAGAGTTCAAAATTGATGCGCCCACCATATGGTGCCATCTCAGATGATATCCGTAATAGTCTTGATTTGAGCTTTATTATGTGGGATGTCGATAGCTTAGACTGGAAGAGTAAAAACGAAGCAGCCATTCTAACAGAAATTCAACGTCAGACGACTGATGGTTCTATTATATTGATGCATGATATTCACCAGACGTCAGTAAATTCACTACCAAAGGTTATTGAATATTTGCAGGGACAAGGGTATAGCTTTGTTACAGTCTCTGAGTTACTAGGGAATCATGTGAAACCACATGAGATATACTATTCTCGTAACCAATAGTTGAAATTAAATTCAAATATTAGAAAAAATTAAAAAAGATTATTTTTATCTTGACAAGTAGGGAAAAACTTGATATCATATACAAGATGAGAAAAGCAGAAGTGAGAACTTCTCGCCTTGCGACTAACGTTGTCTGGCCCCTACAGATCAAGTTTCAGAAATGAACTATAATCATGTAGAGCGGATTTGCGTTAGCAAGTCCGCTCTTGTTTTTCTCTAAAATAAAAAAAGAGGTGAAAACCATAGCAAAGCAAGACTTATTCATCAATGATGAAATTCGTGTACGTGAAGTTCGCTTAATCGGTCTTGAGGGCGAACAATTGGGTATCAAACCACTTGGTGAAGCGCAAGCACTTGCGGACGACGCTAATGTGGACTTGGTTCTCATTCAACCTCAAGCTAAACCTCCTGTTGCGAAAATTATGGACTATGGTAAGTTCAAATTTGAGTACCAGAAGAAACAAAAAGAGCAACGCAAAAAACAAAGCGTTGTGACCGTGAAAGAAGTTCGATTGAGCCCAGTTATTGATAAGGGTGATTTCGATACGAAACTTCGCAGTGCTCGCAAGTTCCTTGAAAAAGGGAACAAAGTGAAGGTTTCCATTCGCTTTAAGGGTCGTATGATTACCCATAAAGAGATTGGAGCAAAAGTTTTAGCCGATTTCGCTGAAGCAACTCAAGATATTGCTATCATCGAACAACGTGCTAAAATGGATGGTCGTCAAATGTTCATGCAGTTGGCCCCAGCAACTGACAAGAAATAATCTGTCAGAAAGTTAAAAAAAGGAGAAAATATCATGCCAAAACAAAAAACACACCGCGCATCAGCTAAACGTTTCAAACGTACAGGTTCTGGTGGACTTAAACGTTTCCGTGCTTACACTTCTCACCGTTTCCACGGAAAAACTAAGAAACAACGTCGTCATCTTCGTAAAGCATCTATGGTGCATTCAGGAGATTTCAAACGTATCAAAGCAATGCTTACTCGCTTGAAATAATCGCGTATTTGTAAGTTAACAATTCTAGGAAATATTGGAGGAAATATAAATGGCACGTGTTAAAGGTGGCGTTGTATCACGCAAACGTCGTAAACGTATTTTAAAATTAGCAAAAGGTTACTATGGAGCTAAACACATCTTGTTCCGTACTGCAAAAGAACAAGTAATGAACTCTTACTACTATGCATACCGTGACCGTCGTCAAAAGAAACGTGACTTCCGCAAATTGTGGATCACACGTATCAATGCGGCAGCTCGTATGAACGGACTTTCATACTCACAATTGATGCATGGTTTGAAATTGGCTGAGATCGAAGTAAACCGTAAAATGCTTGCTGACTTGGCTGTTAACGATGCAGCAGCTTTCACAGCTCTTGCAGATGCAGCTAAAGCAAAACTTGGTAAATAATTATTCAGAAGACTGGTGCAAATTTGTCCCAGTCTTTTTTAAACAAAGGAGAAAAAATGGCTTCAAAAATGTTACACACTTGCTTGCGGGTAGAGAATCTTGAAAAATCAATTGCTTTTTATCAAGATGCTTTTGGATTTAAGGAATTGCGTCGTCTGGACTTCCCAGAACACGCTTTTACCATTGTTTATCTAGGTCTTGATGGCGATGATTATGAATTGGAGTTGACTTACAACTACGATCATGGACCTTATGTTGTAGGTGACGGTTTTGCGCACATCGCTCTAAACACACCTGACCTTGAGGCTCTTCATAAAGAACATAGCGACAAGGGTTACGAAGTGACAAATCCAAATGGACTTCCAGGAACTCAACCAAACTATTACTTTGTTAAAGATCCAGATGGATACAAGGTAGAAGTGATTCGTGAAAAATAATAAAAACTCCTCATTTGTCAAATTGAGTTAGACAATCTCACCTGACTCAGAAAAACTTGATAGGGAGTGGTGTAGGTCATTTATGTTAGTTTCTTTCAGACAAATGTGTGCGTTTATCTGAGACTAACATAGATGGCTTTTTCTATCTAGCTTAATGTGACAAATTGGGATATAATAAAAATAACTTAACAAATTAGTGGGAGAAAAAAATGTCAGATCAAAATCTAAATGTAGAGCTTAACAAAGAAGAAGATAAACTAATTGTAGAAAATAATTCGGTGGAAGCTATGAAGAATGGTCCAAAAGCAGTCAAGAAACCTTCGGCTCTTCTATCTTTCTCATTTTATTTGGCACTTACCTATATTCTTCTATTTATAACTCTTGCTTTATTTACTGCTCCATGGGGAATTGTATTCTTGATTTTTCTAGGTCCTAATTTAATTGCTTACGCTATAGCAACTTTTTTAACTAGGATAGGAATCAAGAAAGTAAATAGAAAGTTCTTGTATGCGAGTGCAGGATTTTATTTACTTTCCGGACTTTTAGCATTCGACCCGGATTGGCAGATGTTTAGGGTTTTTCCCTATCTCTCACTAGTCCTAGTTCTAATCGGGATATTTTTAACGAAAGATACAAGTAACTAAGTTAAAAAAGCTAGGCGCAACTCTTCTTCGAACTTATTTCATATCATAAAACCATAGCCTTTAAGGCTGTGGTTTTTTAGTTTCATGATTAGAAAGAAATTGTGTTTCTATTTTTTAAAATGGTATAATAGAAAAAGAAAAAGGGAGGTGAGAAAGAATGATTGCCCAACTGGATACGAAAACTGTCTATAGTTTCATGGAGAGTATGGTTTCAATCAAGAGATATGTCAGCCTTGGAAAAGAATATGGCTATTCATCACTTGGAATCATGGATGAAGATAATCTCTATGGAGCCTATTATTTTATCAAAGAATGCCAAAAACAAGGAATTCAGCCTTTATTAGGCCTTGAGATGACAGTTCATCATAAAGATGAATGGATAAATCTACGTTTTTTAGCCCTGTCAAACCGAGGTTATCAAAACCTGATGAAGTTGTCGTCTCTAAAGATGACAGGTAAAAAAGAATGGACTGATTTTTCTTCTTACCTAGAGGATATTTGTGTTATTGTTCCCTATTATCCTGAAATTGCTGGTTTAGATTTAGGGCATGACTACTATATCGGAGTGTATCCAGATACACCTCAATCCAATTTTTCTCAACCAATTCTCCCTCTTTATCGTGTTAACTCTTTTGAACCTGAGGATTTAGAGACTCTTCAAATGCTCAAGGCGATCAAGGAAAATGTGACCTTACGAGAGGTTGATGTCCAATCTCAACAAGGCTTGTTTTTGCCTGCTGAACGTCTTGAACAGGTTTTTCTAGAGAAGTTCCCAATCGCACTGGATAATCTTGCAAGATTAATCAAGGATACCTCCTACGAGATTGATAGTAGTCTCAAGCTTCCACGTTTCAATCCAGAAAGACCTGCTGTTGAGGAACTTCGGGAAAGAGCTATCAAGGGCTTGGAAGAGAAAGGTTTACTAGATTCAGTCTATCAGGAACGTTTAGAAGAAGAACTGTCTGTGATTCATGATATGGGATTCGATGACTATTTCTTGGTTGTCTGGGACCTCTTACGTTTTGGTCGTTCCCAAGGTTATTATATGGGAATGGGACGCGGATCCGCAGTTGGAAGTTTAGTGGCCTACGCTTTAGATATTACTGGAATTGATCCTGTTGCTAAAAATCTTATCTTTGAGCGTTTCTTGAATCGTGAACGTTACACCATGCCAGATATTGATATTGATATCCCAGATATCTATCGCCCTGAGTTTATTCGCTATGTTCGTGACCGTTATGGTAGTATTCATGCTGCTCAGATTGTCACTTACTCGACCTTTGGAGCCAAGCAGGCCATCCGAGATATCTTCAAACGTTATGGTGTCCCTGAATATGAATTGACGACTATTACAAAAAAAATTGGTTCTAAAGATACTCTAACGACAGCCTATGAAGGCAATCTAGGTTTTAGACAACTCATTCAAAGTAAGATTGAGTACCAAAAGGCCTTCTCTATTGCTAAAAAGATAGAAGGTTATCCACGACAGACTTCCATTCATGCAGCTGGTGTCGTTATCAGTGACAAAAATCTAACAGACTACATTCCTCTCAAGTATGGAGAGGATATGCTCATTACCCAATATGATGCGCATGGAGTTGAAGGAAATGGCCTGCTCAAGATGGATTTCTTGGGCCTACGAAACTTAACCTTTGCTCAAAAAATGCAGGAGCTCTTATATGAAACTCAAGGTATTTCACTAAGAATTGAGGATATTGATCTTGAAGATAAGGCAACCTTAGCCCTCTTTGCTGCAGGTAAGACCAAGGGAATCTTTCAGTTTGAACAACCTGGAGCCATACGCTTATTGAAACGAGTGAAACCACAAAATTTTGAAGAAGTAGTGGCGACGACTTCCTTGAACCGACCAGGTGCGAGCGACTATATCGATAACTTTGTTGCCAGAAAACATGGTAAAGAAAAGGTTACGGTTCTAGACCCTGTGCTAGAAGATATCCTAGCTCCGACTTATGGTATTATGCTTTACCAAGAGCAGGTGATGCAAGTAGCTCAACGCTATGCAGGTTTCAGTCTTGGAAAAGCCGATATCTTGCGTCGTGCTATGGGGAAAAAGAATGCGGCTGAGATGCATCGAATGGAGGAGAGTTTTATCCAAGGGGCCCTCGAAAAAGGGCATGGACAAAAACAGGCTCAAGAAGTTTTTGCTGTAATGGAAAAATTTGCCGGTTATGGTTTTAACCGTTCGCACGCTTATGCATATGCTGCCTTAGCTTTTCAGCTTGCCTACTTTAAAACACATTTTCCAGCAATCTTCTATCAGGTCATGCTCAATTATGCTAGCGGAGATTATATTCTAGATGCGCTTGAAATGGGCTTTGAATTAGCTCCACTTTCTATCAATACGGTTCCATATCAAGATAAGTTAGCTGATAAGACAATTCATTTAGGACTCAAGACTATCAAGGGAATGCCTCGTGATTTTGCCTACTGGATTATCGAGCATCGTCCATTTAGCAGTGTTGAAGATTTTATCACACGATTACCCAAAAATTATCAAAAGATTAGCCTCTTAACCCCTTTAGTGGAAGTAGGTCTTTTTGATGGATTTGATAAAAATCGTCAAAAAATATTAACCAATCTACCAACTCTCTTTATCTTTGTAGAAGAATTAGGTAGCCTCTTTGCAGATTCTAGCTATAGTTGGACAGATACAGAGGACTTTTCAAATATTGAAAAATTCCAAAAAGAGCAGGATTGGTTAGGTGTTGGAATTAGCCAACACCCATTGCTGGTTTTAGCGAAGAATCCTTTGTATCCAATTGTGAGTTTATCTGAGCTTTCCGAGGGACAGACAGCTACAGTGCTCGTTGAAATTCAGTCTATCCGAGTGATTCGAACTAAAAAAGGTGAAAACATGGCCTTTTTGAAAGTTACTGATAGTAAAACAAGTCTGGAGGTCACTGTTTTTTCTGAACAATACCGCAAATTTAAAAATCTTTTGCACGAAGGAAGTTTCTATTACCTGAATGGAAAAGTACAAGCCAGAGATGGTCGTCTTCAATTAGTTTTAAATAATTTAAAAGAGGCAGTGAGTGAGCGTTTTTGGATTCAAGTTCCCAATCATGACCACGATTCTGAAATTTATCATATTTTAGATCAGTACAAGGGACAAATTCCTGTTGTCATTCGTTATGAAAATGAACAAAAAAATATTCTTTTGCCTGGTTATTTAGTTGCAAAAGACGCTGGCTTACAAGAATCTTTAAAACAGATTGTCATGAAAACGATTTATCGTTAAAAATCAATGAAAATAAAAGAATTTTAATTTTAAATATGGTATAATCAGTTAGAATGTTAAAGAAAAAGGAGCAAAACCAAATGAAACGTATTGCTGTTTTGACTAGTGGTGGAGACGCCCCTGGTATGAATGCTGCCATTCGTGCAGTTGTTCGTCAAGCAATCTCAGAAGGAATGGAAGTTTTTGGTATCTATGATGGATACGCTGGTATGGTTGCTGGTGAAATTTATCCACTTGATGCTGCTTCAGTAGGAGACATCATTTCACGTGGTGGTACTTTCCTTCACTCAGCCCGTTACCCTGAGTTTGCAAAACTCGAAGGTCAACTTAAAGGGATTGAGCAATTGAAAAAACACGGTATCGAAGGTGTCGTGGTTATCGGTGGTGACGGTTCTTATCATGGAGCTATGCGCCTGACTGAACATGGATTCCCTGCTATTGGACTTCCTGGAACAATCGATAACGATATCGTAGGTACTGACTTTACAATCGGATTTGACACTGCAGTAACAACTGCAATGGATGCAATCGATAAGATTCGTGATACATCATCAAGTCACCGTCGTACTTTCGTTGTTGAAGTAATGGGACGTAACGCAGGTGATATCGCTCTTTGGGCAGGTATTGCAACAGGTGCTGACGAAATCATCATCCCTGAAGAAGGCTTCAAATTTGAAGATATCGTAGCAAGCATCAAAGCTGGATATGAACACGGTAAAAAACACAACATTATCGTTTTAGCAGAAGGTGTCATGTCAGCAGCTGAATTTGGTCAAAAACTAAAAGAAGCTGGCGATACAAGCGACCTTCGTGTAACTGAACTTGGTCACATCCAACGTGGTGGTTCACCAACAGCTCGTGACCGTGTATTGGCGTCACGTATGGGTGCACACGCTGTTAAACTCCTTAAACAAGGAATCGGTGGTGTCGCTGTCGGTATTCGTAACGAGAAAATGGTTGAAAATCCAATTCTTGGAACAGCAGAAGAGGGAGCTTTGTTTAGCTTAACAGCTGATGGTAAGATTGTTGTCAATAACCCTCACAAAGCTGACCTTGAACTTTCTGACTTGAACAAGAGCTTGTCATAATCAACTTTAACTAATCTGGTAAAATGACCATAAAAGGTCGAATTATATAAAGGAGTCACAAAATCATGAACAAACGTGTAAAAATCGTTGCAACCTTAGGTCCTGCGGTAGAAATCCGTGGTGGTAAAAAATTTGGTGATGACGGATACTGGGGTGAAAAACTTGACGTTGAAGCTTCAGCTAAAAACATTGCTAAATTGATTGAAGCAGGAGCTAACACTTTCCGTTTTAACTTCTCACACGGTGACCACCAAGAACAAGGTGAACGTATGGCAACTGTTAAACTTGCAGAAAAACTTGCAGGTAAAAAAGTTGGTTTCCTTCTTGATACTAAAGGACCAGAAATCCGTACTGAATTGTTCGAAGGTGAAGCTAAAGAGTACTCATACAAAACTGGTGAAAAAATCCGTGTTGCAACTAAACAAGGTATCAAATCAACTCGTGAAGTGATTGCTTTGAACGTTGCAGGTGCGCTTGACATCTATGATGACGTTGAAGTTGGTCACCAAGTTTTGGTTGACGATGGTAAATTGGGTCTTCGTGTTTTCGCAAAAGACGATGCAACTCGTGAATTTGAAGTAGTCGTTGAAAATGACGGTATCATTGCTAAGCAGAAAGGTGTAAACATCCCAAACACTAAAATTCCTTTCCCAGCACTTGCTGAGCGCGATAACGCTGATATCCGTTTCGGTTTGGAACAAGGTATTAACTTCATCGCGATTTCATTTGTACGTACTGCAAAAGACGTTGACGAAGTTCGTGCTATCTGTGAAGAAACTGGTAACGGTCACGTTCAATTGTTCGCCAAGATCGAAAACCAACAAGGTATCGATAACTTGGACGAAATCATTGAAGCTGCTGACGGTATCATGATCGCTCGTGGTGACATGGGTATCGAAGTACCATTCGAAATGGTTCCAGTTTACCAAAAAATGATCATCACTAAAGTGAACGCAGCAGGTAAAGTTGTTATCACAGCAACAAACATGCTTGAAACAATGACTGAAAAACCACGTGCAACTCGTTCAGAAGTATCAGACGTATTTAACGCTGTTATCGACGGAACTGACGCTACAATGCTTTCAGGTGAGTCTGCAAACGGTAAATACCCACTTGAGTCAGTAACAACAATGGCTACAATTGACAAGAACGCTCAAACTCTTCTTAACGAATACGGACGTTTGAACTCAGATACTTTCGAACGTAACTCTAAGACAGAAGTTATGGCTTCAGCTGTTAAAGATGCTACTAACTCAATGAATATCAAATTGGTTGTTACCCTTACTAAGACTGGTCACACAGCTCGTTTGATTTCTAAATACCGTCCAAATGCTGATATCTTGGCATTGACATTCGACGAATTGACAGAGCGTGGATTGATGTTAAACTGGGGTGTTATCCCAATGTTAACTGAAGCTCCATCATCAACTGATGATATGTTCGAAATCGCTGAACGTAAAGCAGTTGAAGCAGGTCTTGTAGAATCTGGTGACGATATCGTTATCGTTGCAGGTGTGCCACTTGGTGAAGCAGTTCGTACAAACACAATGCGTATCCGTACAGTACGTTAATCTAACATTAAAAACCTATCATATCAGGCTTTACAGCTTGTATGATAGGTCTTTTTTTGTTTCATAAGGTCCAGAACCCGATTCGTTTAAGAAAAGAAAAAACTCTCTGGAAAAACCAGAGAGTGTGAGAGGCATCTCCATGTGAGAAACTGGTTCACACAATTTCTCAAGGTCCGCTCCTGCGTTATGACCTCCTTTGCGCAATTGTAGCTTTCGCTACATATCGACTCATCGCAGATTTTATTTTACTATAGAGCCAATACTTTGTCAAGAAAAAAACAGTCCCTAAAAAAGGAACTAATGAATTGATGCTAATTGCCGGGATCGAACCGGCGACCTCATCCTTACCATGGATGCGCTCTGCCTACTGAGCTAAATCAGCTTACTTTGAAAGTATACTATAGATTTAAGCTTTTGTCAATATGCTAATTAGTATGCTAACTCATTGGAAAAGCCCAAGTAATAAACTTGGGCTGTGAAAATTAGACTATTGTAATTTCTCTCTCTTTTTATCTGGGTTCCAAACAAAACTTGCAACAAAGGTAAAGAGGATTGTCAGAATTCCGATTATAATTGCTAGAATCAAGGCAGGGATACGGATGAGCCACCACAGTGGATTTGGTTTTTTATTGTTGTGCCACTGTTTTGTTTCCTCATCCAGTCGTTGAAATTCAGATTGGATGCGGTCTGCAACTATCTCAATTCCCTCATCATTCATCTTTTTAATATCTGAGATATCAATCGGATTTCCGAAGTTCATATCAATACGTTCACGGCTGACAAGCCCTTTTAGAGTCATAGGACCAGTATAGGTAACAGGCATAATACGAACCTTAGCCATCTTTGCGATGAGGGCTACACCACCCTTAACATCATTGGAATGACGACTACCACTTGGAAACATAATCAGTGAACGATTGCTCTTTTTAAGAACATTAATTGGATATTTGATAGCAGAAGAACCTGGGTTATCACGGTCGATAGGGAAAGCACCACACATGCGAATCCACCAACCAAAGATGCGATTTGAAAAGAGTTCTTTTTTTGCCATAAAGACAAATTGCTTTGGTTTTGTTGCAAAAGCCATATAGACTGGATCCCACCAGGTACGGTGTGGCGCAACAAGGATATAGTTTTCATCTAAACTTGGAATTTTTTCAGTATTGTGAAAGTGAGCGTTTCCATTGATTGACCATAGAATCAACATAACCAGCCCACGCAGATAAGTGTAAAACATGATGTCTCCTTCAGTTTTCTTTCTTTTATTATACCTTATCATACTAGTACAGGCAAATGTTTTTTTGTATAGGCTGAACAGCTTTTTATATGAAATTAGAAATATTCAAAAAAAAATGATATGATAGAATTTATGGATAAAAATAAAATTATGGGATTAAGCCAATCAGAAGTCAAAGAACGTCAAAAACAGGGACAGGTCAATGATTTCCAAGCTTCAGCTAGTACTAGTACATGGCAGATTGTGAAGAGAAATGTCTTTACTTTATTCAATGCTTTAAACTTTGCCATTGCCCTAGCTCTCGCCTTTGTTCAAGCCTGGAGCAACCTAGTTTTCTTTGCGGTTATCTGCTTTAATGCATTTTCTGGGATTGTAACCGAGCTACGTGCCAAACATATGGTTGATAAACTCAATCTCTTGAATAAAGAAAAAATTACGACAATTCGTGATGGACAAGAGATAGCTCTGGATCCTGAGGAGCTTGTTTTGGATGACGTGATTCGCTTGTCAGCAGGAGATCAGATTCCAAGTGATGCCATTGTATTAGAAGGTTTTGCAGAAGTCAACGAAGCCATGTTAACGGGTGAGAGCGACTTGGTGCAAAAAGAAGTAGAAGACTTAATGTTGTCGGGTAGCTTTCTTGCAAGTGGCTCTGTCTTTGCTCAGGTACATCATGTTGGGGCGGATAACTATGCTGCTAAACTCATGCTTGAAGCTAAGACAGTCAAGCCAATAAACTCTCGTATCATGAAATCGCTAGACCAGTTAGCCGGCTTTACTGGGAAAATTATCATTCCTTTCGGTATTGCTCTCTTGCTTGAAGCCTTGGTCTTAAAAGGTCTGCCACTGAAGTCTTCTGTAGTCAATTCATCTACAGCTCTTTTAGGAATGTTGCCTAAAGGTATCGCGTTACTTACTATAACTTCGCTTTTGACCGCAGTGATAAAATTAGGACTTAAAAAGGTTTTGGTGCAGGAGATGTATTCTGTTGAGACCTTGGCGCGTGTGGATATGCTCTGCTTGGATAAGACAGGGACCATCACCCAAGGGAAGATGCAGGTTGAGACGGTCCTTCCTCTTACTCAAGCTTACGACAAAGATGCCATTGCCAAAATACTAACTAGTTATATGGCACACAGTGAGGATAAAAATCCAACAGCTCAAGCTATTCGAAAGCGTTTTGCGGGAGAGGTAGCTTATCCGATGATTTCTAGCCTTCCATTTTCAAGTGATCGAAAATGGGGAGCAATGGAGTTGGAAGGTCTAGGAACTGTTTTCCTAGGCGCACCGGAGATGTTGTTGGATGCTGAAGTTCCTGAAGCTAGAGAAGCTCTTGAACGAGGATCTCGTGTCTTGGTGTTAGCGCTCAGTCAAGAAAAACTTGACCACCACAAGCCACAAAAGCCATCTGATATTCAGGCTTTGGCTTTACTTGAGATTCTAGATCCGATTCGAGAAGGGGCTGCTGAGACGCTAGACTATCTTCGTTCTCAGGAAGTGGGATTGAAAATTATCTCTGGTGATAATCCAGTCACTGTTTCAAGTATTGCTCAAAAAGCAGGTTTTGCAGACTATCAGAGCTATGTAGATTGTTCGAAAATTAATGATGAAGAATTGATAGCCATGGCTGAGGAAACAGCCATTTTCGGACGTGTTTCACCTCATCAAAAGAAACTGATCATCCAAACTCTGAAAAAAGAAGGACATACTACAGCAATGACAGGGGATGGTGTCAATGATATCCTAGCTCTCCGTGAGGCAGACTGTTCTATCGTGATGGCTGAAGGAGACCCAGCAACTCGTCAGATTGCAAATCTGGTCCTCTTGAATTCAGATTTCAATGATGTTCCTGAGATTCTCTTCGAAGGTCGTCGTGTGGTCAACAATATTGCCCACATTGCTCCGATTTTCTTGATTAAGACAATCTATTCCTTCTTGCTAGCAGTTATCTGTATTGCCAGTGCTTTGTTGGGACGTACTGAATGGATTTTGATTTTCCCATTCATTCCGATTCAGATAACTATGATTGACCAGTTTGTAGAAGGATTCCCACCGTTTGTATTAACTTTTGAACGAAATATCAAACCTGTGGAACAAAACTTCCTCAGAAAATCCATGCTTCGAGCTTTACCAAGTGCCTTGATGGTAGTTTTTAGTGTTCTCTTTGTTAAAATTTTTGGAACCAGTCAAGGCTGGACCGACATTGAAATTTCGACACTTTTGTATTATCTATTGGCATCGATTGGTTTCATGTCTGTCGTTAGAGCTTGCTTGCCATTTAGCTTGTGGCGTGTGCTATTGATTATTTGGTCAGTTGGAGGTTTCCTTGGAACAGCTCTATTCCCAAGAATCCAAAAATTGCTTGAAATTTCAACACTTACAGGTCAAACATTGCCTATCTATGGCATTATGATGCTCGTCTTTATTGTGATTTTCATACTGACAAGTCGTTATCAAGTTAAAAGATAAAGAAAGACTGCAATCCATGATTGCGGTCTTTTTTAGGTGCAGGATTGCCAGATAAAATATGGTATAATAAAGGGAAATAGAGTTTTTGAAAGTGAGAGAAGATGATTTCAAAGAGATTAGAAACAGTAGCTTCTTTTGTTCCCCAAGGAGCTGTTTTGCTGGACGTCGGGAGCGACCATGCTTATCTACCGATTGAATTACTTGAAAAAGGTCATATTGAAGCTGCCATCGCGGGTGAAGTTGTAGAGGGGCCCTATCAATCTGCAGTTAGAAATGTTGAAAGTCATGGCTTGACTGAGAAAATTCAGGTTCGTTTAGCCAATGGTTTAGCAGCTTTCGAAGTAAGTGACCAGGTCTCTGTTATCACTATTGCAGGAATGGGTGGTCGTTTGATTGCTACGATTTTAGAAGAGGGTTTGGACAAACTAGCCAATGTTGAGCGATTGATTCTTCAACCTAATAATCGTGAAGATGAGTTACGTAGTTGGTTACAAGAGCATGGATTTCAGATTGTAGCTGAAAGTATTTTAGAGGAAGCTGGAAAATTTTACGAGATTCTAGTAGTGGAAGCTGGAGAAATGAAATTGTCAGCAAGTGACACCCGTTTTGGTCCTTTTCTATCTAAAGAAAGTAGCCCCGTATTTGTCCAAAAGTGGCAAAGAGAAGCAAGTAAGCTCGAATTTGCCCTTAGTCAAATCCCAGAAAAAAATCATGAAGAACGTCAAGTTTTAGTAGATAAAATTCAAGCCATCAAGGAGGTGCTCCATGAAAGCAAGTGAAGTGATTAAGCGTTATGAAGCCTATTGTCCTCAAGAATTTTCTATGGAAGGCGATAATCGTGGACTGCAGATTGGAACTTTAGAAAAGGACATCCAAAAGGTCATGGTTGCCCTTGATATACGTGAAGATACAGTGGCAGAAGCTATTGAAAAGGGTGTAGATTTGATTATCGTTAAGCACGCGCCTATCTTCCGTCCGATAAAGGACTTGGTAGCTAGTCGCCCTCAAAATCAGATTTATATTGATCTTATTAAGCATGATATTGCAGTCTACGTTAGCCATACTAATATTGATATTGTTGAAAACGGCCTTAATGACTGGTTCTGCCAACTATTGGATATTAAGGATACAACTTTTCTACAGGAAACAGGTCCTGAACGTGGCATCGGGCGTATTGGCAATATTAAACCTCAAACGTTTGAAGAATTTGCTAGTCATGTTAAGGAAGTATTTGGTCTAGATAGTCTTCGTATGGTGTACTATAAAGATACTGATTTGCAAAAAACAATCTCAAGAGTAGCTATTTGTGGTGGCAGTGGGCAGTCTTTCTATTCTGATGCTTTAGCAAAAGGAGCTCATGTTTACATTACTGGTGACATCTATTACCACACTGCCCAAGATATGTTGTCAGACGGCTTGTTGGCTCTGGATCCAGGCCACTATATTGAAGTTCTCTTTGTTGAAAAAATTGCAGCGTTCCTGAATGAATGGAAGGAAGAGAATGCTTGGTCTCTAGAGGTTATCGCAAGTCAAGCGTCCACCAATCCATTCCATCATATCTAGTTAGAAGGTAAAGACAATGAAAAAAGTTGCCATTGTAGGTGCAGGAATTGTAGGCGCCACAGCTGCCTACTATCTTTCTAAGGAAGCTGATATCGAAGTAACTGTTTTTGATAATGGAAGTGGCCAAGCAACTAAGGCAGCGGCAGGAATTATTAGTCCCTGGTTTTCTAAACGACGCAATAAGGCTTGGTATAAGATGGCGCGCCTAGGAGCTGATTTCTATGTAGATTTATTAGCTGACCTAGAAAAATCGGGTCAACAAGTTGATTTTTACCAGCGTTCTGGTGTCTTTCTTCTTAAAAACGATGACTCTAAGCTAGAGGGGCTCTATCAACTGGCTCTGCAACGTAGAGATGAATCTCCCTTGATTGGAGAATTAGCCATTTTGGACCAAGCGACTGCTAGTAACTTATTTCCTGGTCTAGAGGGATTTGAACGTTTACTCTATGCTTCTGGTGGAGCTCGAGTAGATGGGCAACTCCTAGTGACTCGCTTACTGGGAGCCAGTCAAGTGAAGGTCATAAATAAAGAGGTCAGTCTAACCCCTCTATCATCGGGCTATCAGATAGACAATCAAATGTTTGACCAAGTCATCTTATCCACAGGAGCTTGGCTTGGCCACATCTTAGAGCCCTTAGGATATGAGGTGGATGTTCGGCCTCAAAAAGGTCAACTTAGAGATTATCAGGTTGATTTAGACATGGCAAGTTATCCCGTTGTCATGCCGGAAGGCGAGTGGGATTTGATACCATTTCCCGGCGGCAAATTATCTCTAGGAGCTACCCATGAAAATGACATGGGATTTGACCTAACAGTTGATAAGAATTTGCTCCAACAAATGGCTGAAGCAGCAAGTTCGTTTTATCCTAGCTTAAAAGATGCAATGATAAGTGGTGAACGTGTGGGGATTCGTGCTTATACGAGTGATTTTTCGCCATTTTTCGGACAAGTGCCAAACTTGTCAGGAGTATTTGTTGCGAGTGGATTAGGATCGTCAGGATTGACAACTGGACCCATTATAGGCTATCACCTAGCCCAAATGCTTCAAGGGGAAAGTGGAGTCTTGGATCCAGCGGATTATCCGACTGAAAGATATATTAAAGAGAAATAATCGTAAACTTTTTACCTAGTTTTTACGATAGGATTAGGATAGCAAATGACTTTCCCTATCAAAAATGGTAAAATGAAAAAAATAATTCAAGAATTGAGGAAAAATGATGCAAGAAAAGATTTTGGTAACAGGTGGAGCAGGTTTTATTGGAACTCACACTGTCATCGAACTGGTCCAAGCTGGACATCAAGTTGTCGTGGTGGATAACTTGGTCAACAGTAGCCGTAAAAGTTTAGAAGTAGTGGAAAGAATCACAGGGGTAGAAATTCCTTTCTACGAAGCTGATATCCGCGATACGGATACACTTCGCGATATTTTCAAACATGAAGAGCCAACAGGTGTGATTCATTTTGCTGGTTTGAAGGCAGTTGGTGAGTCAACTCGTATCCCTCTTGCCTACTATGATAACAATATTGCCGGTACAGTTAGCCTTTTGAAGGCAATGGAAGAAAATAACTGTAAGAACATTATCTTCAGTTCATCAGCAACAGTTTATGGAGATCCACATACTGTTCCAATCCTAGAAGATTTCCCACTTTCAGCTACCAACCCTTATGGCCGTACCAAGCTTATGCTGGAAGAAATCTTGACAGATATCCATAAAGCAGATTCAGAGTGGAACGTTGTCTTACTTCGTTACTTCAACCCAATTGGGGCGCATGAGAGTGGTGACCTAGGAGAAAATCCAAACGGCATTCCAAACAACCTTTTGCCATATGTAACACAAGTCGCAGTTGGTAAGTTAGAACAAGTTCAAGTCTTCGGAGATGACTACGATACTGAAGATGGAACGGGTGTTCGTGACTATATCCACGTCGTTGACCTAGCCAAAGGACACGTTGCCGCCCTTAAGAAGCTTCAAAAAGGCTCTGGACTCAATGTGTATAACCTTGGTACTGGAAAAGGCTACTCAGTTCTTGAAATTATCCAAAATATGGAAAAAGCTGTTGGACGTCCAATTCCATACCGTATCGTTGAACGTCGCCCTGGTGATATTGCAGCCTGCTACTCAGACCCAGCAAAAGCTAAAGAAGAGCTAGGTTGGGAAGCTGGACTTGGTATTACAGAAATGTGTGAAGATGCATGGCGTTGGCAAAGTAAACATCCAAATGGATTTGAAGACTAATCGTTTGATTAAACAAAAAAAGAGGAAGTAATTCCTCTTTTTTTATAAATTTATATGTGGTTGAAATAAAAAAATTGATTAGTGCTTAAGTGATAGAAAAATGTCTTAAAAGAACAGTTTATTTATTATTGAAATGCTGGAACAAATAAAAGTAAAATTGTATAAAAATAGCTAGCAAAAGACTATAATTTTCTAGAAAAATATGCTAAACTAGAGGGAGTGGAAATTAGAGATCGATGTTCCACCAAATTTTAAGATTCATCTATAATCAGAGCACGAGTAGGGCAATTTTTAACGGCTTCTAAAATGTCGTCGTTGCAAGCAATTTCTCGCTCTAATTGCTCAGATTCATCGTAAAAACGGACAATACCATTATCATGGTAATCAAATAATTCGGAATAAGTTTGGCAGAGCCCACAAGCGATGCAACGTTCAGGTATAAGTCTAATCTTCATATTTATATTGTAATAAGAAACTAAAAAAAACTCAAGGAGTAAGGTATGGAAAAGGAACCGTGGCAAGAAGATATTTATGAAAACCAAGAAGAGGAATCAAGAACAGAACGCCGTCAACGAAACAAAAAAGGTTCAGGTGTCGTTGCCAATCGTATTTTAACGGTTCTAGCTATTCTCTTCTTTGTGATTGTTGTTGGGATGGTAGTCGTATTGGTCTACTTGTCATCAGGCGGAAGTGATCGCACTTCAGTTTTGAAAGATTTTTATGATTCTTCAGCTCCAAAAGTAGAAGAAGTTACAACAGTGGCTACTACTGCGCAGTCAACAGAGTCAACAGAAGCAGAGACAACTCAACAAGAACATACAGAGGCACGTACTGATTCTGAAGGAACTATTACAGTCATGGCAGGAGAAGGGGAAGCAGCCATTGCGGCTCGCGCTGGAATCTCTATTGCTCAACTTGAAGCCTTGAATCCTGGTCATATGTCTTCAGGAACTTGGTTTGCAAATCCTGGGGATGTCCTTAAGACAAGATAGGAGTGACAATGAAAACAATTCAGATTGCTATTGATGGGCCAGCTTCCAGTGGTAAGAGTACAGTAGCTAAGATTATTGCTAAGGACTTTGGCTATACTTATCTGGATACAGGCGCTATGTATCGTGCGGCGACTTACATCGCATTGAAAAATCAAATTAGCCCAGATGAGCCATCTCAACTTCTTGAATTATTGGAACAATATCCAATTAGCTTTGGACGTGCTGAAAATGGAGAACAACTTGTTTTCGTTGGAGATGTAGATGTAACAAATCCAATCCGTGAAAATGAAGTAACCAATGCTGTTTCTGCCTTCGCAGCTATTCCAGCTGTTCGAGAAAAATTAGTAGCCCTCCAGCAAGAGATTGCCCAGCAAGGTGGTATTGTCATGGATGGTCGCGATATTGGTACAGTGGTCTTGCCTAAGGCTGAATTGAAGATTTTTCTTGTAGCATCTGTAGATGAACGTGCAGAACGTCGTTACAAAGAAAATCTTTCAAAGGGAATCGAAACGGATTTGGAAACTTTGAAGGAAGAGATTGCTGCGCGTGACTACAAAGATAGTCATCGTGAAACTTCGCCTCTAAAACAAGCTGAGGATGCAATCTATTTAGATACAACTGGACTCTCTATTTTAGAGGTTGTTGAAAAAATCAAATCAGAAGCACAAAAATATTTATAAGAAACTAAAAAAACGATGAACCGGGTTTCGGTTGATCGTTTTTTTATCATGATTTGTCAAATAGCCTGTTTTAAGGTATAATAGTTGCTGTTAAAGAAAATTTGACAATCAAACAATCAACATTTTTTAAGGAGATAACATGAGTCAATTACCAAATTGCCCAAAATGTAATTCAGAATACGTATATGAAGATGGCACACTTCTTGTTTGCCCAGAATGTGCTTATGAGTGGAATCCTGCTGAGCAAGCAGAGGTTGAAGAAGGAGTTGTTGCCATCGATGCAAATGGAAATAAACTAGCTGATGGAGATACAGTCACTTTGATTAAGGACCTTAAGGTAAAAGGTGCACCTAAAGACCTGAAGCAAGGAACTCGTGTGAAAAACATTCGTATTGTTGAAGGTGACCACAACATCGACTGTAAGATTGATGGTTTTGGCGCTATGAAACTTAAATCAGAATTTGTGAAGAAGATTTAATCATGATTAAAAACGAAAAAGTAATATTTTATAGTCGTATCGTTTTATTTATAGCAGCCTTTACCGGTGTATACTTGGAGATTACCAAACGCGGTGGTTTAGGGATGTTGCTTTACTACACAGTACTTTCTAACCTTTTGGTTGTACTCTTTACAGGATATCTTTTGTTAAAGATGCGTAGTGGAGGTGATAGTTGGCAGAGTCCTGGTATTCTACGTCTCAAAGGTGGTGTCACTATGAGTATTATGATTACTTGTGTCATCTATCATTTCATGCTAGCTCCTTTGACGACAGATTTTTATCGTTTGGAAAATTTCCTGTGCCATTATATTGTCCCTCTCTGGTTTTTAGCAGATACAATTATTTTTGACAAGAGTCGCCAATATAAGTTGGTTGATCCCATGCTTTGGACTAGCCTTCCTTTGCTTTATATGATTTTTGCCCTTTTAAACGGTTTTGTTTTAAAGATGGATGTCCCTAATGCTAAGGATAGTCCCTTCCCTTATTTCTTTTTGAATGCTACCAAACATGGTTGGGGCTTTGTCTTTAAATGGGCAGCAACTATCTTTGTTGCTTATATGGTTTCAGGATATCTCTTTTATCTTGTGAAAAGTATTAAGAAATCTAAGAATTAAAAGTACCCAATGTGGGTGCTTTTTTTGTGATAGAGATAATTGTACCCGGACAAATCGATTTATTTTATCTTGTTATGCAGTCTTTTATACCTTACAATAAAACTGTAGCTACCAATACAACTATTGAGGATGAAAAAAATGACTGAAAATCGTTATGAATTAAATAAGAATTTAGCACAGATGCTTAAAGGTGGCGTCATCATGGATGTCCAAAACCCTGAACAGGCAAGAATTGCTGAGGCTGCAGGTGCGGCAGCAGTTATGGCTTTGGAACGAATCCCAGCTGATATTCGTGCAGCGGGTGGTGTCTCTCGCATGAGTGATCCAAAGATGATTAAGGAAATCCAAGAAGCAGTCAGCATTCCAGTTATGGCTAAGGTTCGAATTGGGCATTTTGTTGAAGCTCAGATTTTAGAAGCTATCGAGATTGACTATATTGATGAGAGCGAAGTTCTATCTCCAGCTGACGATCGTTTCCATGTGGACAAGAAAGAATTTCAAGTTCCTTTTGTTTGTGGTGCTAAAGACCTAGGAGAAGCCTTGCGCCGTATCGCTGAAGGAGCTTCTATGATTCGTACAAAAGGAGAACCAGGAACAGGAGATATCGTTCAGGCGGTTCGTCATATGCGTATGATGAATCAAGAAATTCGCCGCATTCAAAACCTCCGTGAGGACGAGTTATATGTTGCTGCCAAAGAACTCCAAGTACCTGTAGAATTAGTTCAATATGTCCACGAACATGGGAAATTACCAGTTGTTAACTTTGCGGCTGGAGGGGTTGCAACACCAGCGGACGCTGCTCTTATGATGCAGCTAGGTGCAGAAGGTGTGTTTGTTGGCTCAGGGATTTTCAAATCAGGTGATCCTGTTAAACGTGCGGCAGCAATTGTCAAAGCTGTTACCAATTATCAGAATCCTCAAATTCTGGCTCAAATCTCTGAAGATTTAGGAGAAGCCATGGTTGGTATCAATGAGAATGAAATCCAAATTCTCATGGCGGAGCGAGGAAAATAGATGAAAATCGGAATCTTGGCCTTGCAAGGTGCCTTTGTAGAACACGAGAAAATGCTTGCTCAACTAGGAGTTGAAAGTATTGAACTGCGAAACCTAGAAGATTTTCAGCAACACCAGAGTGACCTGTCGGGGTTAGTCTTGCCAGGGGGAGAGTCTACAACTATGGGGAAACTGTTGCGAGATCAGCAGATGCTAATTCCTATAAGAGAGGCTATTCTCAATGGTTTACCAGTCTTTGGAACTTGTGCGGGTTTAATTTTGCTAGCAAAACAAATCACTTCTAAAGAGGAAAGCCATCTAGCGACCATGGATATTGTGGTAGAGCGCAATGCCTATGGACGTCAGCTAGGAAGCTTTTATACAGAAGCTGACTGCAAGGGCGTTGGTAAAATTCCAATGACCTTTATCCGTGGACCTATTATTAGTGAAGTTGGTAAGGGTGTTGATGTTCTAGCAGTAGTGAATCATCAAATCGTTGCGGCACAAGAAAAGAATATGCTGGTAACCTCCTTTCATCCTGAATTGACAAATGATCTTCGCCTGCATCAGTACTTTATGAATATGTGTAAATAAAAAAAGAGGTTGGGATTTTTCCCAACTTCTTTTTTACATGTAATAAACAATAGCGATATATTGGAGAGCAGAGGCTGCTAGGATAAAGAGATGCCAAATCATATGGAAGTATGGTTTCTTTTTAGCGTAGAATCCAGCGCCAACTGTATAGCAAAGGCCACCTGATACCATAAGACTCCAAAACATTGGACTTGTCTGACTGATGATTGCTGGTAAGATAGCCAATACAAGCCATCCCATGATGAGGTAAAGGATGAGGCTGAATTTTTCATTGACCTTCTTGGCAAAGATTTTATAAAGAATACCGAAAATAGTTGTCCCCCATTGGATAGCAATAATGAGATAACCAAACCAATTATTCATCAGGGTTAAAACCACTGGGGTATAAGAACCTGCAATGGCAACATAAATCATAGAATGGTCAATAATTCGTAACACATATTTATGAGTCGAACCATAAGCCATAGAATGATAAATAGATGATGATAAGAACATGAGAAAGAGGCTGATGACGAAGATGGAAACACCGATAGACGATAAGAAACCATGTACCTCATAACTATAGGTTGATGAAATAGGAAGTAGGATGAGCATGATAAATGCTCCTACAGCATGGGTGACACTGTTGGCAATTTCTTCTCCAAAACTAAGTCGTTTACTAAGTTTGAAACTAGTATTCATTTGTTTCCTCCTTTTCGGTTTCTGTATAGACTAGTGCAAGTGTTTGATGATAGAGTTTGACTGTTTGGCAGCTTGCCTGGATAATGGGATTAGCTGGATCAATATCTTCATTCATATAGTCCACAAAAGCATTGTAAAGTTCTTCTGAATTAGTGTCTGTGTGTAGGGTATTAAGGGTTTGAGCAATTTCTTGGATAGAAAAAACAGACTTGAGAGTGGTAATAGCAATCAATCGTGCGATGTGTTTGCGTTGATATTTTTTCTTTTCAGGTTTACTGATATAACCGTGTTTGACATAGTTGTTCACCATGGATGCTGTCAAACCTTTCTCCTTGTCAGGAGAAGCTGGAGGACAGATTTGATTGACATAGAGCAGAACTTGGTCCAGATAGAGATTGATACTTGGAATTTCTTCCCATTTTGGATAGGAAAAAGTGGTATTCATTTTCAACTCCTTTTTATCTAGTTTTAATAACTAGATTATAAAATATTAGAAATAATAAGTCAAGTTTCAAGTGCTTGTAGAAAGAAATAATTTATGCTATGATGAGAGAAAATAGTATGAAAAGAGGATAAATGATGGAGATTCGCTTAGCCTTTCCAAACGAAGTTGATGCAATTATGCAAGTGATTGAGGGAGCCAAGAAATGTTTGGCAGAAGCTGGTAGCACTCAGTGGCAAAACGGCTACCCAGATGCAGATACCATTATTGAAGATATCATCTCTGGTCAAGCTTATGTAGCCCTAGACGAAGGCGACCTCTTAGCCTATGCAGCAGTGACTAAGAGCCCAGAAAAAGCTTATGAAGCAATCTATGATGGCAACTGGGAGGGAAATGAAGCAGAATACTTAGTATTTCACCGTATTGCCGTTGCTAGAGATGCGCAAGGTCAAGGTGTTGCTCAGACCTTTTTAGAAGGCTTGATTGAAGGCTTCGATTACCTAGATTTTCGTTCAGATACACACGCTAAAAACAAGGCTATGCAGCATATCTTTGAAAAACTTGGCTTCAAACAGGTTGGTAAAGTTCCAGTAGACGGGGAACGCTTGGCCTATCAAAAATTAAAATCAAATGTCTAAGAAGCATGTAAAGATGCTATACAAGTCACCGATTGGTCCCCTATCTCTGGTAGCAGATGACCACTATTTGTTTGGGATATGGATTGAAGAAGAGAGCGATTTTGAGAAGGGATTATCTGAAAATGATGTAACTGTTGTTGAGAGTCATCCCATTTTAAATCAAATTACTTCCTATTTAGAGACTTATTTTAAGGGGCAAGATCAAGACTTATCTGAATTACCTTTAGCTCCTGTCGGTAGTGACTTTGAAAAAAGAGTCTGGAACTACTTGCGGGGAATTCCTTTTGGTCAGACAGTTACTTATGGGCAAATAGCTAAGGACTTGCAGGTGGCTTCTGCTCAAGCAGTCGGAGGAGCAGTAAGTCGCAATACCTGGTCTATCCTTGTACCCTGTCACCGTGTGCTAGGTGCTGGAGGACGTCTGACAGGCTATGCTTGGGGACTCGAAAAGAAGGCTTGGCTTTTGAGGCATGAAGGTGCAAGTTATCAAGAAAATAAAAAATAGAAAGAGAAGAAAATGTTAGAATTTATCGAATATCCAAAATGTACAACTTGTAAAAAAGCTAAGAAAGAATTAGATCAACTCGGACTAGAATATAAAGACGTTCATATCGTTGAAGAGACTCCGAGTGAAAAGGTCATTTTAAACTGGCTCGAAACTTCGGGATTTGAATTGAAGCAATTTTTCAATACTAGTGGTATCAAATACCGTGAACTGGGTTTGAAAGATAAAGTTGGAACATTGTCAAACAAAGAAGCAGCCAAACTCTTGGCCAGTGATGGTATGCTGTTAAAACGTCCGATATTAGTTGAAAATGGTCTTGTAAAACAAATTGGCTATCGTAAATCATACAAGGACTTGGATTTGAATTAGTTTTTTTCTATCTCCTTGATAGATAATATATATAACCTCCCACTTTTAAAGTATGATAAACTAGAAGGTAGATGAAATCTGATATGCTCGTAGCAAATATTTTTAATTAGAGCATAAGTATGATAGAATGAATCATTATCTTGAGAGGATGTTTCTATGAATGTTACAACGATTTTAGCATCTGATTGGTATCAAAATTTGATGCAATATATTCCAGATGGCAAACTTTTTAGTTGGCGTTCTGTCTTTGATGGGATCCCAAGAATTGTACAGCAATTACCTACAACATTGATGTTAACGGTATTTGGTGCCTTTTTTGGTATCATGCTAGCCCTAATATTTGCTATCGTTAAAATCAACCGAGTTAGATTTATATACCCATTACAAGCCTTTTTTGTAAGTTTCTTAAAAGGAACCCCAATTTTAGTTCAACTAATGTTGACTTATTATGGGATTCCATTAGCTTTGAAAGCCTTGAATCAACAATGGGGAACTTCTCTGAACATTAATGCGATTCCAGCAGCAACATTTGCGATTGTGGCTTTTGCTTTTAACGAGGCGGCCTATGCTAGTGAAACCATCCGTGCAGCAATTCTTTCTGTAAATCCTGGTGAGATTGAAGCTGCCCGTAGTCTTGGAATGACACGCGCACAAGTTTACCGTCGTGTGATTATTCCCAATGCAGCAGTAGTGGCAACACCAACCTTGATTAACTCCTTGATTGGCTTGACCAAGGGGACTTCCCTAGCCTTCAGTGCAGGTGTTGTAGAAGTCTTTGCCCAAGCTCAGATTTTGGGTGGTGCAGACTATCGTTACTTTGAACGTTTTATCTCAGTTGCCCTTGTCTACTGGGTGGTAAATATCGTTATTGAAAATCTTGGCCGTTTCATTGAAAGAAAAATGGCTATTACAGCACCAGATAATGTTGAGACAGATGTGAAAGGAGAGCTTCGCTAATGATTAAAATTTCAAATTTAAGCAAATCCTTTTCAGGTCAAACCGTTTTAGACCATCTGAACTTAGATATTCAAAAAGGAGAAGTTGTTGCCTTAATTGGTTCTTCAGGAGCTGGGAAATCAACTTTTCTTCGTAGCCTAAACTATCTAGAAACTCCTGATAGTGGTTCTATTCAGATTGATGATTTCAAAGTTGATTTTTCTCAAATTACGCAAGAAGAAATTCTAACTCTTCGTCGCAAACTATCGATGGTTTTCCAACAGTTTAATTTATTTGAGCGTAGAACAGCGCTAGACAATGTTAAAGAAGGCTTGGTGGTCGTTAAAAAACTATCGGACGAAGAAGCAACTGAAATTGCTAAGGAAGAGCTAGCTAAGGTTGGGCTTTCTGATCGTGAACAGCATTATCCGCGTCACTTGTCAGGGGGGCAAAAACAACGGGTCGCAATAGCGCGTGCTCTAGCCATGAAACCAGACGTCTTACTCTTGGATGAACCAACTTCAGCACTGGACCCAGAATTGGTTGGTGAGGTAGAAAGATCGATCGCTAATGCTGCAAAATCAGGTCAAACTATGGTTTTGGTTAGTCACGATATGTCATTTGTTGCTCAAGTAGCTGATAAGGTTTTATTCTTGGATAAAGGAAAGATTATTGAATCTGGAACACCGGATGAGATTATCAACCATCCTAAAGAAGAACGAACAAAAGAGTTCTTTGCTAGTTACAAACGGACCTATATTTGATATAATAGAAGATAAGAAAAACTCAGTTGGCTAAGCTAACTGGGTTTGCTCTTTAAAAATAATAGAAATGAGAGAGAGCATGCTAGTTCAGCTATTTGCTTTGTATTTAGAGAGTTTGGTTTTGACGATTTTACTAGTCTTGGTTGTCTTAGGGATTTGGATTGGTTTAAGAGCTCTATCAGGTGTGGATAAAACTGCCAAGGAGCGTCAGGCTCACCTCTATGATATGATTATGATTGGAGTTCTAACAATTCCAGTATTGTCTTTTGCAACCATGAGCATCTTGTTGGTTCTCAAGGCGTAATAGTTGTCAAATAGGATTTCATCCGTTAGAATAATAATAGTTACAACAAGAAAGAAGGAAATAGAATGTACGATACGATTATTATCGGTGCAGGTCCTGCTGGGATGACTGCAGCCTTGTATGCAGCTCGCAGCAATCTCAAAGTAGCTTTGATTGAAGGTGGCCTTCCTGGCGGTCAGATGAACAACACTTCTGACATTGAAAACTATCCAGGTTATGCTAACATTAGTGGACCTGAGCTAGCAGAAAAGATGTTTGAACCTCTTGAAAATCTAGGTGTTGAACATCTCTATGGCTTTGTAAAAAATATTGAGAACCATGGTGATGTTAAGAAAGTAATAACAGACAATGAAGAATTTGGAACTCGCACAGTTATCGTAGCGACTGGTTCAAAACATCGCCTCTTAGGAGTTCCAGGAGAAGAAGAACTGAATAGTCGTGGAGTTTCCTACTGTGCGGTTTGTGATGGAGCCTTTTTCCGTGACCAAGATTTGTTGGTTGTAGGTGGTGGTGACTCAGCGGTTGAGGAAGCAATCTTCTTAACACAGTTCGCCAAAACTGTAACCATCGTTCACCGTCGAGATGAGCTTCGTGCTCAAAAAGTCTTGCAAGACCGCGCCTTTGCCAATGATAAAATCAACTTCATTTGGGATTCTGTTGTCAAAGAAATCAAGGGTGAAAACCGTGTGGAGTCAGTTGTCATTGAAAATGTTAAAACAAATCAAGTGACTGAACATGCCTTTGGAGGTGTCTTCATCTATGTTGGTTTAGATCCAGTTAGCGATTTTACAAAAGATTTACAAATCCAAGATGAGTCAGGTTGGATTGTGACAGATGACCACATGAAGACAAGTGTTGCAGGTGTCTTTGCAGTTGGAGATGTTCGTCAGAAAGACCTTCGCCAAGTTACAACAGCAGTTGGAGATGGAGCTATTGCAGGCCAAGAAGCCTATAAATATATTACTGAACATAGTTAAAAAGGCGGTGGGACAGAAATCGATAGACAAAGTCTCGATTTCGTAGTCCCAGCCCCGCGAGGATGATTAGGAGCTTTTTGGAGTCTAAAAGACGAACAAAAAGTTCAATCAGCTACCGCGTCAAAGTTTGATTGCTAATAAAAAGTGAGGTCGGGATCTTTTGTCCCAACCTCACTTTTTTATAATCGATTACGGAAGACTTCGTACATAAGAATAGCAGCAGCAACGCTTGCATTGAGACTCTGTACATGTCCATTCATTGGAATAGTGATCATCTCGTCCACTTGCTTTTTGATGTTGCTAGAGATACCCTTGCCTTCATTTCCGATAATGAGGGCGACCTTTCCACTGGTGTTCCATTTATGGCAAGGAGTTCCATTCATATCAGTACCAAAGGTCCAAAAGCCTTCTTCTTTTAGCTTGTCCAAGGTTTGGCTGAGATTGGTAACGCGAGCGATAGGCACATGCTCAATGGCACCCGTTGCTGTTTTTGCAACTACGGGTGTCACACCAACAGATCGATGCTTGGGAATAATGACTCCTGAAACATTGGTTGCATCGGCTGTTCTTAGGATAGAACCTAAGTTATGAGGGTCAGTTAGTCCATCGAGGATCAATACTAGTGGGTTTTCTTCTTGACGAGTCTGAGCAAGAATCTGCTCAAGTTCAGTATAGGCAAATTCAGAAACACGTAGGACAAAACCTTGGTGGACAGCTCCTTCAGTCATCTCGGAAAGTGATTTTTTTGAAGTCCAAGAGATGGATACTTTCTTTTCAGTCGCCAGTTCCTTGATTTTTTCTACATTCTTACCTCGTAAATCATCCTGGAGATAGAGTTTGTTTCCAGTATTTGCTAACAGTGCTTCGGTAACGGCGTGAACGCCATAGACAATATCATTTGTTTTCATGGCTCTATTATAACATAAAACCCCGTTGTCGAACGGGATTTTCTTTATTCCAGAATGAGTAAACCTTCTTTGACTGCGAAAGGATCCTTTTCATTGATACGATCATAAAACATAACACCATTTAAGTGGTCGATTTCATGTTGTACAACGATGGAGTTGTAGCCTTTTAGCTTGATGCGATGCTTTTCGCCATCTTTGTCAAAGTAGTCGACAGTTACTCGAGCATGGCGGATAACATAACCTGGGACAGTACGATCGACTGATAGGCAACCTTCTCCCTCTCCTAGAGCAGCGTCTTGGACTGAGTGTGAGACAATCTTAGGATTGTACATAACAGCTTGTAAGTCATAGGCTTCTTGAGGTGTTTCACCTTCCTCGGTGATATTAGGAACTAAAACAGCAATGATGCGTTTTGAGATATCTAATTGTGGTGCAGCAAGTCCGACTCCTCCACGTAGACCTAACTTTTCAGCCATAACTGGGTCTTGTGAATGTTTCAAAAATTGCATCATTTTCTCACCAAGGATGATATCTTGATCGCTCAATGGGAAATTGACTTCCTCGGCAACTGCACGTAGAGTTGGATTTCCCTCGCGGATAATATCTTTCATGTCAATTAAATGTGAAGCTTTTGTAATACGTTCTATAGCAGACATCTTCTCTCCTTCCTTCCATTACAATTCAATGATAACACAAAATAGTTGAGAAAGAAAGTCATAGAAGTTGCTAATAAAGGGAAATAGCTATTTGTCTGTGGTATAATAAGGTAAGGAGAATTGCATCAAAAAGCAAGGAGAAAAGATATGGAAAAACGTAGTAGAAGAAAAAAGCAATCAGGATTACCAGTTGTCAGAGAGTCTATCCAATTTTTCAAAAACTATCGACAGTGGAGTAATAAAACCTTTGTTTTTGTGTTGTTGATTGTTGTTGCGATTTCGATGGCTTTGACTTTATTAGCTCAAGGAATAAAGGGAGTTCCATTGTGGAATAGGAATGCACCTGCAGTGAGTCAGAATTCAGAATCTAAAGGTAAGAATTCCGTAACGGAAGAAGAAACGAGTGTTCGCATCATGGCAAATGGTGACCTCCTCTATCATATTCCGATCTATCGAACTGCCCTAAAGGAAGATGGGACTTATGATTTTCATGAAAACTTTGAGTATGTAAAACCTTGGCTCAAACAAGCAGACCTAGTTATTGGTGATTTTGAAGGAACCGTAAATAAAGACCACTATCTTGCAGGTTATCCTTTGTTTAATGCACCAGGAGAAGTCATGGATGCTATAAAGGATGCTGGTTACCAAGTGTTAGACTTGGCTCACAATCATATCTTAGATTCTCAGATTGAGGGAGTTTTTTCAACTGCTGATGCTATCGAAAAAGCTGGAATGACTCCAATCGGAGTTTACACCCACGAACCAAGAGATAAGGCGCCTATCGTCATCAAGGAAGTCAAGGGCATAAAAGTTGCTCTTCTAGCTTATTCTTATGGCTTTAACGGTATTGAAGAATACATTTCTAAAGAAGACTACGACAATCATCTTTCTGACCTTAACGAAGAGAAAATGAAGGCAGAAATTGAACGAGCTGAAAAAGAAGCAGATATAACAGTCGTCATGCCTCAGATGGGAATTGAGTATCAATTGGAACCAACAGAAGAGCAAAAGGAACTATACCATAAAATGATCGATTGGGGGGCTGATATTATCTTCGGTGGACACCCTCACGTTGTTGAACCAGCTGAAACAGTCGATAAAGATGGAGATAAAAAACTCATCATCTATTCTATGGGGAATTTTCTATCAAATCAGCGTATTGAAACCATGCAGGATGAGGAAAATGCAAAATGGACAGAACGTGGTGTTCTCATGGACGTGACCATTAAGAAAAAAGCAGGAAAGACTACTATTGAGACTGCTAAAGCTCATCCTAGCTGGGTTAATAGGACACCAAAAGGAACGTATTCTCCAGAAGGTTATCCGCTCTATCTATACCAGACCTATATCTTAGATGATTTCATTGAGGGTGGGAAATATCGTAGCCAGTTAGATTATGAAACCAAAGAACGGATAGACACAGCTTATACAGAAATGAATGAGCATGTAGGTTTGAAATGGTAGTGACTAAGAAGAGGAGTAAGATGGACATTAGAGTAATTGCGACGGATATGGATGGAACCTTGTTGGACCCCAAGGGACAACTGGATCTACCTCGTCTAGAAAAAATTTTGGACAAGCTAGACCAATGTGATATTCGTTTTGTCATTGCAACGGGAAACGAAGTTCATCGTATGCGACAATTACTGGGACATTTAGCAGAGAGAGTGGTTCTCGTAGTTGCTAACGGTGCTCGGATATTCGAGAACAATGAATTGATTCAAGCACAAACTTGGGATGATGCCATGGTTGATAAAGCTTTGGCCCACTTTAAAGGTAGAGAATGTCAAGATCAGTTTGTCGTAACTGCTATGAATGGTGGTTTTGTAAAGAAAGGTACTGTTTTTACAGAACTTGATAAATTTATGACTCCAGAGATGATTGAGAAGCTCTATCAACGATTGAATTTTGTCGATGAATTTGATTCCAGTCTCTTTGGTGGCGTTCTCAAGATGAGCATGGTAGTTGGTGAAGAGCGATTGGATTCGGTTTTACAAGAAGTTAATGATTTGTTTGATGGTCGTGTTCGAGCTGTTTCCAGCGGTTATGGCTGTATTGATATCTTACAAGATGGGATTCATAAAGCGTGGGGGTTAGTAGAATTGCTCAAACGTTGGAACTTAAAACCTGAACAAATCATGGCCTTTGGTGATAGTGAAAATGACATTGAAATGTTAGAGTTGGCAGGAATTTCATACTCTATGGAAAATGCAGAAGAAGCTGTTAAGAGAGTTACGACAAAAGTAGCTCCAGCCAACAGTCAGGCAGGTGTTTACAAAGTTTTAGAGAACTGGCTAGAAAGAGGAGAATAACTTGGCAGTACAGCTATTAGAAAACTGGCTCTTAAAAGAGCAAGAGAAAATCCAAACCAAGTATCGTGAACTCAATCAGATTTCGGTAATTGAACCAGATATTATCTTTATTGGAGATTCTATTGTTGAGTATTATCCCTTACAGGAATTGCTAGGGACAACAAAGACCATCGTGAATCGAGGTATTCGAGGCTATCAAACTGGCCTTTTACTTGATAACCTTGATGCCCACCTATATGGTGATGCAGTGGATCAAATTGTTCTTTTGATTGGGACCAATGACATTGGAAAAGAAGTTCCAATGAGTCAAGCATTAACAAATCTTGAAAGTGTAATTCAAAGTATTTCTCGTGACTATCCGCTGTCACAGATTAAGCTAGTTTCTATTCTGCCAGTTCATCAAGGGGAAGAATACAAACAGACAGTTTATATTCGTACAAATGAGAAAATCAAGGTCTGGAACCAAGCCTATCAAGATCTAGCTTCTGCCTACATGCAGGTAGAATATGTATCTGTCTTTGAAGAGCTACTCGATCAGGAAGGGCAACTCAAATCAGACTATACAACAGATGGGCTTCACCTTAGCGTTTCTGGCTATCAGGCTCTATCAGAAACCTTGAAAACTAGACTTTTTTAAACATCTACTTGCATTTTTGCTTTTTTAACCTAGATAAGGTATAATATCTTTATAGTCTTTGGGGTCGTTACGGATTCGACAGGCATTATGAGGCATATTTTGCGACTCGTGTGGCGACGTAAACGCTCAGTTAAATATAACTGCAAAAAATAACACTTCTTACGCTCTAGCTGCCTAAAAACCAGCAGGCGTGACCCGATTCGGATTGCTCGTGTCTGATGACAGGTCTTAATTTTAGCGAGATACGATCAAACTTTGTCTAGCAGTTTGATAAGAGATTAATAGACTCGCAGTTCCTAGGCTTGAGTTATGTGTCGAGGAGCTGTTAAAACAATACATAACCTATGGTTGTAGACAAATATGTTAGCAGGTGTTTGGACGTGGGTTCGACTCCCACCGGCTCCATTAATAATTTACATTGTTTTGTAAATCTTTCTAAAACGTTGTTTTTACAACGTTTTTTGTTTTATTCTTTAGTATTCCTTGGTATTCTTTTATACAAAAAGGATACAATTTTCAGTTGTATCCTAAATATTAAATCAAGTCCTGAATTTTCTTAAGTTTTTATCATATTTTCTGTTATAATTAAGGTGCCTTAAGAAAAATAATGAAAAAACTAAATGTTTTTCATATAGTTTTCATTTTTTGTGTTATAATTAAGGTGCCTTAAGAAAAATATTAAGGTGCCTTAAGAAAAATAATGAAAAAACTAAATGTTTTTCATATAGTTTTCATTGTTTTAATAGTTTAAAGTCAATCTTATTTTTCTCTAATAGAAAATAATGAAAAAGTAGGTTTAGAAAGAGGTAAGTATCTATGTCTTCTCATAAAAAAGTGTCACTTTCTGAGATTAATCAGTCCATCGATACTCCAAATAACAATCATTTCTGGCAAAATTTAAAGGCCTTTTTAGGTCCGGGTGCTCTTGTCGCAGTTGGTTATATGGATCCAGGAAACTGGATTACCAGTGTAGTCGGTGGTGCTTCCTATAAGTATAGTCTCTTGTTTGTTATCTTGATTTCATCTCTCATTGCCATGCAACTTCAGCAGATGGCAGGAAAGCTTGGTATTGTAACCCAGATGGACCTGGCTCAAGCAACGGCTCATCATTCACCTAAATGGCTTCGTTATAGTCTATGGGTGATTTTAGAATTAGCCTTGATGGCGACAGACCTGGCAGAAGTTCTAGGTTCAGCCATTGCTCTCAATCTTCTCTTTAAGATTCCGATTATGATAGCCATCCTTTTGACGGTTCTAGATGTCTTTCTCTTATTGCTTTTGATGAAATTTGGCTTTAAGAAGATTGAAGCTATTGTGACAACACTGATTTTAACCATTCTAGCAATTTTTACCTATCTGGTAGCTTTGTCACATCCAAGCTTCCAAGGAATCGTTGAGGGTTATCTACCGAATGCAACCTTATTTGAAAGTCCCTTGCCAGGGCATGAAAGTCAATTAACCTTGGCACTAGGGATCGTGGGAGCAACGGTTATGCCCCATAACCTCTATTTGCATTCTTCCTTGTCTCAAACTCGGAAAATCAATCACAAGGACAAGAATGATGTTCGAAAAGCCGTGCGCTTTATGACCTGGGATTCAAATCTCCAATTATCCTTGGCCTTTGTGGTTAACTCCCTTCTATTAATTCTCGGGGCGGCTCTCTTTTTCGGCCATGCATCTGAGATTTCTGCCTTCTCTCAAATGTATAATGCCTTGCAGGATTCTACTATTGCAGGAGCTATAGCTAGCTCGACCTTATCAACCTTGTTTGCCTTGGCTTTATTAGCCAGTGGTCAAAATTCGACAATTACGGGTACCTTGACTGGACAAATCGTTATGGAAGGTTTCTTGCATATGAGATTGCCTCAATGGTTCATTCGTTTGGCAACTCGTCTCTTTGCCTTGTTGCCTGTCATGATTGTAGCGGTTCTGTTTGGTCATCAGGAAAAAACCTTGGATCAGTTATTGGTCTATTCGCAGGTTTTTCTTTCAATCGCTCTTCCATTTTCAATCTTCCCTCTGATTTATCTCACTTCAAAAAAATCACTGATGGGCGAATTTACCAATGCTAAATGGAATACCATTCTTGGTTATATTGTTTCCATTATCTTAACTATTCTCAATGTGAAATTGTTATTTGATATTTTCTAAGAAATTCACCCGAGTTATAAAACAAGCATATAAGGAAAAAGATACCCAAGATTTCTTGGGTATCTTTTTTGAAACTAAACGGAAGACATGGGATTCGAACCCACGCACGCTTTAACACGCCTACCGCGTTTCCAACACGGCCTCTTAAGCCTCTTGAGTAATCTTCCAATACTTACTAACCTAGTCTACCATAAAGCCTTCTTTCTTGCAAATTTATTTAAAGTTGAGGAGTCGGTGATAGAAAATGAAAGAAAGTGACAAAAAATGCTTGACTTTGATTTTTTTTATGATAGAATGAATAATGTAATCGTTAACAGGAGGTGGGTTCATGCTAAAAAGTGAACGAAAACAGGTGATTTTAGAAGAATTGAGAAAGCATAAAATCGTCTCTCTAGAGAAATTGGTTGGCTTGTTAGATACTTCGGAATCAACGGTTAGACGTGATTTAGATGAATTGGAGTCTGAAAATAAACTTCGTCGAGTGCATGGAGGAGCAGAGTTGCCTCACTCCTTGCAAGAAGAAGAAACCATTCAAGAAAAATCTGTCAAAAACCTTCAAGAGAAAAAGTTGATCGCTCAAAAAGCAGCTTCTCTCATCAAAGAAAAAGATGTTATCTTTGTGGATGCAGGAAGTACGACAGCCTTTCTCATTAAGGAATTGGAGCGAAAAGACATTACAGTGGTAACCAATTCCATTCACCATGCGGTTCAATTAGTGGATAAGCAAATCCCAACAGTCATTATTGGTGGTGGAGTCAAGATGACAACTGATGCCAGTATCGGAGGAGTAGCTCTCAATCAGATTAACCAACTGCACTTTGACCGTGCCTTTATTGGAATGAATGGTGTAGATGAAGGTTACTTTACAACTCCAGATATGGAGGAGGGCGCTGTCAAGAGAGCAATCTTAGAAAATGCTAAACAGACGTATGTTCTAGCAGATTCATCCAAGATTGGTCAGTCTTGTTTTGCTAAGGTAGCTCCTATAAAACGTGCTATTGTCATTACAAGCAAGGGTCACGAGCTCTTGTCAGCTATCAAAGAGAAAACGGAGGTAATAGAAGTATGATTTATACAGTCACACTTAATCCATCTATAGACTACATTGTCCGTTTGGACAAAGTGGAAGTTGGTAGTGTCAATCGTATGGATAGTGATGATAAATTTGCTGGTGGTAAAGGTATCAATGTTAGCCGTGTCTTGAAGCGTTTGGATATTCCAAATACAGCGACAGGTTTCATCGGAGGCTTTACTGGAAAATTTATCACAGATACTTTAGCTGAAGAACAAATTGAAACGCAATTTGTCCAAGTGGCAGAAGATACGCGTATCAATGTCAAGATAAAAGCAGATCAAGAAACAGAAATCAATGGGACTGGTCCTACTGTTGAAGCTGAACAACTTGAAGAGTTAAAAGCTATTCTTTCAAGTTTAACAGCAGAAGATACAGTTGTCTTTGCGGGTTCGAGTGCAAAAAACTTAGGCAATGTCATTTATAAGGATTTGATTGCCTTGACTCGTCAGACGGGCGCTCAAGTGGTCTGTGACTTTGAAGGTCAAACCTTGATCGATAGTTTGGATTATCAACCACTTTTGGTCAAACCAAATAATCATGAACTGGGAGCTATCTTTGGAGTCAAGCTTGAAAGCCTTGATGAAATAGAGAAATATGCTCGAGAGTTATTGGCTAAAGGTGCTCAAAACGTGATTATCTCTATGGCTGGTGATGGTGCCCTTCTGGTGACATCCGAGGGAGCATATTTTGCTAATCCGATTAAAGGAACCGTGAAAAACTCAGTTGGTGCTGGTGACTCTATGGTTGCTGGATTTACGGGTGAGTTTGTCAAATCAAAAGACGCAGTAGAAGCCTTCAAATGGGGAGTGGCATGTGGAACAGCAACCACATTTTCAGATGATTTAGCAACTGCAGCATTTATTAAAGAGACTTATGAAAAAGTTGAGGTAGAAAAAAGATGAAAATTCAAGATTTATTGAGAAAAGATGTCATGTTGCTTGATTTGCAAGCAACTGAAAAAACAGCAGCTATCGAAGAAATGATTCATAGTTTGGTTGAACACGGATACGTGACAGATTTTGAAACCTTCAAAGAAGGAATCTTAGCGCGTGAAGCTTTGACTTCTACAGGCTTGGGCGACGGTATCGCTATGCCACACAGCAAAAATGCTGCTGTAAAGGAAGCAACAGTTCTCTTTGCTAAGTCGAACAAGGGTGTTGACTACGAAAGTTTAGACGGACAAGCAACTGACCTCTTCTTTATGATTGCTGCTCCAGAAGGTGCCAATGATACCCACTTGGCTGCCTTGGCAGAATTGTCACAATATTTGATGAAAGACGGATTTGCTGATAAACTTCGTCAAGTAACATCAGCTGATCAAGTCATTGAACTCTTTGACCAAGCTTCAGAAAAAGCTCAAGAACCAGTTCAAGCTCCTGCAAACGAATCTGGTGACTTTATCGTAGCAGTTACAGCTTGTACAACAGGAATTGCCCACACATACATGGCCCAAGAAGCTCTTCAAAAAGTGGCTGCGGAAATGGGTGTTGGTATCAAGGTTGAAACAAATGGTGCTAGCGGTGTTGGCAACAAATTGACAGCAGAAGATATCCGCAATGCCAAAGCTGTTATCATCGCTGCAGATAAAGCAGTTGAGATGGATCGTTTCGATGGTAAACCATTGGTGAACCGTCCAGTTGCAGATGGTATTCGTAAGACAGAAGAATTGATCAACTTGGCTCTTTCTGGCAATGCTGAAGTATATCGTGCTGCTAATGGAGCGCAAGCTTCAACATCATCTAATGAAAAACAAAGTCTAGGTGGTGCCTTCTACAAACACTTGATGAGTGGTGTATCCCAAATGTTGCCATTCGTTATTGGTGGTGGTATCATGATTGCCCTCGCCTTCTTGATTGATGGGGCTTTGGGTGTGCCTAATGAGAGCCTTGGAAATCTTGGTTCTTACCATGAACTCGCTTCTATGTTCATGAAAATCGGTGGTTCTGCCTTTGGTTTGATGTTGCCAGTATTTGCAGGATATGTTGCCTACTCAATCGCTGAAAAACCAGGTTTGGTAGCCGGTTTCGTAGCTGGTGCTATCGCTAAAGAAGGTTATGCCTTTGGTAAAATCCCTTATGCTCAGGGTGGTGAAGCAACTTCAGCTCTTGCAGGGGTATCATCAGGTTTCCTTGGAGCCCTCGTAGGTGGATTTATCGCAGGTGCCTTGGTGCTCTTGGTTAAGAAATACGTGAAGGTTCCTCGCTCACTTGAAGGTGCTAAGTCAATCCTTCTCTTGCCACTATTTGGAACAATCTTAACAGGATTTGTCATGCTAGCGGTTAACATCCCAATGGCAGCAATTAACACTGGAATGAACAACTTCCTTGGTGGTCTTGAAGGTGGATCAGCTGTCCTTCTTGGAGTCGTTCTTGGAGGAATGATGGCTGTCGATATGGGTGGCCCTGTCAATAAAGCAGCCTACGTCTTTGGTACTGGTACCCTTGCAGCAACAGTTGCAACAGGTGGTTCAGTAGCTATGGCAGCAGTTATGGCTGGAGGAATGGTTCCACCACTTGCAATCTTTGTCGCAACTCTTCTCTTTAAAAATAAATTTACCAAAGAAGAACGTAACTCTGGTTTGACGAACATCGTTATGGGCTTGTCATTCATCACTGAAGGTGCGATTCCATTTGGTGCAGCAGACCCAGCTCGTGCTATCCCAAGCTTCATTCTTGGTTCAGCGGTAGCAGGTGGACTCGTTGGTCTTGCGAATATCAAACTCATGGCTCCTCACGGAGGAATCTTCGTTATCGCCCTTACTTCAAATGCTCTTCTCTATCTTGTCTCTGTCTTGGTAGGAGCACTTGTCAGTGGTGTCGTTTACGGTTACCTTCGTAAACCATTAGAAAAATAATTACAATAGATTCAAATGACTGAACACGAAAGTGGGCAGTCATTTTTTTAACCTCTCGAAAAGTTTCTGAAATATGATATAATAGAAGCATGGCAAACAAGAATACAACTAAAACAAGACGCAGACCGTCTAAAGCAGAATTGGAAAGAAAACAAGCGATTCAACGAATGTTGATTTCCTTAGCTTTGGCTATCTGTTTAATTTTTGCTGCTCTTAAATGGGGAGCTGTCGGAATCACTGTTTATAACCTGATTCGCTTACTCGTAGGGAGTTTAGCATACTTAGCTATTTTCTCTCTCTTGATTTATCTATTCTTCTTTAAATGGATTCATAAACAAGAAGGCTTGCTAGCAGGTTTCTTCTTTATTTTTGCAGGCTTGCTCCTCATCTTTCAAGCTTATCTTGTCTGGAAGCTTAGCATGGCAAATGCTATTTTTCAAGGAACGATTGGACAAATCTTTAAAGATTTAACCAGTTTTCAAGTAACAAGTTTTGCAGGGGGAGGCTTGTTAGGGGTAGGTCTCTACATTCCGGTAGCCTTTTTGTTCTCAAACATCGGTACCTATTTCATAGGGGCAATCTTAATCCTAATCGGAGCTCTTTTAATGAGCCCATGGTCTATCTATGATATTGCTGATTTTCTTTCAGCTCGATTTGCTATCTGGATGGAGCGCCGTGAACAGAAAAAACAAGAGCGCTTTATCAAGCGTGAAGAGGAGAAGGCACGAAGAGAGGCAGAAGAGCAAGCAAGACTTGAAAAAGAAAGAGAAGAGCAGGCTTTGCTTGGCATGCAGCCTGTAGATATGGAGACAGGAGAAATCTTATCAGACCAACCACTGCAAGAATTTCCTCCGCTTCCAGAGGAGGAATGGGTAGAACCTGAGATTATTCTCCCACAAGCTGATTTTGATTACCCTGAAGAAGGAGACTATCCAGAGGAAGAAGTTTTCTCTGAAGAAGATGATGATGACGAAGAGGTAGAAGTAGATTTTTCTGCTAAAAAAGCCTTGGAGTATAAGCTTCCAAGCTTGCAACTCTTTGCACCAGATAAGCCCAAAGACCAGTCCAAGGAAAAGAAAATCGTTCGAGAAAATATTAAAATTTTGGAAGAGACCTTCGCAAGTTTTGGTATTAAAGTGACTGTAGAAAGAGCAGAAATCGGTCCGTCGGTGACCAAGTATGAGGTTAAACCTGCAGTTGGTGTCCGTGTCAACCGTATTTCCAATCTAGCAGACGACTTGGCTTTGGCCTTGGCTGCTAAAGATGTCCGTATCGAAGCACCGATTCCTGGGAAATCCTTGGTAGGTATCGAAGTTCCTAACTCGGAAATTGCAACTGTATCCTTCCGTGAGCTTTGGGAACAATCTCAGACTAAGCCTGAAAATCTTTTAGAAATTCCTCTTGGGAAAGCAGTCAATGGTACGGCTCGTAGTTTTGATTTGGCAAAAATGCCTCACTTGCTAGTGGCCGGTTCTACAGGTTCTGGTAAATCCGTTGCAGTTAACGGAATCATCGCAAGTATTTTGATGAAGGCCCGCCCTGACCAGGTTAAGTTTATGATGGTGGACCCTAAGATGGTTGAGCTTTCAGTATACAACGATATCCCTCATCTCTTGATTCCAGTTGTGACCAACCCTCGTAAGGCCAGCAAGGCTTTGCAAAAAGTCGTTGATGAGATGGAAAACCGCTACGAACTATTTGCTAAGGTTGGCGTTCGAAATATTGCCGGTTTCAATGCTAAAGTTGAGGAATTCAACGCTCAATCAGAGTACAAACAAGTACCCCTACCTTTAATCGTCGTGATTGTGGATGAGTTGGCTGACCTCATGATGGTTGCTAGCAAGGAAGTAGAAGATGCCATTATCCGACTTGGACAGAAGGCGCGTGCGGCTGGTATTCATATGATTCTTGCAACCCAGCGTCCTTCAGTGGATGTTATTTCTGGTTTGATTAAGGCAAATGTGCCATCACGTGTAGCATTCGCGGTTTCTTCAGGAACAGATTCACGTACGATTTTGGATGAAAATGGTGCTGAGAAATTGCTTGGTCGAGGGGATATGCTCTTTAAACCAATTGATGAAAACCATCCTGTTCGTCTCCAAGGTTCCTTTATCTCAGATGATGATGTGGAACGCATCGTAAACTTCATTAAGGCTCAAGCTGATGCGGATTATGATGAAAGCTTTGACCCAGGAGAAGTATCTGAGACAGAAGGTGAGTATGGTTCTAGCGATGATGCTGGAGATCCTCTCTTTGAAGAAGCAAAAGCTCTTGTCATCGAGACACAAAAAGCAAGTGCATCCATGATTCAACGCCGTCTTTCAGTTGGATTTAACCGAGCCACTCGCTTGATGGAAGAATTAGAGATGGCTGGAGTTATTGGTCCTGCTGAAGGGACAAAACCTCGAAAAGTCTTACAACAATAAATTGTTTGAAAATAGAATAAAAATTCAAGAAATTACCTTTCGAAAATCGGGAAAATCTACTCTAATTTTTCGAAGGTGATTTCTTTTTTTATGCCTATGATTATAGGTGTTCTTGTAGTAAAAAGACTTTCAGTTTGGTTCGGGTTTTAGATTTTACTTTTACTAATTTTAACTAATAAAGTATTGATTTTTAAACTGGTTTTTGATATATTAAAATGGTATAAGAAATATTTATATGTTTAAAAAATAAGCGAAAAAAATGAAGGGGGTTATTTTTTAAGACGAAATGCAAACGCTTACTTTTTAAGCAGGAAGGAATAAAAAATTATGGATAAAAGGTTATTTGAAAAACGTTGTAAATATAGTATTCGGAAATTTTCATTAGGTGTTGCTTCTGTAATTATTGGTGCTACATTCTTTGGAACAAGTACTGTTTTGGCAGATACAGCCCAAACTGGTTCTACTGCAAATATGCCAGCTGATTTAGCCGCAGCTCTGGCAAATGCAAAAGATGATAATGGACATGATTTTGAAGCACCAAAACCTGGAGAAAATCAAGGGTCTCCAGAAGTTACCGAAGGACCAAAAACTGAGGAAGAATTACTAGCGAAAGAAAAAGAAGCTGCAGCAACTTCAGCAACTGAAAATGAACTTCCTAAAGATCTGCGTGAAAAACTCGATAAGGCTGAAGATAGTGGCCATACTGCTTCGAAAGAAGACTTAGCAAAAGAAGATAAAAGTTTAGTTCCAGAAGATGTCGCTAAAACAAAAAACGGTGAATTGAATTACGGTGCAACTGTTGAAATTAAGAGCGATGCTGGGACTGGTAGTGGGATTGTGATAGGAGAAAATCTTGTTTTATCCGTATCTCATAACTTTATCAAGGATGTTCCGGATGGCAATAATCGTAAGGTAGCAGACAACATCGAAAGTGATAAAGATGTGTATACAGTTTCTTATGAAGGTGCACCAGACGTTAAGTTTAGTAAAAATGATGTAAAACACTGGGACCGTGAAGGCTTCCTAAAAGGTTATAAAAATGACTTAGCCATTGTCAAACTTCGCAGTCCACTTGCAAATGCTCCAGTTGAAGTTGCGGATAAACCATCAACTATCAAGACAGGAGATAAGGTACATGTATTTGGCTATCCAAAAGGAGAGCTTGATCCAATCCTTAATACCACTGTCGAAGATATTAATGACCATGGAGAGGGCGTTCGTGGAATTAGTTACCAAGGAAGTGAACCTGGTGCCAGTGGTGGCGGAATCTTTGATGAAAATGGTAAATTAATTGGGATTCATCAAAACGGTGTATCTGGTAAACGTAGTGGAGGTATTCTTTTCTCACCTGCCCAATTAGAGTGGATTCAAAATTATATCAAAGGTATTGAAACAACTAAACCAGCGGGTCTAGATGCACTTGACAAACAAGTAGAAGATAAAGAAGAAAAACCAAAAGAGGACAAACCTCAGGAAGAAAAACCAGTTGAAAACAAACCAGTTGAAAACAAACCAGCTGAGAATAAACCAGCTGAGAATAAACCAGCTGAGAATAAACCAGCTGAGAATAAACCGGCTGAAGCAGCAACGGGAGAAACTAGCGGCGCTACTGCCGAAGTGAAAAAAGAGTGGGACTCAGTAAGCCGTGTGAAAGGGAATGTTGAAGTCGTTGAAGAAGGCGGAGTACGCTACAACAAATTAACTTCAACAACAGCTAACGACAATGGAGCAAACGAAGCTTTATTTGAAAAAGCTGGATTACAGGCGGATGCGGAAGGAAATGTAAGCGTTGACTTAACGTTCAAGGCAAATACTCCTCCAGCTGAAACACGCTTTGGGGTATATCTAAAATATAAAGATAATGACAATAACATCTTTGTTGGGTATGACAAGGGCGGTTGGTTCTGGCAATACAAAGGACCAAATGTAAACACTTGGTATAGTAAGACTCGTGTAGAAGCACCAAATGTAGGTGAAGAAAACCACCTATCTATCGTTTACAAAAAAGACGGTCAATTAAATGCTACAAATAATGGACAAAATTTATTTAGCACAGAAGTTGTTCCAGAAGTTGTCAAGAACGCTTTAGCTGATGTGAATAAAGTTTACCTCAAAGCTGGTACTTACGGTACAGAATTATCTTCTGTATCGATAAAAGCGGATAACCAAGATAACATCAAACCTGAAGAAGAAACTCCAGCTGTGGATGATGGGTTACGTCGCAATGACCAAGATGTTCACTATGAAACTTTACAATCAGAACAATTAAAAGCGATTATCGACACAGCGTTTCCACGTGTTAAAGAATATGAATTAGATGGAAAAACGTTAACAGGTCAAGTTCAAAAATTAGATAAAATGTCAATCAACGGTGTATTAGTCACTCCAGAAGTTCAATACCGTAAGATTGATGACACTACTGCAGAATATGTAATGAAAGTAAGAAACGATGATGAATTCATCAACGCTGAAATCACTGTAAAATTACAATTAGTCGGCAACGAAATGCACTTCGATGTGACAAAAGTAGTGAATAAAAACAATGTCGAAATGGGTAAACCAGTCGACAATGTTCGCAAATTAATCCAAACTATTGAATTCCCAGGAAACACACTTGTTTCTGTTGGTTCTAACAAACAAGGTGCAAAATTCGACGGAGCTCAAATGTCTACAAACACACATAACCGTGGAGACTATCATTTAGACTTGAAAGAAGGCAAGATGAATGAATATACTTACGGCTTCATGTATGGATTTGTTTCTTCTAATGAATTAGCAGCATCTGTTTGGAGTAACTCTCAATTTACTTATAGAGGAAATGACTTTGCACGTTTAACAACAGCGTTAGAACGTGTTGAAGGCGTAAACTACTTAGGTATTCAAAGCTCACCTTACTGGTACCAACGTGCTTATAAGAACTTAGTATTCCCAGAATACACATTAGAATTACCAAGTTCTAAAGTAGTCATTACAAAAGACTTAAACAAAGATAATGTGGTAGACTGGCAAGATGGTGCGATTGCATATCGTAATATCATGAACAATCCTAAAGGGGCAGAATCTGTTCCAGATTTAGTAGCGTATCGTATTGCGATGAACTTCGCATCTCAAGCGCAAAACCCATTCTTAATGACATTAGATGGTATTAAGAAGATTAACTTACACACAGATGGTTTAGGCCAATCAATCTTACTTAAAGGGTATGGTAGTGAAGGTCACGACTCAGGTCACTTAAACTATGCGGATATCGGTAAGAGAATCGGTGGCGTTGAAGACTTCAAGAAATTATTAGCAAGATCAAAAGAATATGGAGCTAAAATCGGTATTCACGTTAATGCTTCTGAAACATATCCTGAATCTAAATACTTCAGCGAAGCTATTTTACGTAGAAACTCTGACGGAACATATATGTACGGTTGGAACTGGTTAGACCAAGGTATCAACATCGATGCAGAATATGACTTAGCTCATGGACGTTTAGATCGTTGGAAAGAGTTAAGAGAAAAACTAGGTGCTGACTTAGACTTCATTTATGTGGACGTTTGGGGTAACGGACAATCAGGAGATAACACTGCTTGGCCAACTCACGTACTTGCTAAAGAATTAAACTCTCAAGGATGGCGTATGGCTATCGAGTGGGGCTTCGGTGCAGAATATGACTCAACATTCCAACACTGGGCAGCTGACTTAACTTACGGTGGATATTCACTGAAGGGTATTAACTCAAATATCACTCGATTCATTCGTAACCACCAAAAAGACTCATGGGTGGGTGACTATCCAAGCTACGGTGGTGCCGCTAACTATCCATTACTTGGTGGATATAACATGAAAGACTTCGAAGGATGGCAAGGTCGAAGCGACTACGAAGGATATATTCGTAACCTCTTCGAAAACAACATCATGACGAAGTTCTTCCAACACTACAAAGTTTCTAAATGGGTGAACGGTGACCCAGTTGCGATGAGCGACAACGGTCAAAACTACAAGTGGACTCCAGAGATGGAAGTACATTTAACAAATGACAATGGGGACGAAGTGAAGATTGTTCGTCAATCAAACGACCCTAATAGCCCAGATTACCGTAAACGTGTCACAACATTAAACGGTCGTGTCATCGAAAATGGTAGAAGCTACTTAGTACCATGGAACTGGGATGAAAATGGTAAAGCTTTAACAGGCGACAAAGAAAAGATGTACTTCTACACAACTGAAGGTGGAACAACTGAATGGACTCTTCCAGAAGATTGGACTGGAGATAAAGTATACCTTTACCGTTTAACAGACCAAGGTAAGAAAGATGTTGTAGAATTAACAGTCGGCGCAGACCGTAAGATTCAAATTACGGGAGATGCGAACCAACCATATGTACTTTACAAAGCTCCTCAAGGCAAAAAGACAATGGTATGGAGTGAAGGTCTACACATCTATGACCAAGGTTTCAACAGCGGAACATTAGATCATTGGGAAAAAACGGGTGACAGCGAACACGCTGAAATCGTGAAATCTCAAGGGGCTAACGAAATGTTACGTATTCAAGGAAACACTGAACGTGTGACATTGAAACAACGCTTAACAGACTTGAAACCAAATACAAGATATGCTGTTTATGTAGGTGTAGATAACCGAAGTGATGCACGTGCAGATATCACAATCCGTGTAGGCGACAAAGTGATTTCTAACTACACTAACAAATCAATCGCGAAGAACTATGTACAAGCACATGCGCATAACACACTTTCAAAGAACGCAACTGTGGATAATACAAGTTACTTCCAAAACATGTATGTATACTTCACAACAGGCGAAGATGTTTCTAATGTGACATTAGAACTTGGACGTGATGCGGATGCAGCAGCAACTTACTTCGATGAAATTCGTGTATTTGAAAATCAATCTGTAATGTACAACGAAAAACACGATACAGGAAATAGTAAATTCAAACAAGACTTTGAAGAAGTGCCTCAAGGTATCTTCCCATTCGTAGTCGGCGATGTTGAAGGCGTACAAGATAACCGTACTCACTTATCTGAGAAACACGAACCATATACTCAACGTGGATGGAATGGTAAGAAAGTCAACGATGTTATTGAAGGCAATTGGTCATTGAAGACGAACGGTTTATCAGGTTATGACAAACTCGTTTACCAAACAATTCCACAAAACTTCCGCTTCGAAGAAGGTAAGACTTATAAAGTAACCTTCGAGTATGAAGCAGGTTCAAATGGAGCATACTCATTCGTTATCGGTAATGGCGAAAATTCTCGTCGTAGCAAATTAACGAAATACGACTTAGAAAACACTTGGGAAAATTCATCAACTCCTAAGAAAGTAAGCTTCTATGTTACTGGTGAAAAAGGTGGAAACACTTGGATTGGTATTTACTCAAATGCGCGTGGTGCCGATACTAAAGGAGCTACAGATAACAACGAAATCAACTTCAAAGGTTATAAAGACTTTATGTTAGATAACCTTGAAATTGAAGAAATTAAGTTAACTGGTAAGATGATCATCGATGAAGCATACGAAAAGAATACTCCAATCGTAAATGGCAACTACAAACAAGATTCATTAAATGCATATAAAGACGCTGTAGCAGCTTTATTAGAAGCAGACGATGATATTAGTGTGGATGACGCTAAAGCTCTTGTAGAACGCGTTAACGAGGCTAAAGAAAAACTTGCGGTGAAACGTAGCGCTCCAGATTGGGACGATATTCATGATCTTGATGCTCCTTATGAAGAAGCAGATAATGTATGGTATGCATTTGATGGAAATACAAATACTTTATGGCATACACCTTATGGAGTGAATAGCTTAGGAAAACCATTAACAGTAGAGTTCAATAATCCGATGGAATCAACTCGCTTTGAATATGTTCCTCGTCCTTCAGGTCCAAACGGACGTGTGATGAGCGGTAGCCTTACAGTGATTGATGAAAAAGGACAAGAACATAACTTTAGCTTTACTGGATGGGAAAATAATGCGAAGACAAAAGTGATTAACTTCGATGCTCCAATCAAAGTGAAGAAAGCAATCTTTACTGGTAACGAAACATACGGTGATCCTGGACATATTTCAGCAGCGGAATTACGCTTCGTCCTTCCAGTTGAAGAGGATAAACCATTAGATGAAGCTGCATACAATGCTGAAGTAGAACGTGTTCGTAAGATTGATCGTCAAGATGCGAAAGAATATTTGGCGGCTGTTGAAGCTTACAAGAATGGCCTTGCAGAACATAACTTATTAACTCCAAACGGACTTAATAAATTGGTAGAAGGCTTGAAAGAAATTAAAGAAACTGAAGAGCCAACTCCAGATCCAAAACCAACCCCAGATCCAGAGCCAACTCCAGATCCGAAACCAACTCCAGAACCAAAACCAACCCCAGATCCAGAGCCAACTCCAGATCCAGAGCCAACTCCAGATCCGAAACCAACTCCAGATCCAGAACCAACTCCAGATCCAGAACCAACCCCAGATCCAAAACCAACTCCAGATCCAGAGCCAACTCCAGATCCAGAGCCAACCCCGGATCCAAAACCAACTCCAGATCCAGAGCCAACTCCAGATCCAGAGCCGACTCCAGATCCAGAGCCAACTCCAGATCCAGAACCAACTCCGGATCCAGAACCAACTCCAGATCCGAAACCAACTCCGGAACCTGAAGTCCTTTCAAGTAAGGGAGAACAGCAACCACCAGTAGTTGAAATTCCTGAATTTACAGGTGGAGTTAATGCTGCAGAAGCAGCTGTTTATGACATTCCAGAGTTCAAGGGTGGCGTTAATTGGGTTGAAGCTGCTAAGAATGAGGTTCCAGAGTTCAAGGGTGGCGTTAATTGGGTTGAAGCGGACAAGAATGAGCTCCCAGAATTCAAGGGTGGCGTTAATTGGGTTGAAGCAGCTAAGAATGATGTTCCTGAGTATAAAGAAACATTAGGTGCAGGAGACAATCAGACAAGTCCAGTTGCAGAAAAACTTGATCAGAAACCAGCTCTTACACCAACACCTGCTATGCAAGCAGCACAAAAAGAAGCAGATCAGTCCAAACTTCCTGAAACTGGTGAAGGCACAACTGAACACCTCTTCCTAGCTGGTCTTACATTAGCAATGTCTGCTTTATTTCTTCAAAAAAGAAAAGAAGATTAAAATATAATAGAGTTTTATACTATGAAAACTCAAACTCCTAACTTATTGTAATGGAGAAAATCAAACACCTAGAGAGGACCTCTTGGTCCTCCCTTTTTAAAAGGGAAATGAGAACGCTTACCCAATTTAAGCGTTGGAAAGGAAATAAAGAAAATGGGAAAACATTTTTTTGAGAGACGGTGTCATTACAGTATACGTAAGTTTGCAATAGGCGCTGCTTCTGTCATGATTGGTGCAAGCATTTTTGGTGCTGGTATGGTTCAAGCAGCAGAAACAGAAGGGCCTGCAGAGACAGAAGGCACGGTGACACAGGTTCAGCCCCTGGATAAGTTACCAGCGGATATAGCAGCAGCTATTGAAAAAGCTGAATCAGCAAAACCAACTGATCCTACTGAAACGAATCCGACTGATGCGGAAGCTCAGCCTAAAAATACTGGAGAAGCAACACCAAAACCAGCTGAAACTCCAGTTCCTAAGGAAGAAGCAACACCAAAACCAGCTGAAACTCCAAAAGAAGAAGCAGCACCAGTAGCTAAACCAGCAGAAAAGCCAGTTACTAAAGATTTGGTTGAAACTCCAGATGTCAATCATTTGGAAAAGGCTACTGCGACAGCATCAAACCATGAAGCGAACACACCATTTACTGCTGAGAAGGCGATTGATGGAAATCCAGATACTCGTTGGGCAACTGACCGTGATGTTGTGAAACCAACAATCGAATTTAAGCTTGAAAAGACAACCTTAATCAAGCATGTGGAAATTGATTGGGATCGTCGTGTTCGTGGCGAGCAAAATGATCCAAACATCAAATCTTGGAATCTCTATTATGCAGGTCAAGACGAAGTCAATGGATCAGGTCCTGGAGAATGGAAGTTGGCTCATCAACGAACAGGAACTCCGGTTCTAGATGAAAAAGTTGATTTAAAAGAGGCCGTTCAAGCTAAGTATCTTAAACTTGAAATTACAGATTATCAAGCCGGTACTATGCAATGGAAAAATGTGGGTATTCAAGAAATTCGTGCCTACTCAAATATTCCAGACACCAGCAAACCAACAGATATTCGTCAAGTTACAGAAATAGCAGTTGCTGAAGACGGAAAATCACTTGTATTGCCTAAATTACCTGGTCAAGTTAGCTTGATTGGAAGCAATAAGCAAGGTGTTATCGACCTAAATAATAAAATCTACACACCGCTGACAGAACAACATGTCAAAGTGATGGTCCAACAAACGAATGATAACCATACCTTCACAAAAGAATTTGAAGTTGTCATTAAAGGCTTGCATGCTGATGAAGGTGTTGGGACCAAACCTGCAGTTGCCCCAGCAGTTCAACAATGGTACGGTACTGAAGGTAAAACTTCTATTACTTCAGAAACTATCATTTCCGTTGGGAATTCTGGATTTGATAAGGAAGCTAAGTTCTACCAAACTGACCTTGAAAATCGTGGTTTGGAAGTCGCAACTGGTGGTCAAGAAGCACAAAAACGTATTGAGTTTAAAAAGGTTGAAGACAAGGGTTATGGCAAAGAAGGCTATGGTATCACCATTAAAGATGGAGTTATCACTGTAGAAGCTGCGACCAATGCAGGAGCATTTTATGCTACACGTACCCTTCTTCAGTTGGGAGATAATGACTTGCAAAACGGAGAAATCCGTGACTTCCCAAGCTTTAGCCATCGTGGCTTTATGCTAGATACAGGTCGTAAGTTTATCCCTTATGATACGCTTGTAGATATCATGCTCAACATGGCCTACTACAAGATGAACGATCTTCAATTGCACTTGAACGACAACTATATCTTCCTCGATAAACACGTGGAAGGTAAACATCTCAGCCAACAAGAAGAATTGGATTATGTTCTTAAAAATGCCAAGACAGGCTTCCGTGTAGAAACTGATGTTGTCGGTGAAAATGGTGAAAAATTAACATCTGACGAGCATTATACCAAGGAAGAAATGCAAGAAATTATCAAGTTAGCTAAAACTTTGCATATCAACCTTGTTCCTGAAATTGATACACCAGGTCACGCCCTTTCATTTGTTAAGGTCCGTCCAGACTTGATGTACAAGGGTCAACTTAGTGCCAGAAAACACAATGTAGAACGTGTAGCTATGTTGGACTTGGATAACAAGTACGAAGAAACGCTGGCTTTTGTTAAATCAGTCTATGATAAATTACTCGATGGTGAAGACGCACCACTTCGTGGCGTTTCAACAGTTCATATCGGTACAGATGAGTACTATGGAAGTCCTGAAAGTTATCGTCGTTATGTCAATGATATGATTCAGTACATCAAAGGTAAGGGCTTAACACCACGTATTTGGGGTTCACTCTCTGCCAAACAAGGAACTACACCTGTTGATTGGAAAGATGTAGAAGTTGATATCTGGAGTATTGGTTGGCAACGTCCACAGGCAGCAATTGCTCAGGGTGCCAAGATTATCAATATAACAGATATTCCAACCTATAGTGTTCCAAGTGGAAGCAATAGTCAAGGTGGTTATGGGGATTATGCAAACTATGAAACTCAATACAACCGCTGGACACCAAATGACTTCTCAACAGGTGGAGGACCACGCCTAGAAGCCTCTAATCCAAATATCCTTGGTGGTGGTCATGCAGTCTGGAATGACAACATTGACCTCCATGAAACAGGACTTACTTCTTACGATATCTTTAAACGCTTCTTCAAGAGTATGCAATCAACTGCAGAACGCACTTGGGGTTCAGACCGTGCAGCTAAGACCTATGCAGACCGTATCCAACCAGCAAGTGTCTATGCACCTCAATCTAATCCAGATAAGACAATAGAAGATAGCGACCTCTTTACAATTAAACCAGAAACTATCAAGGAATATCTTGCTAAGAAAGTACAGAAGACTGAAGCAGGTTTGAACTTCGAAAAAGATTCTAGTATCGAAGGTTTAGTTGGTGATGTTGGTCCTAGTCATGTTTTGAAATTGGATGTAACTGTTACAGGTGATGGAGAGCAAGTCTTCTCTACAAGTGGGGACAATAAACTTTATCTTGCAGACAAGGATGGCTACTTAGCTTATAAATTTGAACAATTCCATATTCAATTTGACAAGAAACTAGAGAAAAATAAACGTTATCAAATCTCTGTTGTTACGAAACCACAAAAAACAGAAGTTTATGTAGATGGCGAAAAGGTTGAGCGTATTGCAAATCCAGCTCATCCTCGCTTGGCTCACAATAGCTTGGTACTTCCACTTGAAACAATCGGTGGCTTCCAAGGAATCTTGCATAGTGCAGAGTTGTCGAATGAAGCATTTGTAAACCCACGTTTAATCCCAACAGATCACTTCACAGTTTCTGCAAGCAGTCAAGAAACTCCAGGAACTGAGACTGAAGGACCAGTAGAAAAAGCTTTCGACAATGATCCGAACACCTTCTGGCATTCAAAATGGACTGGAGACCGTGCTCCATATACCGTTGCCATAAATTTGAACGCTCCTGAAAAAGTCAATGGTTTGACTTATCTACCACGTCCAGGTGGTGGTAACGGAGTTGTGACCTCTTATGAAATCTATGCACAAAAAGATGGTCAAATGGTTAAGGTTGCTTCAGGAACTTGGGAAAATAATACTAAAGAAAAAACTGTTAATTTTGCAGCAGTTGAAACTAATAAGGTAGAATTTAAAGTTCTGTCAGGTGTCGCAGGATTTGGTAGTGCCGCAGAAATTCAACTACTCAAGCCACTTTCTGATAGTGAAACAGAAAAACCAGTTGTTCCAGAAAAACCTGTAACTCCTGAAAAACCGGTGACTCCAGAACAACCAAGAGTTGAAGAGGTGGGTGATGGTACAACTGAACTTGCTGATAGCTTTGTAGCTACAAAACCAGCCAGTGATGATGCAATTGCTGCTGCAGCACAAAGTCAAGACTATCTCAAGAAAGAATACAAGGTATTCCCAACACCACAAAAAGTCACTTATGGCGAAGGTGTCACTAAACTTCAAAAACAAGTTAATCTTGTTATGGGAGACCATCTAGATATTTATACTCGCAACCGCTTGAAGAGTGTACTACAAGATCATCAAATCTCTTATACAAGTAGTCAAGCAGCAGTAGCAGGTGCTACAAATATCTATCTTGGTGTTCATGGTCAACATTCACAGGCTGAAAAAGAAATATCTGGTATTTCTCAAGGACTCTTTGATAAGATTGATGCTTATGCTTTGTCAATCAAGAACAATACAATCTCTATCGTCGGTAAAGATACAGATGCTGTCTTCTATGGATTGACAACTCTTAAACACATGCTTAATGAAAGTGAAGCTCCAGTTTTACGTAATGTAACTGTTGAAGACTACGCTGAAATTAAGAATCGTGGTTTTATCGAAGGTTACTATGGAAATCCATGGAGCAATGCTGATCGTGCTGAATTGATGCGTTTTGGTGGTGACTTGAAGTTGACTCAATACTTCTTTGCTCCAAAAGACGATCCATACCACAACAAGAAATGGCGTGAACTTTATCCAGAAGAAAAATTAGCTGAAATCCGTGAATTGGCGCGTGTCGGAAACCAAAACAAGACTCGTTATGTTTGGACCATCCACCCATTCATGAACAACCGTATTCGTTTTGGTAATGACACTGACTACCAAAAAGACCTTGAAACCATTAAGGCTAAATTCACTCAATTGATGGATGTCGGTGTTCGCGAGTTCGGTATTTTGGCAGATGATGCTCCAAGTCCAGTTGGTGGCTACAATAGCTACAACCGCTTGATGAAGGACATGACAGATTGGTTGACTGAAAAACAAGCAACTTATGTTGGCCTTCGTAAGGAAATGATTTTTGTCCCAGGTCAGTATTGGGGTAATGGTCGTGAAGATGAGTTGAAATCTCTAAATGAAAATCTTCCAACTTCAACTTCTATGACCCTTACTGGTGGTAAGATTTGGGGTGAAGTATCTGAAAGCTTCCTTTCAAACCTTAAGAATAATCTGTCTGCAGGAGGTAAGACCTACCGCCCAGTTTCTCTATGGATTAACTGGCCTGTTACAGATAACTCTAAACAACACTTGATTTTGGGTGGCGGTGAGAAATTCCTTCATCCAAATGTGAACCCAAGCCTCCTTTCAGGTATCATGTTGAACCCAATGCAACAATCTGAGCCTTCTAAGATTGCACTCTTCTCAGCAGCTCAGTACGCATGGAAACAATGGAAGTCTGAAGAAGAAGCTAAGAAAGTAAATGACATCGCCTTCAACTTTGTTGAAACAGGTAAATTTACTGACAGTGAAACATCTGTTGCCTTCCGTGAACTTGGTAAGCATATGATCAACCAAAACATGGATGGTCGTGTTGTGAAGTTAGAAGAGTCTGTTGAACTCGCACCAAAATTGGCGGCCTTCATGTCTAAGTTGAAAGCTGGTCAAGATGTCAATGCAGAGCGTCAAGAATTGCGTGCAGAATTTGCTAAAATAAAAGCTGCAGCACAACTTTATAAAGAATCTGGTGACGAAAAGATGCGTGCTCAAATCCACTATTGGTTGGATAATGCTATTGACCAAATGGATGCTTTGAGTGCTTTCCTAGATGGATCAGAAGCTATTGAAAACAATGATTCTGCTAGACTTTGGGATAGCTATTACAAGGGCTTGAAACTTTATGAACAATCACAAACTTATACTTTCCATTATGTAGATCATGATGAAAGAGCTGAGTTGGGTGTACAACATATCCGTCCATTCTTGCTTGGCCTTCGTGAAGTATTGGCAACTGAAGTTCAAAAAGCCCTACACCCAGACCAAGTAATCAGCACCTTTATCACAAACCGTACAGGTGTAGAGGGTGGACTTGCTGAAGTCACTGACGGAGATTTAGGAACACATGCCCTTATCAAATCACCAAACAGCATCCAAACTGGTGACTATATTGGTTTGAAATTTAACAAAGCTGTTCCAATTCAAAACTTGACATTTGCAATGGGAACTCAAGCAAATCCACGCGATACCTTTAACAATGCTAAGGTTGAGTACCTCAATGAAAATGATGAGTGGGTAACACTTTCAGAACCAAGCTACACTGGTAATGAGCCTCTTCTTAAATTTGAAAATCTCAATATCAATGCTAAAGCTGTTCGAATGATTGCAACTTCTGATCGTGAGAACACTTGGTTTGCTGTCCGAGAAATCGCTGTGAACCGTCCTGTAGAAGTAAGTCGTCCTAAACAGGCAGCTACAGTGACCATCAGTCCAAATCTTATGTACAAGTACAATACGACAGTTGCTCAGATTACAGATGGTCGTGACAATACAGAAGCCATGCTAGCAAATGTCGATCGAACAGATACAACTCCAGTCGGTGGTTGGGTTCAACTAGACTTGGGTGGAATCAAACCTGTAACTAAGGTTCGCCTCGTTCAAGGTTCTGGAGATAAATTGGCAGAAGGTGTTCTTGAGTATTCTACAGATGGTACTTCATGGCAAGAATTGGATCGTTTAGCTGGTGAACAAACCAAAGAAATTGAAACTCCAATTTCAGCTCGCTACATCCGTGTACGTAACACCAAGAATATCAATCTATGGTGGCGTATCGCTGACTTCTCAGTTGAAACACGTGCTGGCAATAGCGAGATGACAGATACTAATGTTGAAAGTTTGAAATCAACACCAGTATATGACAGTCTCGGTCGTTATGACATGCAAATTCCAAGTGGAACTAAGCTTCCAGCTCATAGCTACTTGGGTATGAAGCTAGACCGTCTACACCAGGCTGAAAGCATTCAGGCTATTGGTATTGGAAATCCAGCCCTTGACTTGGAATTCTCTCCAAATGCACAAGAATGGTATCCAGCTAGCCAAGTGACTGATAAGTCCTTGGTACGTTATGCTCGTTTGGTTAATAAGACCGACCAAGAACAAGCAGTGACAGCAACATCTCTACTCGTTAAGACAAAAGAAGTGGAGCCAACTAAACTTGATTCTACATCAATGGGAATTGATGCCTACTATGGTGCAAATGATGTTCGTAAGATCAAGAATTTGGATCAGTTGTTTGATGGTGTTTACAATAACTTTGTAGAGTTCTCTGACTATGCACGTAAAGATGGTCATATTACCTTGAAACTTGGTAGTGAACGTGAAATCAAGAAGATTAGAGCCTATATCCAAGATGGTACGAAGAACTATCTTCGTGATGGTAAGATTCAGGTTAGCCAAGACGGCAAGACATGGACAGATGTTGTGACAGTAGGTGATGGTGTCGCTAATGAAATGCGTGATGATTCATTGACAGATGGATGGACACATGATTCTAAGATGCCTGGAAATCGCTACATCGAAGGTGAACTTGCAAGTCCAGTTAAAGCTAACTATCTCCGTGTTCTCTTTACTGCTAATTACGATGCTCGTTTTGTTGGATTTACTGAGTTAGTTATCAATGACGGCGAATTTGTGAAACCTATCAACGACCCAACTGTTCAAGGAAACGGTGGAGAAAGTAGAGGCAACCTTTACACAAATCTTGTAGATGGCAAAGTATTGACAAGCTATAAGGCTGAGAAAGACCAAGGTGAGCTGGTTTACCACTTGTCAGAACCAACAGATGCTAACCACATCCGACTTGTTTCTAGTCTGCCTCAAGGAGTAGCAGCTCGTTTACTCGCTCGTACTCTGAAAACAGACAGAGACGGTGCTTGGACAGATTTGGGAGCAATTACTTCAAGCTTCCAAACATTTGCAGTCAGAGATAAGGCTCCGTTACTTGATGTCAAACTTGTTTGGGAAGGTGGCAAACCAGAGTTCTATGAAATGACGACTTACTATCAAGAACTTTCAGAAGAACCTGAGCAACCAACTCCAGATCCAGAGCCAACTCCAAATCCAGAGCCAACTCCGGATCCGAAACCAACTCCAGATCCAGAACCAACTCCAGATCCGAAGCCAACTCCAGATCCAGAACCAACTCCAGATCCGAAGCCAACTCCAGATCCAGAGCCAACTCCAGATCCGAAACCAACCCCAAATCCAGAGCCAACTCCAGATCCAAAACCAACTCCAGATCCAGAGCCAACTCCAGATCCAGAGCCAACTCCAGATCCAGAGCCAACTCCAGATCCAAAACCAACTCCAGATCCGAAACCAACTCCAGATCCAGAGCCAACTCCAGATCCGAAACCAACTCCGGAACCTGAAGTCCTTTCAAGTAAGGGAGATCAGCAACCACCAGTAGTTGAAATTCCTGAATTTACAGGTGGAGTTAATGCTGCAGAAGCAGCTGTTCATGAAATCCCAGAGTTCAAGGGCGGTGTTAATTGGGTTGAAGCGGACAAGAATGAGCTTCCAGAATTCAAGGGCGGCGTTAATTGGGTTGAAGCGGACAAGAATGAGCTTCCAGAATTCAAGGGTGGCGTTAATTGGGTTGAAGCAGCTAAGAATGAGGTTCCAGAATATAAAGAGCCTGTTGCAAACCCAGTTACACCAATTGCGGATCACAAGCAACCTTCAAGTTCAACAAACCAAAAACAAGAACCAAAAGGACCAAATGCACCAGTAACTGAAGCAAAAGGTCAACTTCCAGCAACTGGTGAGCAAGATTCAGTAGGCTTAGCCTTCCTAGCTAGTCTTGGATTGGTTCTCTCTGCAACCTTTATCAAAAAAGGGAAAGAAGACTAAGTACGAATCTTCATTCGATGCAGAATATCTTGTTTTAAAAAAGAAAAACCAGGGACATTAGTTCCTGGTTTTTTGTGATAAAAATGAAATGAAAAACTAGCAAATAAAAACACCAACGAAGTAACTGTTGGTGTTGAGCAATGTTTAGGATGCTCCGTTATTAGCGCTAACTCCTGCTTCAGTAGTTGGAGTATTTGATGAAGAATCAGATTGCTCATTTTTCTGAGAATTGTCATCTGATTTTGTATCTTCTTTCTTGCTAGGTGTTTGAACTTCTTCTTTTTGAGTTGTTTCTTGATTATTAGACTGACTTTGTGCAGGTGCATTGGATTCAGCGGGAGCTTCCTTTTGAACTTCCTTGATAATGGTTGTTTGTGGAGTCGTATCTTTATGATCTTTGCTTTTATCTAAAGCATTCATGATAGTGATACTAGCTGTAATCAAACCAAGGATACTGGCTAAAGTTGCAATTGTTTTTTGAAAGACGGTAAAGCCTTTTTTGATATGTTCAGTTTTAGGTTTTGATTTTCTGCGATAGTTAGACATAATTTCTCTCCTTTACCATGATTCATTATACCCAAAATCTTTAAAAAAAACTTAAATGAACCTGAACGGCATTTCTTGTCGCCTGAACTGTTTCGTGTTACAATAGAAGGAGTGATTTTAGAAAGCGTGAGAAACAATGATTTACTTTGATAATTCGGCTACGACCAAGCCTTATCCTGAAGTACTTGAAACTTACATGCAGGTGTCTGCAAAAATTATTGGTAACCCATCTAGCCTTCATCGTTTGGGTGATCAGTCTACCAGAATTTTAGAAGCTTCTCGTCAGCAGATTGCAGATTTAATTGGTAAGAAAAGCGAAGAAGTATTCTTTACCTCTGGTGGTACCGAAGGAGATAACTGGGTTATCAAAGGTGTCGCTTTTGAAAAAGCTCAGTTTGGTAAACACATCATCGTGTCAGAAATTGAGCATCCAGCGGTTAAGGAGTCTGCTCTTTGGCTTCAGACTCAAGGATTTGAGGTGGATTTTGCACCAGTAGATGAGCAAGGTTTTGTGGATTTGGAGATATTAGAAAGTCTAATACGACCTGATACCACACTTATTTCCATCATGGCTGTTAACAATGAAATCGGCTCAATCCAGCCTATTGAAGCTATTTCAGAACTTTTGGCAGATAAGCCAACGATTTCCTTCCATGTTGATGCCGTTCAAGCTTTAGCTAAGATTCCGACAGAAAAGTATTTGACTGACCGAGTGGATTTTGCGACCTTCTCTAGTCATAAATTTCACGGAGTTCGTGGTGTTGGATTTGTCTATATCAAGTCTGGCAAGAAAATCATCCCCCTATTAACTGGTGGTGGCCAAGAGCGTGACTATCGTTCAACAACTGAAAATGTAGCAGGAATTGCAGCAACAGCCAAGGCCTTACGTTTGGCCATGGAAAAACTGGATTTGTTTACAATCAAAACAAGTCAGATGAAGGCAGTCATCCGTCAAGCTCTACTCGAATATCCAGATATTTTTGTTTTCTCAGGTGAGGAAGACTTTGCTCCTCATATTCTGACTTTTGGAATTAAGGGTGTCCGTGGTGAAGTCATCGTTCATGCATTTGAAGACTATGATATTTTCATTTCCACAACCTCTGCTTGCTCGTCCAAGGCAGGAAAACCTGCGGGTACCTTGATTGCCATGGGTGTTGAAAAAGATAAGGCTCAGTCAGCAGTACGCGTCAGCCTAGACCTAGAAAATGACATGAGTCAAGTTGAGCAATTTTTGACCAAACTAAAATTAATTTACAATCAAACTAGAAAAGTAAGATAGGAGCATTCATGCAATATTCAGAAATTATGATTCGCTACGGGGAACTTTCAACCAAAGGTAAAAACCGTATGCGTTTCATCAATAAACTACGTAATAATATCTCAGATGTTTTATCTATCTATCCTCAAGTCAAGGTAACTGCTGATCGCGACCGTGCCCATGCTTATCTTAATGGAGCCGACTATGCAGCAGTAGCTGAGTCTCTCAAACAGGTTTTCGGGATTCAAAACTTTTCTCCAGTATATAAGGTTGAAAAATCTGTAGAAATTCTTAAATCTGCTGTTCAAGAGATTATGCAGGACATCTATAAGGAAGGTATGACCTTTAAGATCTCTAGTAGACGTAGTGATCACAACTTTGAACTGGATAGTCGAGAACTCAATCAAGTTCTTGGTGGTGCTGTTTTTGATGCCATTCCAAATGTACAAGCCCAGATGAAAAATCCCGATATCAATCTGCAAGTGGAGATTCGTGAAGAAGCAGCCTATCTTTCTTATGAGACCATTCGAGGAGCAGGTGGGTTGCCAGTTGGAACTTCTGGGAAAGGTATGCTCATGTTGTCAGGTGGGATTGACTCACCAGTAGCTGGTTATCTTGCACTTAAACGTGGAGTAGATATCGAGGCTGTTCACTTTGCTAGCCCACCCTATACTAGTCCAGGTGCCCTCAAGAAAGCGCAGGATTTGACCCGTAAATTGACCAAGTTCGGTGGGAATATCCAGTTTATCGAAGTGCCATTCACGGAGATTCAAGAAGAGATTAAGGCTAAGGCTCCAGAAGCTTATCTCATGACTCTGACTCGCCGCTTTATGATGCGGATTACCGACCGTATCCGTGAAGTGAGAAAAGGTTTAGTCATCATCAATGGCGAAAGTCTTGGTCAGGTGGCAAGCCAAACTCTTGAAAGTATGCAGGCTATCAACGCCGTAACCAATACACCGATTATCCGACCAGTTGTGACCATGGATAAGTTAGAAATCATAGATATTGCTCAGGAAATTGATACCTTTGAAATTTCTATCCAACCTTTTGAAGACTGCTGTACGATTTTTGCACCTGATCGTCCCAAAACAAATCCTAAAATTAAGAATGCGGAGCAGTATGAAACACGTATGGATGTTGAAGGATTGGTTGAGCGAGCAGTAGCAGGAATTATGATTACTGAAATTACCCCTCAAGCTGAGAAAGATGCGGTTGATGAGTTAATTGATGACCTCCTTTAATCAGAAAAACCAGAGGAAAAAATAAAATAAGTAAAAAAAGTTAGTTTATTGTCCTAAATTTGGACGGAAACTGACTTTTTTTCTATTTTTATGATATAATTAGGTAAAATTTTGAATATAGAGAGTTTTCTGACAATGAATCAATCCTACTTTTACCTGAAAATGCGAGAACATAAACTCAAGGTTCCATACACAGGCAAGGAGCGCCGTGTACGTGTTCTCCTACCGAAAAACTACGAGAAAGACACGGATCGAACTTATCCGGTTGTCTATTTCCATGATGGGCAAAATGTCTTTTACAGTAAAGAATCCTATGTCGGTCATTCATGGAAGATCATTCCTACCATTAAACGGAATCCGGATATTAGCCGTATGATTGTAGTGGCCATTGATAATGATGGTCTAGGACGAATGAATGAGTATGCGGCATGGAAATTCCAAGAGTCTAATATTCCCGGTCAACAGTTTGGTGGTAAGGGAGTCGAGTACGCTGAGTTTGTAATGGAAGTGGTCAAACCCTTTATCGATGAAAACTATCGTACAAAATCAGACCGCAAGCACACTGCTATGGTTGGGTCTTCTCTAGGCGGCAACATTACCCAGTTTATTGGCTTGGAGTATCAGGATCAGATTGGCTGCTTGGGTGTCTTTTCATCAGCCAACTGGCTTCACCAAGAGGCCTTTGATCGCTATATGGAGCGTAAAAAACTATTACCTAATCAACGAGTCTTTATCTATGTCGGGACGGAAGAAGCAGATGACACGGATAAGACCCTTATGGCTGGTAATATTAAGCAGGCCTATATTGACTCTTCTCTTCGCTATTATCATGATTTGATAGCAGGAGGAGTTGAGTTGGGAAATATCTCTCTCAAGGTTCAGGCTGGAGCCATTCACCATGAAGTGCCATGGTCAGAAAATCTTCCAGCTTGCCTACGCTTTTTTGCAGAAAATTGGTAATTAGTATAAAGGAGACAGGATATGCATATTGAACATCTTAGCCACTGGAGTGGTCATCTTAACCGTGAAATGTATGTCAATCGATACGGACATGGAGGCATCCCAGTTGTTGTCTTTGCTTCTTCAGGTGGTAGCCACAATGAATATTATGATTTTGGAATGATTGATGCTTGTGCGTCCTTTATCGAGGAAGGTCGCGTGCAGTTCTTTACCCTTTCAAGTGTAGATAGTGAGAGCTGGCTTGCGACTTGGAAAAATAGTCATGATCAAGCTGAGATGCACCGTGCTTATGAACGATATGTGATTGAAGAAGCTATTCCTTTTATCAAGCACAAGACAGGCTGGTTTGACGGTATGATGACAACAGGATGCTCTATGGGAGCCTATCACGCTTTGAATTTCTTCCTCCAACATCCAGACGTCTTTACCAAGGTAATTGCGCTCAGTGGTGTCTATGATGCTCGTTTCTTTGTTGGAGATTACTACAACGATGATGCTATCTATCAAAATTCACCAGTAGACTATATCTGGAATCAAAATGATGGTTGGTTTATCGATCGTTACCGTCAGGCTGAGATTGTGATTTGTACTGGACTAGGTGCTTGGGAACAGGATGGCCTGCCTTCTTACTACAAGTTAAAAGAAGCCTTTGACCAAAAACAAATTCCTGCCTGGTTTGCAGAATGGGGGCACGATGTTGCACATGACTGGGAATGGTGGCGCAAACAAATGCCTTATTTCCTCGGTCATATGAGTCTATAAAAGGAGTTGCTTATGAATTATCTTGTAATTTCACCCTATTACCCACAAAATTTTCAGCAATTTAGTATTGAGCTAGCCAATAAAGGAATCACAGTTCTAGGGATTGGGCAAGAACCCTACGAACAGCTAGATGAACCATTGCGCAATAGCTTGACGGAGTACTTCCGAGTTGATAATCTTGAAAATATCGATGAAGTTAAACGTGCAGTTGCCTTTCTTTTCTATAAGCATGGTCCAATTGACCGCATTGAATCACACAATGATTACTGGCTAGAGTTGGATGCTGCCCTTCGTGAACAGTTCAATGTTTTTGGTGCCAAACCAGAAGACCTCAAGAAGACCAAGTTCAAGTCTGAAATGAAAAAACTCTTCCAAAAAACTGGAGTTCCAGTTGTGCCAGGTGCTGTCATTGAAACAGAAGCAGATGTTGACAAAGCTGTGAAAGAAATCGGTCTTCCCATGATTGCCAAACCTGATAATGGAGTTGGTGCAGCAGCAACCTTCAAACTTGAAACAGAAGATGATGTAAACCACTTTAAGGCTGAATGGGACCATTCAACAGTTTATTTCTTTGAAAAATTTGTTACCTCTAGTGAAATCTGTACCTTCGATGGTTTGGTGGATAGAGATGGGAATATTGTCTTTTCAACTACCTTTGACTATGCACATACACCCCTTGATCTCATGATTTACAAGATGGACAATTCTTATTATGTTCTTAAAGATATGGATCCGAAACTTCGCAAGTATGGTGAGGCTATCGTCAAGGAATTTGGTATGAAAGAACGTTTCTTCCATATCGAGTTCTTCCGTGAGGGTGATGATTATATTGCCATTGAGTACAATAACCGTCCAGCGGGTGGCTTCACTATCGATGTCTATAATTATGCGCATTCCTTGGATTTGTACAAGGGCTATGCAGCTATCGTTGCAGGTGAAGCATTCCCAGAGTCTCCGTTTGAAACCCAGTATTGCTTAGCAACATCTCGTCGCGCCAATGCTAACTATGTTTATTCAGAAGAAGACTTGCTCGCTAAATATGGTCAGCAGTTCAAAGTAAAGAAAATTATGCCGGCAGCCTTTGCTGAATTGCAAGGAGACTATCTCTATATGCTTACGACACCAAGTCGTGAGGAAATGGAGCAGATGATTAAGGATTTTGGTCAGCGTCAAGAATAATCGAAATTAGGACTTAACAAAGGATGTTTGTTAGGTCTTTTTTGTAGACTTGAAATAAAAGCGTTTTCCCCTTGGATTCTTTTAGAAAATCTGTTGCTAAAAGGTTTAAAAATTGATAGAATAGGGATTGTCTAAAAAATAATAAGGAGAATCTATCAATGGATTTCACATGGGCAGTCAAATATGCCACTGAATTTTTGGGAACAGCTATCTTGATTATCTTGGGTAATGGTGCAGTTGCCAACGTTGAACTTAAAGGTACGAAAGGCCACCAAAGTGGCTGGCTCGTTATCGCTGTTGGTTACGGTATGGGGGTTATGATCCCAGCTTTGATGTTTGGTAACGTTTCTGGTAACCATATCAACCCAGCCTTCACTCTTGGACTTGCAGTTAGCGGTCTCTTCCCTTGGTCACAAGTAGCCCAATACATCATCGCGCAAGTTTTGGGAGCAATCTTCGGACAAGCCTTGGTTGTTGCGACTCACCGTCCCTACTACTTGAAGACAGAAAATCCAAATAACATCTTGGGAACTTTCTCAACAATTTCAAGTATCGACCACGGTACAAAAGAATCACGTTATGCAGCAACTGTGAACGGATTTATCAATGAGTTTATTGGATCATTTGTTCTTTTCTTTGCAGCACTTGGTTTAACAAAGAACTTCTTTGGTGCTGAGTTAGTTACAAAAGCTCAAGCGTTGATTAATGAACAAGTGGCACAAGCGACTGCACAAGGTCAAACAATTCCTCAAGAACAAGTCGCTGCAGCCCTTGAACAAGCAAAAACTCAAGTAGCTCCATTCTTGTCACCAGGTCTTGGAATTGCACACTTGGCACTTGGTTTCCTAGTAATGGCATTGGTTACATCACTTGGTGGACCTACAGGACCAGGTTTGAACCCAGCTCGTGACTTTGGACCACGTCTTCTTCACGCAGTACTTCCTAAATCAATCCTTGGTGAACACAAGGGTGATTCAAAATGGTGGTATGCTTGGGTACCAGTAGTTGCACCGATTGCTGCTGCTATTGCCGCTGTAGCACTTTTCAAGTTACTTTACCTATAATATTTAAAAACTGGGTTTTCCCAGTTTTTTCTTTTTAGTACAGTTGTGTCTTATAAAATTAAAGGGTGAAATCGTCAGACTTTTTTCATTTTAAATCAAAAGATGTAAATATGGCAAAAATATGGTAAAATAGAGTATTAAGTAAACGTTAAAAAGGAATATTATGCGTAAAGAAATTGCACCTGAATTATACAATTACAATAAATTCCCTGGTCCAGAATTTCATCTATCTGGAGATAAAGTCGAGGCTGAAGGTTTTACCTTCAACTTGGTTGAAAATAGTAAGGAAGCCTTTGATGCAACAGCTTTTACTCAACGCTTTTCGGAAGTTTTAAACAAGTATGATTATATTGTAGGAGACTGGAGCAATGAGCAGTTGCGTTTGCGAGGATTCTACAAGAATGAGCGAGCTGAAGAATCTCTCGAGAAAATCAGTCGTTTACAAGATTATCTACTCGAGTATTGTAGCTATGGATGTGCCTACTTTGTCTTAGAAAATGAGACTCCTAAACGAGCACCATTTGACCAAAAAATGCGCAAGAAAGAAGAAGAGAAAGACAACCGTAAAGGGAAAAAGTCTTCTCAAAATAAGAAAAGAAATCATACGGACAAGAGAAATAGACGTCGTCGTAAAGAGCAGAAACCACAGAATGAAGAAAAGGGACAACGTCATTTCGTCATCCGTAAGAAAGACTAGAAAATAAGGAGAAAAGATGAAACCGTCGATTTATAGTTTAACACGCCAAGGTATGCAAGAATGGGTCTTAGAGCAAGGAGAAAAGAAATTCCGAGCGGATCAAATCTGGGAATGGCTTTACCGTAAACGTGTTCAGACATTTGAAGAAATGACTAACTTGTCTAAGGATTTGATTGCCAAACTCAACGAGCAGTTTGTAGTCAATCCCTTGAAACAACGTATTGTTCAAGAGTCAGCCGATGGTACTGTGAAGTACCTCTTTGAGTTACCAGATGGTATGCTGATTGAGACTGTGCTTATGCGTCAACACTACGGTTTATCAGTCTGTGTAACAACTCAAGTAGGATGCAATATCGGTTGTACCTTCTGTGCATCAGGTTTGATCAAGAAGCAACGTGACCTCAATAACGGGGAAATCGTTGCGCAGATTATGTTAGTTCAAAAATATTTTGACGAACGTGGACAAGATGAACGTGTTAGCCATATCGTTGTTATGGGGATTGGAGAACCATTTGACAACTACAATAACGTTTTGAACTTTATCCGTACCATCAATGATGACAAGGGAATGGCAATCGGAGCTCGCCATATCACTGTTTCAACCTCAGGTTTGGCCCACAAAATCCGTGAATTTGCTAATGAAGGTGTGCAGGTCAACCTTGCTGTTTCTCTTCATGCTCCAAACAATGAACTGCGTTCAAGCATTATGAAGATTAACCGTGCCTTTCCAATTGAAAAACTCTTTGCAGCGATTGAGTATTACATCGAAACAACCAACCGCCGTGTAACTTTTGAGTATATCATGCTTAATGAAGTCAATGATGGAGTTGAACAAGCGCTTGAGTTGGCAGAATTGCTGAAAAACATTAAGAAATTGTCATATGTCAATTTGATTCCTTACAACCCGGTCAGTGAGCACGACCAATACAGTCGTAGTCCTAAAGAGCGTGTAATGGCCTTCTATGATACACTCAAGAAAAAAGGCGTCAACTGTGTTGTTCGTCAAGAACACGGTACAGATATCGATGCCGCATGCGGACAATTGCGTTCAAATACCATGAAACGTGATCGCCAAAAAGCAGTAGCTGAAGTAAATCCATAAGATGAATCGAAAAACATTACTAAGCCTGGGAATCGTGTTATACAGTCTTTGTATCGTCTGTTTTTGTTTTACTCCCCAGCCTCAACTTCCTACAGGAGTGGAAACTCCAGGTATTCAAACTTTTGGACGCCTGGTTTTTCTTTTGACGCCTTTTAACTCCCTTTGGAATCTGGGAGAAGTAACCAGCCCTATACAACTGTTTTGGACTTTTTTGCAAAACGCTCTAAATATCCTCTTGCTCTTCCCGTTGATTTTCCAACTTCTCTATCTTATACCTGCACTAAGAAAAACGAAGAGAGTGATTTTGTTTAGCTTTTTATTGAGCTTAAGCATCGAGTGCACACAGCTAGTTTTAGACTTTTTCTTTGATTTTAACCGGGTATTTGAGATTGATGATTTATGGACCAATACTTTGGGTGGCTACCTGGCTTGGGTCCTTTATAAACTACTACATAGAAACAAGATAAGGAATTAGAATGAGTATCTTAGAAGTTAAAAATTTGAGTCACGGTTTTGGAGACCGTGCGATTTTTGAAGACGTGTCTTTCCGTCTCCTCAAAGGTGAACATATCGGTCTGGTCGGTGCCAATGGTGAAGGGAAATCAACCTTTATGAGCATCGTGACTGGTAAGTTGGTACCTGATGAAGGTAAGGTGGAATGGTCTAAATACGTGACAGCTGGTTACCTGGACCAGCATGCTGTGCTCAAAGAAGGTCAAACTGTGCGTGATGTTTTGCGTACAGCCTTTGATGAATTATTCAAAGCAGAAGCACGTATCAATGAACTCTACATGGAAATGGCAGAAGAGGGCGCTGATATTGATGCATTGATGGAAGAAGTTGGAGAACTTCAAGACCGTTTGGAAAGTCGTGATTTCTATACCTTGGATGCCAAGATTGATGAAGTAGCGCGTGCCCTTGGTGTCATGGACTTTGGGATGGATACGGATGTAACAGCCTTGTCAGGTGGACAAAGAACCAAGGTACTTTTGGCAAAACTCCTCCTTGAAAAGCCAGATATCTTGCTTCTGGACGAGCCGACCAACTATCTCGATGCCGAACATATTGACTGGCTCAAGCGTTATCTTCAGAACTATGAGAATGCCTTTGTCCTCATTTCGCACGATATTCCTTTCCTCAACGATGTAATCAATATCGTCTATCACGTTGAAAATCAACAGTTGACACGCTATTCAGGCGATTACTACCAGTTCCAAGAAGTCTATGCCATGAAGAAATCGCAACTGGAAGCAGCCTATGAGCGTCAACAGAAAGAAATTGCGGATCTCAAGGATTTCGTGGCTCGTAATAAAGCTCGTGTCGCAACTCGAAATATGGCCATGTCTCGCCAGAAGAAATTGGACAAGATGGACATTATCGAGCTCCAAAGTGAGAAGCCAAAGCCTTCCTTTGATTTCAAACCAGCTCGTACACCAGGTCGCTTTATCTTCCAAGCCAAGGATTTGCAGATTGGTTACGACCGCCCACTTACAAAACCATTAAATCTTACCTTTGAGCGCAATCAAAAGGTTGCCATCATCGGTGCCAATGGTATCGGGAAAACAACTCTATTGAAGAGTCTTTTGGGTATTATTCCACCCATTGCTGGTGAAGTTGAACGCGGTGATTATCTAGAACTTGGCTACTTTGAGCAAGAAGTGGAAGGCGGCAATCGTCAGACACCTTTAGAAGCTGTTTGGAATGCCTTTCCAGCTCTCAACCAAGCTGAAGTTCGTGCAGCCCTTGCTCGCTGTGGCTTGACGACTAAGCATATCGAAAGCCAGATTCAAGTTCTATCAGGTGGGGAGCAAGCCAAGGTTCGTTTCTGTCTCTTGATGAATCGTGAGAACAATGTCCTTGTTCTAGACGAGCCAACCAACCACTTGGATGTGGATGCCAAGGATGAGCTAAAACGAGCTCTGAAAGAATATAAAGGCTCTATCCTTATGGTTTGCCACGAACCAGACTTCTATGAAGGCTGGATGGATCAAATCTGGGATTTCAATGAACTAACATAAATAGCCATAAAAAAGCCAAGTCTATTTGACTTGGCTTTTTTACGAGGATTGCAACTAGTAGAAGTCATAATGCTATCTCCTAGTTTTTGTATCAAAAATAACTAATTGGTTTGATTTCCCACGATTTCATCCTCTTCAAAGTGTCCCACACCATCTTCAACAACAAATGGGCAAGTAACTTTCTTTTTTATTCCATTTTCATCATAGGAACTAGTAATGTTATAGATTCCATCGGAAAATGAATTTTTTGGTAAAGATAAGATTCTTTCCTTAAAGGCATCCACAGGACTACCATTTTCTGCCTTTATAATCGAAAGGTCACAATCAAAATCGAGAGTAAGACCTTTGTTTTTCATGAGATCTTTTGTTGTAATATTATAAAATCCAGCTGCGTCAGAATCTCCTTTTTCTCGATTGCTGACAGCCTGCGCCATAATTGCCACATAGTAGTTTTCTATTGGATATTTTCCAAATTTAAAACTAGAAGCTATTGGTGTATCAAAAAGCTTATTTATTTTGTCAGCAGTAGTATTTTTGATACTATCTTCTTCTTGTTGTAGATTCGGTCTTTCTTTGTATACATCTAGTAAGAAACTGAATTCATCTTGTTTGACAGTGTGAAACAGTGCCTTTTCTTTGTCGTTAAGAAGTGTTTCAAGATCTGTTCCTGAAAGAAGAAAGAAATTTGATAAATGTTCTCCACTTCTTCCTTGAATTTGTGCAGTAGTAGTTTCTTTTAAAATAGTTCCATCGGATAATTTTTCTGTATATGTTAGCTTGTAGGCTGTTCCATAAAATGCTTCAATCTCTCTGTGTTTATCAACTACTTCAACCTTTCCTTTAAGCCCAAGTGATTGAAATTCTTCAGCGAAAGAAGGAGTAGTGTGTTTAGTAGTGTGTTTAATTGATGGAGAAGTGATTATAACTAGTGCTATGATAGTGAGAAAAATGATCATCCCCCCAAAGATAAAGCCAGCTATGGTAGCATTATCTTTTTCTTGCCCTAGCTTTATTGTCTGATAAATAGCAATCATGATAATGATAGAGTATACAATACTTGCGCAAACCAGTACGGGATAATTATCAATGTAATTAAGTGGAGCTCCCTTGAAACCTATTATTTGCATAAAAAATCCAATTGTAGCTAGGACTAACTGTATTGTAGAAGATTTTTGAATAAACGCATTATCTTCAAAGGAGGCTTTTAATTTTGAAATATCTCTAAACATAAAAATATTTCCTAGCACAATTGCCCCATATGAAAAGATAAGTTCTTTCCCCATGGATATAAAAGCAAAACCTCCGGAATCATAAGTAATCGAATAAGCATAATTAAAGATAAAGTATCCTATCATGATAAGACTGAGCCGAGCTACACTAATTTTGTATGGTTTCATAGGAGAACCTCCTCGTTACTATTGACTAAATTATATCATATTTGAAGTGGAAAAGAGAGCGTTTACATAAAAGTGTAAATAAAAAAGATAGGCCGAATGACCTGTCTTTTTTTAATAGTTTAAATATTGTTCAATCTCAGATTTTTGGATTTCTTTACCGTAGTGACAAATCGGACAAGAAACGAAATAAGTTTTTCCGTAAGGAAAGAGTGGAATCCAATAAAGAGTGAACTTGCGTCCATATTCCGTAATTTCCCAAGTATCAACATTGTTACAATGGCCACATTCGATAGTAGTCTGTGTATGTCCCAACACTTTTTGGTAACCTTTTGACCCCCAAAATAGAATCATTTTACATCTCCTTATAACTAATGATGTTATTGTTTACTGAAATCGTAGTCTTTAACAATTTCGATACTATCGATAGTGATAGCAGTAGTTGGTTTGTCTTTTTCGTCTTTTTCAGCCTTGGCGATTTTATCTACTACGTCCATCCCATCGATCACTTGTCCAAAGACGGGGTGTTTCCCATCAAGAGTTGGATTTCCACCTTCTTTGTAGGCTTCGATAATTTTCTTAGGATAGCTACTTGTAGGAAGTTTAGATGAATAGTCTGTTGTACTTTGGTTAATGAAGAATTGGCTACCATTTGAATTTGGTTGACCAGTATTGGCCATAGATAGAGAACCACGGATATTATAGAGATATGGAGAAATTTCGTTTTTGAAACCTGTTCCCTTGTCCTTGGTTTTATCCTTATCATGCCAGATAGATTCACCACCTGTTCCATCTCCCTTAGGATCCCCAGTTTGTACCATAAAGCCGTCAATTACACGGTGGAAAGTCACACCATTGTAGTAACCTTCTTTAGCATGAGTAAGGAAGTTTTCAACCGCAAGTGGAGCTAACTTAGGAAAGAGTTTGATACGAATATCACCTTGACTTGTGTGAAGGATAGCTTCAGCCTCATCTTCAGCTACTTCCTTAGAAAGTTGAGGGAAGTTAGCATTTTCGTTTGTTAAGGCATCTTTCAAATCTTTTTCTGCTTGGGCAGCAGCTTTCGAACTCTCTTCAGCAGCAATTTTAGAATCCACGTAATCATCACCACGAAGTGCACGTTGGATGCTTGTGCATCCACCAAGAGCAAAAGTTGAAATGAGTAGTAGTGTAGCTAATTTTTTCATATTAGTCCTTTCAAAAATCATTTTTACTATTGTACCGTAAAAGAAAGGGGATTTCAAATTTTCAATTAAGAATATTTATCTAACACATGTAACTTTATAGCTTTACTTACTCCATTTTGTTCATTAGAGTCAGTAACTGCTTTTGCACAAGTTTTGACATCTCTAGGAGCATTCCCCATGGCTATACCTAGCCCTGCGGTTTCAATCATGGGAATATCATTATAATTGTCACCGAGAGTCATAATTGAGGTAAGGGGAAGTTGATAGTAATTTGCTAATTCTAACAGAGCTTGTTTTTTGGATACTTGATTATGTGTAACTTCTAGATAGTTATCTTTAGAGAGATAGAAGTCGGTTTGAGGGAAATCTATTGAGGATAAGGTTTTTTGAAGTTTCTGTATGGTATCCGTATTATCTATCAGCAAAAGTTTATGAACAAGAGTTTTCTCGTCTCTTATAAAATCTGCTAAAGATGTAACTTTTGGACTTTCTCCAGTAATAGTTGCTTCGATTTCTACCCATTCATCAATAGTATTCACAAGCCAATCTTTTCCAGAATAAACATTTATAGAAACTGTCGGGAATTCTTTTTTCAAAAAGTCATGAAGTAAGAGCAATTCGCTTTTATCAATAGAATACTGACTTAGGATTTTATCTCCTAAACTGATGAGTGCTCCATTATAGCAGGCAATAGGACAGTCGGTGATGCCAAGTTCTTTAGAAATTGGAGCTATACCGAGAGGAGATCTAGCAGAAGCTAGAACAAAAGGAATATTACATTGTTTTAAAAGTGGCATCAGTTCTATCAAATAAGAATCTAATTGGTGATTTTTATCCAAAATAGTGCCGTCAATATCACTCATAATTAATTTAATTCTTGACATATTTTGCTCCTTTTTAAAATAGTATTGTTGTTCTACCATCTAAAGATTCTTGTATTTCTACATCAGGCTCTTTATCTGTAATCCAGTAATCAAAATCAGCTAGTTCAGAAAGTATAAAATGAGAGTGTTTGTTTATCTTTCCTGTTTCAGCTAACAAGACGCGAATTTTACTAGTTTTAAATGCTCTTTTTTTCATGAGAACATCTTCTTGATCCTCAAAACTAACTTGTCCGTCTGAAAGACTAGCAGCGCCAAAAAATGCTACATCAAATCTAATTCCCTCTAAAGTATTGGATTCTTCTAGTGAATAATAAAAACGATTCTGTCTATGAAATTTTCCACCGAGAATATGAAAATCGACATTTTCATTATTTCCTAAGATAAGTGCGTTATCTAATGAATGACTGAAAATAGTAACTTTTTTATCTATAATTTTTGCTAACTCAAGTATAGTGGTTGAAACATCAAAGAATATCAGTTGTGAATCAGAAATGAGTTGGGTAGCTAAATGAGCAATTTTCTCTTTTTCTTTAGAAGATTGTTCTGCTCTACCTTGAAAATCAAGAATCCTTTGCTTTTGAATTGGCAATAAACCTCCATGAGTTCTTCTTGCTCGTTTTTCCTTTGCGAGAATTGAAAAATCTCTACGGATGGTATCTTTGGAAACATGGAAATGGTCAACCATTTCTTTTGCTGACAGACTTCCTCTATCCTCTAAAAGTTTTATGATTTCTTCTAATCGTTGTTCTTGGTACATAGGAATTCCTCCTTTTTTTAATACTATACTCTTTTTATAAGCATTTGTCAATAATTGTAATGATTTGTAAGTGTTTTAAAAAATTACAAAAAAATCAACCAGCTTTGGTTGATTAAAGATTCTTTTTAGGATGGAGGTCAATGATTACTTGATGGTCTTTGAGAGCTTGTTCACCTTTTGGAGTTAGTTTATAGCCACGAATCGAAAAGCGGTTAGCTAATTCTTCTTCTGAAAAATGATCATGAAGTGCTTGATTCAATTCGGTGGCCTTCATCTTGGAGAGTCCAGTAACACCCTTCTTTTTAAGGATACTCTTTTTCATAGTAGCATTTAGATGGTAAAGCGAGTCAAAGGCGGTTTCGATAATAGCATATCCTTTTTCAACAAGCGTATCTAAATGTTTTGGGATATCAATGCCATAAGAATTACTATATTTTAAAAGAGCACATTTTCAAAGGATTTTTTCTTTTGGCTTCAATTCCTAATTAATCAATGAACTTAATACTAGGTTTCGAAAAGAATTATGCTTCCTCTTTCTGTCTGAGTTCAAAGAGGTCTTCTACTTTCAGATTAAAAACTTGAGCAATTTTAAGAGCCATTTCCAGCGAAGGATTGTAACGATTATTTTCCAAGTGCAGAATTGTCTCGCGTCGCATGCCGATGAGGTCGGCTAACTCTTGCTGGGTCATGTCTGTGGACTCACGAACAGATTTGAGATTAGTAATAATATTGCTTTCTTTGGCCATACTTATCCTCTCCGTTCCAAGATAAAATAGACAACCGCAAAGATGAAAATCAAGGCAGCTATGCTAATAAATATCTGACCCATGTAAAGAGTGAGAGACCCCATATACCCAATGATAACTGCTAGGATCATCAGTGCGCCTAGTATAAAAACAAACATCAAGCTAGCTGCCTTGGCTAAATTAGCATAAAAGCGTTCGTCCGGAGTTTCCTTGACATTTTTCAAACAGAAAAAAACAAATAAAATCACTTCAATAACGAGGCCAATTCCCAAAATCCATTCTTTAATACCAGAACTTAAGCTTGGGGTCGCAACCCAAATTCCTAATGTATAAAAAATACTTGCTGCAAACAAAAGTATCGTGTAAAGCTTAGCAGACAAGTCAAAAATAATCTTTCCCTTACCTTTCTGATTTTTATGAGACCATAGTTTCATATGTAGCCAGCTCCAAATAGCTATAATTTGGCCTGACACTGAAATACCAGTAATAACTAACTTGGGTCCCCAACTAAGATTAGAACCAAATAAAACAATAAAATCAATAATGAGAGCTACGGCAATCATTGCAATGAGGCCACGCATTTTTTGACTTTTTTTCATGATAGACTCCTTTTTTTGTGTTATAAATATATAACATTTAAATGTTATGTTATAAATATATCACACTTAAATTTAGAAAGCAAGAATTTTATGTGTCAATGTGGTAATTATTTGAAAAAATTTTTTAATTAAAGACCTCGCTAGTCAAACAACTAAAGAATTCTTTGAAGCAATGCATCGAATTTGGTTTGGATAGTTTCGTTAATAGTATTTGATGATAAAGAATTTTTGGAAAATCTAGATACTGTATGAATCTTTACTTTTTTCTTAGACAGTTATAAAGTCGATCAGAGTAAGCTTTGTAGGTGTAGAAGTTAATTTTTTCTTTCTAATTTATCCCTATTAGTCTAAAAAATTTAAAAATATTTAAACTCTGTCAAGTTTTTTTCTTGACACCATCCAGAAATCTGCTATAATAGAACATGTGCTAAATAGCTTAGCTATTTCACCGAAATAAAAAATAAAAAGAAAAGAGATATTAAAAATGGCAGTTAAAATCCGTTTGACTCGTATGGGTTCTAAGAAAAAACCTTTCTACCGTATTAACGTAGCAGATTCACGTTCACCACGTGACGGACGTTTCATCGAAACAGTTGGGACTTACAACCCACTTGTTGAAGAAAACCAAGTAACTTTGAAAGAAGACCGTATTTTGGCATGGTTGGCTGATGGAGCTCAACCTTCAGATACAGTTCGCAACATCCTTTCAAAAGAAGGTGTATTGAAGAAATTCCACGATTCTAAATTCTCAAAATAAGTTTAAAGTAGGTTGACAGATGGATACGATTGAAAATCTCATTATTGCAATTGTGAAACCTTTGATTTCACAACCAGATGCCTTAACTATCAAGATTGAAGAAACACCAGAATTTTTGGAGTATCATTTGGATCTTGACCAAAGCGATGTGGGTCGTGTAATCGGTCGTAAGGGTCGCACTATTTCTGCGATAAGAACGATTGTCTACTCTGTCCCAACTGAAGACAAAAAAGTAAGAATCGTTATTGATGAAAAATAAGAAAAGCGGGACATGGTCTCGCTTTTTTTTTGCAAGAAAATCCATGAATGTTCTTCATAATTAAAGAATCGTTATCCCTTTCTCCAACTTGTGAAAATCCCTATAACATGATAAAATAAAGGGAGAAACAGATACAGGAGATCAGATGAACTACTTTAACGTTGGGAAAATCGTCAATACGCAAGGTTTGCAGGGTGAAATGCGGGTCTTATCAGTGACAGATTTTGCTGAAGAACGCTTTAAAAAAGGGGCAGAGCTTGCCTTATTTGATGAAAAAGATCAGTTTGTGCGAACAGTGGTTATCGCTAGCCATCGTAAGCACAAAAACTTCGATATCATCAAGTTCAAGGATATGTACCATATCAATGACATCGAAAAATACAAGGGTTACAGTCTAAAGGTTGCTGAGGAAAATCTCAATGATCTTGATGATGGTGAGTTTTACTACCACGAGATTATCGGCTTAGAGGTCTACGAGGGTGATAACTTGATTGGAACCATCAAGGAAATCCTTCAGCCAGGTGCCAATGATGTCTGGGTTGTTAAACGTAAAGGCAAACGTGACTTGCTCTTGCCCTATATTCCGCCTGTTGTCCTTAATGTAGATATTCCTAATAACCGTGTGGATGTTGAACTCTTAGAAGGGTTAGACGATGAAGATTGATATTTTAACCCTCTTTCCAGAAATGTTCACACCCTTAGAACATTCTATCGTTGGAAAGGCTCGTGAAAAAGGACTCTTAGATATCCAGTATCATAATTTTCGTGACTACGCTGAAAAGGCTCGTCATGTTGACGATGAACCTTACGGTGGTGGTCAAGGGATGTTGCTAAGAGCGCAGCCCATCTTTGATGCCTTTGATGCCATTGAAAAAAAGAATCCGCGCGTGATTCTATTGGATCCAGCCGGTAAGCAGTTTGACCAAGCCTATGCGGAAGATTTAGCTCAAGAAGAGGAACTCATCTTTATCTGTGGGCACTACGAAGGTTATGATGAACGGATTAAGACCTTGGTAACAGATGAGATATCTCTTGGAGATTATGTCTTGACCGGTGGAGAACTAGCTGCAATGACCATGATTGATGCGACGGTTCGCTTGATTCCAGAAGTTATCGGGAAGGAAGCAAGTCACCAGGATGATAGCTTTTCATCAGGTCTCTTGGAATATCCTCAATACACGCGGCCTTACGATTTTCGTGGGATGTTAGTTCCGGATGTGCTCATGAGTGGACACCATGAAAACATACGTCAATGGCGACTCTATGAGAGCCTCAAGAAAACCTACCAACGTAGACCTGATTTGCTGGAAGAGTATGAACTGACAGCAGAAGAAGAGAAAATGTTAGCAGAAATTAAAGAAAATAACAATTAAAAGGAGAAACCTATGCAAGTAATTAAACGTGATGGACAAGTCGCTGATTTTGATCCAGATAAAATCTACCAAGCTATCCTTAAGGCAGCTCAAACAGTCTATGTATTGACTGACGATTTGCGCCAAAACCTAGCTCAAGTTACTAAAAAGGTTGTGTTGGATCTAGAAGAAGCAAAAGTAGAACGTGCGACTATCAGTATGATTCAATCAATGGTTGAGCACCGCTTACTTGGTGCTGGCTACATTACAATCGCAGAACACTATATCTCTTATCGTTTGCAACGTGATTTGGAGAGAAGTGGTTACGGCGATCACATCGCTGTTCACCTTCATTTTGAACAAATTCGCTAAGATAAAAAGAGTGAGATGATAGAAGCATCTCACTCTTTCTTAAATCTTCTTTTTTGAGCCGTTTGGATAGTAGAGGGAACGAAAGTTACTCTTCGAATATCCGACACTCGAATAATACGGCTAACATTTTTGGCGAAATTTTTAACGATAATTTGTTGGCGGTCAGTATCATACTTGATAATATCGCCTGTAAAACTTGACTCAGCAAAAATGATGTGTACAGCTGTTTTTTTAGCTAAGGCTTCTTCAAGTCTAGCAATTAGGGAATCGCTTTTTTCAGGAATGGAATCTTCATGTCCATTGACAAAATCATGGACTTTTTGCAAAGCCTGTTTTAATAAATCTTTCATTCCGGCCTCCCTTCTTTACATCATTATATAAAAATTTTATGAAATCTACAAGATTTTTCGAATAATCAATTGAGAACAAAAAGGAGAAAAACATGGCAGAATTTACATTTGAAATTGAAGAACACTTGCTTACTCTATCTGAAAATGAAAAAGGATGGACCAAAGAAATCAATCGTGTCAGCTTTAATGGAGCTCCAGCAAAGTTTGACATTCGTAGCTGGAGTCCTGATCACACAAAGATGGGGAAAGGAATCACGCTCTCAAACGAGGAGTTCCAAGTGATGGTAGATGCCTTCAAGAATCAATAAGCGTTCATGCAAACATAAATGAAAAGAGGAAGGGAAAAAATTCCGACCTCTTTTTTATTTTTGTGAAAAGTAAGGTTGGCTACTAAGGCGTTGAAGGAGTGGTCGTCCGATAAAACTGATGGCAATAATTTTTGCAAGATCAGGAATGATGAAGGGAATGACGCCGACAGCGAGAGCCTTGTCAATAGGCATACCAGCAAGGAAGTGGAGGCTGAGGATACCACCGACAAAAACAAGTGAATCACCCAAGAGATTGGCTAGGAAGATACGTACAACACCACTATTTGTGTGTGTTAGATAAGATGCAAGTCCTGCATAGACTAGGTCAAACCAAAGATAACCAGCGCTTGGTCCAACTAAAACATGGAAACCAGCTCCACCGCTAGCAAAAACGGGAAGTCCAATAGCACCAAGCAAAAGATAAAGTCCTACAGAGAGAACAGCTTCCCTTGGTCTAAAAACAGTAGCAATGAGCCCGATTGCAAAGTTTTGCAGAGTAAATGGAACAGGTCCAATTGGAATGCTAATTTGGGCTAATACTGCAATCAGTGCAGCCCCGATAGCTGGGATAGCGTAAATGTGTGCTTTTTTCAAAATAGTTAACCTCTTCTATAAATTATAGTAACTATTATACTGGATGAGATAAAATTGTCAACCTATTTTAAAATAAAAGGTTACAAATTTGTAACGGCCGATTGAGATAAAAAAAGAGACCAAGGGGTCTCTCTTTTCTTTTAACGCATGGTCACAAATTCTTCTGAGCCGGTCGGGTGGATAGCGACAGTAGCATCAAAGTCTGCTTTTGTAGCTCCCATCTTGATAGCGACTGCGAAACCTTGGATCATTTCATCGACGCCATAGCCGATACCATGAAGTCCAACTACCTTTTCGTCTGCACCAGCTGTAACGAGCTTGAAGCGAGCTTCTTGACGGTGACTAGTAACGGCAGAATACATAGATGCAAATTTTGAAGTATAGACTTTGACGTTTTCTTGACCGTACTCTTTTATTGCTTCTTCCTCAGTCAGACCGACTGTTCCGATTGCTGGGTGTGAGAAAACTACAGTTGGAATAGTAGTGTAGTCCATTTTGGCATTGGTTTTACCGTTGAAAAGTCTCTCGGATAGGGTACGACCGGCTTTGATTGCGACAGGAGTTAGTTCCTTTTCACCTGTGACATCCCCAAGAGCGTAGATACCTTCAACGACTGTGTTCTGGTATTCATCAACCTGGATAAAGCCACGTTCATTGAGGGTAACACCAGCTTTTTCGAGTTGAAGTCCTTCAACGTTTGGACGGCGACCAGTTGCCCAGATAACTTGACTGGCAGTATGAGTGCTGCCATCTTCGAAATGAATGGTAATACCTTGTTCAGTTTCTTCAAGTTTTGCTGGAACCTTATGGGTGTGGAGGTTTAATCCAGTATTTTCCATTTCTTGAACTAGACTCTCAACGATATAGCTATCAAATCCACGTAGTGGACGTTCACGACGTACAAAAAGGTCAGTCTTTACTCCAAGTGTATGGAGTACACCAGCTAGTTCGACGGCAATGTAACCAGCACCTAGAATAGCTACCGATTCAGGTAACTCTTCCCAGGCGAAGACATCATCTGAGCTACCACCTAGTTCAGCACCAGGAATAGCAGGGATATGAGGATGAGCTCCAGTCGCAATCACAATATGCTTAGCGCTGATCAATTCGCCATTAACACTGACAGTATGAGCATCAACGAACTCAGCACGTCCTTCAATTAAATCAACTCCGTTACGCTTAAAGCTTCCATCGTAAGACGAGCGAGCACGGTCAATGTAGGCTTCGCGATTCTTACGAAGTGTTGCAAAATTAAATTCGTTATTAGTGCTTGTGAAACCATAGTCAGGTCCATATTTGTGGATACTCTCTGCAATTTGTGCTCCATACCACATGATTTTCTTAGGAACGCAGCCAATATTGACACAAGTTCCTCCTAATTTTTTTTCCTCAATAACTGCGGCTTTAGCACCATGTTCGCCAGCACGATTCATGGTAGCAATACCTCCGCTACCTCCCCCGATGGCGATAATATCATATTCTCTCATAGAAAGCTCCTTTAGTTGTTTTCTAGTCATATTCTATCTTTTTTTGGAAGTCAATGCAAAAATCTGCTACGCTTAAATTTCTTAAGAAAATGCTTGCAAAAATAAAAAAGAAGTTGTATTATATAACTAACACAACAATAAAAGATTTGGCAATTATTTTTGGATGGTCAGAAAGCAATTGTCCATTTTTATGACTTGTGCTATAATCTTAATATATGTTTATAAAAGAGGTATGATATGAAAAAGAAGTCAAAAGCTAAAAAATGGCCCCTATTTACAGCTATCGGAGTTACGTCAGTTCTTGTAGTAGGAGCAGCTGCTGTCCTTCTATTGAGACACCCAAATCAAGCTGCAACACAAGACGAAACTGCAAAAGTCGTTCTTGCCAAAGAGGGATCAGTGGCTTCATCGGTTCTCTTATCTGGTACTGTAACAGCTCAAAAAGAACAATATGTTTATTATGATGCTAGTAAAGGTGACTTGGATGAGGTTTCGGTCTCTGTAGGAGATAAGGTAAGTGAAGGCCAAGCCCTTGTTAAGTATAGTAGTACAGAAGCTCAGGCTGCCTATGATGCTGCCAGTCGTGCGGTTGCGAAAGCTGATCGTCATATCAATGAATTGAACGAGGCTCGAAATACTGCTGCAGCAACACCTGTACTCCCTCAAGCAGGGATTGAAGGCGCTACGGACCAAACTCAAGCGCAATCTTCTACATCAGCTACAGCTTCTATTGATTCACAAATCAGTGATGCCCGTGATGTTCGTGCAGACGCAGCGGCACAACTTGAAAAAGCCCAGGCTCAGTTGGATGCCGCTACAGTTTTGAGTACTGTAGAAGGTACAGTTGTTGAAGTCAATCGTAATGTTTCAAAATCTCCAACAGGAAATAGCCAAGTATTGGTACATATCGTTAGTAACGACAACTTGCAGGTCAAGGGAGAGCTTTCTGAATACAACCTTGCCAATCTATCTGTAGGCCAAGAAGTTACCTTTACTTCAAAGGTTTACCCAGATAAAACTTGGAATGGTAAGATTAGCTATATTTCAAATTATCCAAAGAACAGTAGCGAAGCAAGTAGTAGCTTAGCTGGATCAAACTCAGGTTCCAAATATCCATATACGGTCGATGTAACTAGTGAAATTGGTGATCTGAAACAAGGTTTTACTGTCAGTGTCGAAGTGAAAAGTATGAGTAAAGCATTGCTTGTTCCTATTACAAGTATCGTCATGGAAGAAGATAAAAACTATGTTTGGATTCTTGATGAAAATCAAAAGGCCAAAAAGGTTGAAGTTGGATTGGGCAATGCAGATGCAGAAAACCAAGAAATTACATCTGGTCTGACAGATGGAGCAAAAGTCATCAGTAATCCGACAGCTTCCTTGCAAGAAGGAAAAGAGGTGAAGACTGATGAAGCAACTAATTAGCCTCAAAAATATCTGCCGTAGTTATCGAAATGGTGATCAAGAGCTTCAAGTTCTCAAAAACATTAACCTTGAAGTTCACGAGGGAGAATTCGTGGCTATCATGGGACCATCTGGTTCTGGTAAGTCCACCCTCATGAATACCATTGGTATGTTAGATACTCCTACAAGTGGTCAGTATTTTCTAGATGGAAAAGAAGTCGCTGGTTTGGGTGAAAAACAATTAGCCAAGGTACGAAATCAAGAGATTGGTTTTGTCTTTCAGCAATTCTTTCTCTTGTCCAAAATGAATGCTCTCCAGAATGTTGAACTTCCCTTGATTTATGCGGGGGTTCCTGCTTCAAAACGTCGCAAATTAGCAGAAGAGTATCTGGAAAAGGTTGAACTGACTGAGCGTAGCCATCACTTGCCATCGGAGTTGTCTGGGGGGCAGAAACAAAGGGTTGCCATTGCACGAGCTCTTGTCAACAATCCTTCTATCATCTTAGCCGATGAACCAACAGGAGCTCTAGATACCAAAACGGGTAATCAGATCATGCAACTCTTAGTTGAATTAAACAAAGAAGGAAAAACAATCATTATGGTTACGCATGAGCCTGAAATTGCCGCCTATGCGAAACGTCAAATTGTCATTCGTGACGGTATCATTTCGTCTGATAGCGCCCAAGTAGAAAAGGAGGAAAACTAAGATGCAGAATCTGAAATTTGCCTTTTCATCTATCATGGCCCACAAGATGCGTTCCTTCCTGACCATGATTGGGATTATCATAGGTGTATCCTCTGTTGTAGTTATCATGGCCTTGGGTGACTCTATGTCTCGTCAGGTCAATAAAAACATGACCAAGTCCCAGAAAGACATTCATGTCTTTTTCTCACCTACTAAGAGTAAGGACGGTTCCTTTACACAAAGACAATCTGCACTGACCTTGTCTGGCGGTCAAGAAGAAGATTTTGTTGAACCACCAAAACCTCAAGAAGCTTGGGTTAAGGAAGCTGCAAAGCTCAAGGGAGTAGATAGTTATTACGTAACCAACTCAGCCAATGTGACCTTGACTTATAAGGATAAAAAGGTCGAACACGCTAACATGACGGGTGGAAATGTCACTTATATGGATGCGGTCGAAAATGAAATCATTGCAGGTCGTGGACTTAAAGCACAAGATTATAAGGATTTCGCAAGTGTGATCATTTTAGATGAAGAGCTTGCCAATAGCCTTTTTGGTTCTGCAAAAGAAGCCCTCAACCAAATTGTTGAAGTAAATGAAATCAGTTACCGTGTTATTGGTGTTTATGCAAGTAAAGAAGCTAAGGCTGCGAAAACATTTGGAGTCGGAGGACTACCAATTACGACCAATATTTCCTTAGCGGCTAATTTTAACACAGATGAGATTTCAAATATTGTCTTCCGTGTCAATGATACTAGCTTAACCCAGACTTTAGGACCAGAGTTAGCAAGAAGAATGACAGAGATTGCAGGTCTTCAACAAGGGGAATATCAAGTTGCAGATGCGTCTGCCGCCTTCCAAGAAGTACAACAACTCTTCGGCTTCATAACAACGATTATTAGTGCCATTGCGGGAATTTCCCTCTTTGTTGGTGGTACTGGTGTTATGAATATTATGCTTGTTTCAGTGACAGAGCGTACTCGTGAGATTGGTCTACGTAAAGCACTAGGAGCAACACGGGCTAATATCCTGGTTCAATTTTTGATTGAATCCATGATTTTAACCTTATTAGGTGGATTCATTGGTCTACTGCTTGCTGCAGGGGTGACTATGCTTGCAGGTGTTCTTCTTCAAAACATGATTGCAGGAATCGAAGTTGGTGTATCCATCCCAATCGCTCTCTTTAGTCTAGCGGTCTCAGCTAGTATCGGTATGATATTCGGCGTTCTACCAGCCAACAAAGCCTCTAAGCTCGATCCGATTGAAGCTCTTCGCTATGAATAATTTAAAAGATAAAAAACGAGATAGACATCAGTCTGTCTTGTTTTTGTATGGATTTCTTTATCGAAAATCATTAAAAATATGGTATAATGAAGTGTTAGAAAAACAGGTTTCATTAGCCTGGAAAGGAAATATTATGTCTGAAAAGAATTTTTATATTACAACACCGATTTACTATCCATCTGGTAAACTTCATATCGGTTCTGCCTACACAACTATCGCATGTGATGTCTTAGCACGTTACAAACGCCTGATGGGCTACGATGTCTTTTATCTGACTGGTCTTGATGAGCATGGCCAAAAGATTCAACAAAAAGCAGAAGAAGCTGGCATCACGCCTCAAGCCTATGTTGACGGAATGGCAGTTGGAGTTAAAGAACTCTGGCAATTACTAGATATCTCATATGATAAATTTATCCGTACCACAGATGATTACCATGAAAAAGTGGTAGCACAAGTTTTTGAACGCTTGCTTGCTCAAGATGACATCTACCTAGGTGAATATTCTGGTTGGTATTCAGTCTCAGATGAGGAATTCTTTACAGAAAGTCAGCTTGCGGAAGTTTTCCGTGATGAAGCTGGAAATGTGACGGGCGGTATCGCACCATCAGGTCACGAGGTTGAATGGGTTTCAGAAGAGTCTTATTTCCTTCGCCTCAGCAAATACCAAGATCGCTTGGTCGAATTTTTCAAATCACATCCTGACTTCATCACTCCAGATGGTCGCCTTAATGAAATGCTTCGCAACTTCATTGAACCAGGTTTGGAAGACTTAGCAGTATCTCGTACAACCTTTACCTGGGGTGTACCAGTCCCATCAAATCCGAAACACGTTGTCTATGTATGGATCGATGCCCTTCTTAACTATGCGACAGCTCTTGGTTACGGTCAAGATACACATGGTAACTTTGATAAGTTCTGGAATGGAACAGTCTTCCATATGGTTGGGAAAGACATCCTTCGTTTCCACTCGATTTATTGGCCAATCCTTCTTATGATGTTGGATATCAAATTGCCAGATCGTTTAATTGCCCACGGTTGGTTTGTCATGAAAGATGGCAAGATGTCCAAGTCTAAAGGGAATGTCGTTTATCCTGAAATGTTGGTAGAGCGCTATGGTCTCGATCCACTTCGTTACTACCTCATGCGTAGCCTTCCAGTTGGTTCAGACGGAACCTTTACTCCAGAGGACTATGTAGGACGTATTAACTATGAATTGGCAAACGACCTTGGAAACCTCCTCAACCGTACGGTTTCAATGATTAACAAGTACTTTGATGGTCAAATCCCTGCCTATGTAGAAGGTGTAACAGACTTTGACAATGCACTTGCTCAAGTGGCAGAACAATCAATCGCTGACTACCATACCTACATGGAAGCAGTTGACTATCCACGTGCACTTGAAGCAGTCTGGACCCTCATCTCTCGCACTAACAAATACATCGACGAGACAGCTCCATGGGTACTGGCTAAGGACGAAGCGCACCGTGAGCAATTGGCAAGTGTGATGAGCCACTTGGCAGCTAGCCTTCGTGTCGTAGCTCACTTGATTGAGCCATTTATGATGGAAACCAGTCGTGCAGTCTTGACACAACTTGGTCTAGCAGAAGTTTCTAGCCTTGAAAACTTGAGCCTAGCTGATTTCCCTGCAGGTGTAACAGTAGTTGCCAAAGGAACACCAATCTTCCCACGTCTCGATATGGAAGAAGAAATCGCCTATATCAAGGAACAAATGGAAGGCAACAAGCCTGCCGTCGAAAAAGAGTGGAATCCAGACGAAGTTGAACTCAAACTTAACAAGGAAGAAATCAAGTTTGAAGACTTCGATAAGGTTGAAATTCGTGTTGCTGAAGTAAAAGAAGTTTCTAAAGTAGAAGGTTCTGACAAGTTGCTTCAATTCCGCTTAGATGCTGGTGATGGTGAAGACCGTCAAATCCTTTCTGGTATTGCAAAATACTATCCAAACGAACAAGAATTGGTCGGCAAGAAAGTACAAATCGTTGCCAACCTCAAACCACGTAAAATGATGAAAAAATATGTCAGCCAAGGGATGATTCTCTCAGCTGAACATGATGGTAAATTAACCCTTCTAACAGTTGATCCAGCTGTACCAAACGGAAGTGTGATTGGGTAAGATTTCAAAGGACCAGTTTGAACTGGTTCTTTTTTGTAAGGTGGCAGTTGATAAAAGAGGCATTCTGCTTTATAATGAATGAAAACGGAGGAAATTGCCATGAAATACATTCCATTTGGTCAAGAGAAAAGAGAATTGTCCGAAATCGTTCTAGGCATGATGCGAATCAGTGACAAGTCGGTTAAAGAGGTTGAGGAGTTGGTTGAAACAGCCCTATCTGTAGGAATCAATGCCTTTGACTTGGCAGATATCTACGGTGGTGGTCGTTGCGAAGAATTACTGGGTCAAGTGTTAAACAATCGTCCTGACCTGCGAGAGAAGATGTGGATCCAGTCCAAGTGTGGCATTCGCATAGAAGAATTTACCTATTTTGATTTTTCAAAAGATTATATTTTAGAATCAGTAGACGGGATTCTAAAAAGATTGCAGGTTGATTATCTAGATAGCTTGCTTCTCCATCGTCCAGATGCTTTGATGGAAGCTGATCAAGTGGCCCAAGCCTTTGAAATTCTACACACATCAGGTAAAGTTCGAGACTTCGGTGTCTCCAATCAAAATCCTATGATGATGGAATTACTGAAGAAAGAGGTCAAACAACCTTTATCTATCAATCAATTACAACTAAGCGCAGCTTTCACGCCAGGATTTGAATCAGGTTTCCATGTCAATATGGAAGGTGACAAGGCAGCTTTGCGTGATGGTAGCGTCTTTGAATACTGCAAATTAAACGACATGGTTATTCAAGCCTGGTCAGTCTTGCAGTTCGGATATTTCAAAGGGAATTTTGTCGGCAATGAGAAGTTCCAACAACTAAACCAAGTCCTAAATCGATTAGCCTTAAAATACGGTGTGAGCCCATCAGCTATTGCTATCGCTTGGGTGTTACGCTATCCAGCTAAGATGCAGGCAGTAGTAGGAACAACTAACCCTAAACATTTGATAGAAGCAAGCAAAGCAAGTCATGTCAACCTAACTCGAAAAGAATGGTATGAGGTTTACCTCGCAGCAGGGAATGATTTGCCTTAGGAAAAAATGCATTTTAAGAAATCACAGTCAAAAAGCCGTTGAAAAACGGTTTTTTGTTATAATGAAATTAAGATTTATAGATAACAAAGGAGAAAAACATGACATTTGAAGAAATTTTACCTGGACTAAAGGCAAAAAAGAAATATGTACGTACTGGATGGGGTGGGGCTGAAAACTATGTGCAGCTTTTTGATACCATTGAGCAAAATGGCGTCGCCCTTGAAGTGACACCCTATTTCCTCATCAACGTATCTGGTGAAGGAGAAGGTTTTTCTATGTGGAGTCCAACTCCTTGTGATGTCTTAGCGACGGATTGGGTGGAAGTGCATGACTAAACGTGTATTGATTACAGGTGTTAGCTCAGGGATTGGTCTGGCTCAAGCTCGACTCTTTTTAGAAAAAGGTTATCAGATTTTTGGAGTGGATCAGGGTGAAAATCCTGATTTACAGGGTGACTTTCACTTTTTACAACGTGATTTAACACTTGACTTAGAACCAATTTTTGACTGGTGCCCTCAGGTGGATGTTCTCTGCAATACAGCTGGAGTTTTAGATGACTATAAACCTTTACTAGAACAATCTGCCCAGGAAATCCAAGAGATTTTTGAAATCAACTATGTGACTCCAGTAGAGTTGACCCGCTATTATTTAACGCAAATGCTGGAGAATAAAAAAGGGATCATTATCAATATGTGTTCCATTGCTTCAAGTCTAGCAGGCGGTGGTGGACACGCCTATACCTCGTCTAAGCACGCCTTAGCTGGTTTTACCAAGCAGTTGGCTCTAGACTATGCTGAAGCTGGGATTCAGGTCTTTGGCATTGCTCCTGGTGCAGTTAAGACTGGTATGACAGCAGCTGATTTTGAGCCAGGTGGTCTGGCAGACTGGGTAGCCAGTGAAACACCTATTAAACGCTGGATTGAGCCAGAGGAAGTGGCAGAAGTCAGCCTCTTTTTAGCAAGTGGGAAAGCAAGCGCCATGCAGGGACAAATCTTGACTATTGATGGTGGCTGGAGCTTGAAGTAGGAGAATCTGATGGAAATCAAAAATCACTTTGGGGTATACGGAGTCTGTCTTCAAGAGGGAAAATTGCTCTGCATTGAGAAAACGAGAGGCCCCTATCAGCATCGTTTTGACCTACCAGGTGGTAGCCAGGAAGTAGGGGAGGGACTGACTGAAACCCTCAAGAGAGAAGTTCTGGAAGAGACGGGTTATATGCTTAGCCAGTATTTAAATCCTAGGATTTATGATGTGCTGGTTCATGAAGAAGGGCAAGACTTCGCCGTACATCATATCATGGCCTTTTATGATATTGTACTTGATTTAGAACGCTCTCAAAAATCCCTTCCTCAGGAAGTTTTTGACGGAAGCAATGATTCAGCAAATACCATTTGGGTCCCTATTGAGCAGATGACCCAAGAAAATGCCTCACCATTAGTATTGAAGGCGAAGGCAGAGTTACGAGGATTTCCAGAATTGGACAAGACCTCTTACATGAATTGGAAGGTAAAACATGCAAAATCAACTGGCTTTTAGTGGCGAAAGAATTGATGAAAAAGTTTATCCCCAGTTATTGAACCACGTCGGCTTGATTCGTGGGGAATACTTGTTGAGAGAGCTCAACCAAAACATCCTGTTACCAAGTTGTCAGCAATTTGTAAAAGATTATCTAGACACTATTTGCCATTTATACTCAGATGAAGAAGTCTGGTATCGCTTTTCAGAGTTAACAAATGCAGAAGCAAATAGTCTAGACGGGACTAAAGAGTATTTTAATGAACGCCACCCATTATTTGGATATAGAGGGACTAGGCGTTTATTGGCGTGTCCAGATGAATTTCAGGCTGAGGCATATGTCGTTACAGAAGTTTATCAAACCAATCCCAATCTGTCTGTTATTTTTCCTTTTGTGAATGATGCTGAACAGTTAAAACAAGCTATTAGAGTATTGCGCCAGCATGGTTTTACTGGAAAAGTTGGAACAATGATTGAATTGCCGTCAGCTTATTTTGACTTGGACAGGATACTGGAAACTGGTATTTCAAAGATTGTAGTGGGAATGAATGATTTGACTTCTTTTGTTTTTGCCACTGTGAGAAATAGTCAATGGCATGATATGGAAAGTCCCATTATGTTAGAAATGCTGAGACAGATGCAAAATAAAGCAAGGACGAAAAAGATAGATTTCGCCGTAGCAGGATATCTGAATGCTTCTTTCATACAAAAAATGAATCAAATGGATATCAAATGTATTATCCATTACAGTTCTATTCCAGAGATTTTTAATTTAGAGATTGACCATCCAGATCATCTCAAACGTGTAAAAGAAGAAAGTAAAAAATTACAAAGGAGAACCCATGACACCTCAAGAAATGTGGAATGCCTATAAGCAAATTAACCCCTTGATTGGAGATGAGATAGATGCCTGGGCTTTTGGAGTGGATCCAGACCTTTTAGCGGAACTGGTGTTTACAGGCGAAAAAACAGCAACCGCCTCTGCCTACGACCTTTACGCACTAGAGGACGAACCCCTTCCCCAAGAAGGGACCTTTGATGTTATTTTAGGCAGTAAGGATCAAGCTGTCTGCATTATTGAAATTACAAAGGTTTCCGTTCAGCCTTTCAAACAGGTTTCAGCCGACCATGCCTATAAGGAAGGTGAGGGAGACAAATCTCTGGCCTATTGGCGTCAGGTTCATGAAGATTTTTTCAAAGACTGCTTTGGAGAAGCAGGTCTGGCTTTTACACCTGACAGCAAGGTGGTTTTAGAAGAATTTCGCAAGGTCTACCCCTTGTAAAAAGCAGACATAAGAAAGTTTTGGAAATCACTATCCAAAACTTTTTTCTGACTTTAAATGATAAAATAGCCAAACAAAAAGCGGACAATCATGTCCGCTTTTTTGAATCTAACAAGTAAAGTTAGTGGATAAAGTATTCAAAGATGTGTATCTTTTGAATCCCTATTCAGTCACTTCTACATTGGTTGATTATTTTTTACGATAATGTAAAACTGTTCCTACAGCTACGATAAGCATTGCAACACCAGCAACAGAAACAATTAGGCTATTACGTTCACCAGTATTTGGAAGGCCTGGTTTGTTTCCAGTTGTTGTAGTGGTTGTTGAAGCATTAGATCCAGGAGTTGGATTCTCAGCAGTAGTTGTAGTTGTAGAGCCTGATTCTTCACTACTGTTTTGGCTAGTTGGCTCTTCTGGAGTCGTAGTTGAAGTTGTAGGCTCTGGAGTTGTAGTTGTAGAGCTTGATTCTTCACTACTATTTTGACTAGTTGGCTCTTCTGGAGTCGTAGTCGTAGTAGTTGAAGATGAAGTCTTAGGCTCTTCAGTCGTAGTTGTAGTAGTTGAAGATGAAGTCTTAGGTTCTTCAGTCGTAGTTGTAGTAGTTGAAGATGAAGTCTTAGGTTCTTCAGTCGTAGTTGTAGTAGTTGAAGTTGAAGCCTTAGGCTCTTCAGTTGTAGTTGTAGTAGTTGAAGTTGAAGCCTTAGGCTCTTCAGTTGTTGTAGTAGTTGAAGTTGTACTTGAAGTCTTAGGTTCTTCAGTCGTAGTTGTCGTAGTTGAAGTCGTAGACTCAGTTGTCGTAGTTGTAGTCGTAGTAGTGGTTGTTGAAGTTGTAGTTGGTTTGTTTGATGTGTTAACGACCTTAATCACGTTTGCATCATCAATTTTTTCAACTTTAGAAGTGTAACCTTCAGGTGTATTTGTTTCCACTACTGAGTACTCAATCTTCTTACCATCTTTGATACCTGGTAAATTAGTAAATGCTGCTTGCCAACCAGAAGCTTTTGTAAGAGTTTGTGTCATCCCTTCCAAGGCTTGGCCGTCAGCATACAATTGAACTGTGATATCTTTACGGTCAGATTCTTCGTCTCCAACCCATTCTTTTTGAACGGTCACAGTTGTGTCACCAGATACCCAGAATTTCAACTCAGTGTTGTTCCAGAAAGCTGGATCTTCTTGAGGAGTTGTGATTTCGTCAGATTTCAATGTAGCGTTGTTATCTACGCGAATGGTAGTCTTAGGAATTAATGTTTGGTATTCGATGATTAATTCTTCGTCCGTAGCTGTTTTGAAAACATCGCTGACGTCTGATAAATTAACGGTAAATCCATTACCGTCGGCATCGAATTTAACATGTTTCCAGAAGTCCCATCCTGAAGCAACCACTTGTCCACCTTTTCTCAATGTGAATGATGGTTTCAAGTAAGTTCCCACAAAGAATTCACTTGCAGCATGATTAGCTGCAGGAGCAAAAGTGATTTTTGAGTAATCTACAGATGGAGCTTGGATACGGTCACTAACAACTGGGTTTGTGAGGGCTTGTTTCTTACCATCTCCGTTGATACGGATGAACCATTTTGTTAGATAGTAGTCATCTCCAACATTCATCCATGCATAGTTTTCAGATGCATCTAATTTGAATTGTTTAGCTACATAGTCACCAGTAAGGTTGTACTTGTTCAACACAGATTCAAATACGCCAGGACCGTCAGGACGTGTGATGACAACTGATTCAGAACCTACTTTTGAAGTAGCTGTTTTGTTACCAGGATTTCCTGGTGTGTTATCCCATTCTGCTTTGTATGAGAATCCACCTTTAACGTTTTCGTTCATTGACTCGATTGCTTTTTTGAATGTAAAAGTAATCTTTTTGTTTGTCATTGAAATAGTCGCTACTTCAGCACCATTAGCTTGAAGTGATTGCGTTGCGAGTTCTGTGATATTGACACCTTCTGGAGCGTCAATGGTGAAAGTGTCCCCATCTTTAACAGATTTACCTGTTAAATCCCAGTCAAATGAGAAGGTAACTTTTTGTCCATTTGCTTGAGCTTTTAAATTAGTTACTGTCGGTGTAACAGTCGCTGCAGAAACTGGCTTGATGATTGAAAAACCAAGAGCAACTATACTGAACATTGCAACAAACGCGAATAATTTTTTATATAGAGATTTCAATTTCCCCAAATCCTTTCTTCTATAAAATCTTCTTGTTTGGTAATAACACCCAAAATATTGATTTATATCATTTAATAAAATTGACAGTCCTATTCTGACGAAAAATCCTTTCTTTATTGCAGTTTACTCCAGCTCCATTGAAAATAAATTAATGCAATAGTTCTGAGACTCCGTATGTTATCAACTACTTTATATTTAGAGTAACGATTAGACGTAAAAGGGATTTTCTGCTAGTTTATTTCATGGACGTGAATCCAATATTTAAAAAATAACTAATGAATTTTTTAAATATTGGATTCGATTCTGAAGAAAACTAATAATAGAAGTGCAATATATTAAAAAAGACATAATAATTGTCATAAATTAAGTATTAATATACCAAACACACTAATTTTAGCACTAACGTATGTATTAGTCAACGAAAATGACGCGAATTTCCTATAATTTTTGGTGTTTTTTGACTTGTTTTGACAAAATCCCAAAACAGGCTTAAAATATAGAAATTCTAGGCGTTCGCAAAACCGTTTTCTTATTATTTGAGTTTAAAAAGACAAAAATTGTATAAATGAACGTTCAAAGCTTTTTTCTGACTAAAAATATGATAAAATAGGTATGTTTGAACTAGAGCATTCGCTCATAAATTTAGAATAGGAGAATATGATGCAAGCAGTAGAACATTATATAGAAAAATTTGTTCCTGAACATTATGATTTATTTTTAGACTTGAGTCGTGAGACCAAGACTTTTTCAGGGAAAGTAACCATTACTGGTCAAGCTAAAAGTGACCGTATTTCCCTTCACCAAAAAGACTTGGAAATTGCTTCTGTTGAAGTAGCAGGACAAGCTCGTCCATTTACAGTTGATAACGAAAACGAAGCTCTTCATATCGAACTTACAGAAGCAGGTTCAGTTGAATTGGTTATTGCTTTTTCAGGTAAAATCACAGACAACATGACAGGAATCTATCCATCATACTACACAGTTGATGGAGTTAAGAAGGAAGTTTTGTCGACTCAGTTTGAGAGCCACTTTGCCCGCGAAGCCTTCCCATGTGTGGATGAGCCAGAAGCTAAAGCAACCTTTGACCTAGCTCTTCGTTTTGACCAAGCAGAAGGCGAACTTGCCTTGTCAAACATGCCAGAAATCGATGTTGAAAACCGCAAAGAAACTGGCATCTGGAAGTTTGAAACTACACCTCGTATGTCTTCTTACTTGCTAGCTTTCGTAGCTGGTGATTTGCAAGGGGTAACTGCTAAAACTAAAAATGGTACTTTGGTAGGTGTATACTCAACTAAGGCACATCCACTTTCAAACCTCGATTTCTCACTAGATATCGCTGTTCGTTCTATTGAATTTTACGAAGACTACTACGGAGTCAAGTATCCAATCCCTCAATCTCTTCACATCGCCCTTCCTGACTTCTCAGCAGGTGCTATGGAAAACTGGGGTCTCGTAACCTACCGTGAAGTCTACTTGGTTGTAGATGAGAACTCTACCTTTGCCAGCCGTCAACAAGTAGCCCTCGTTATTGCCCACGAGCTTGCTCACCAATGGTTCGGTAACCTCGTAACTATGAAATGGTGGGATGATCTTTGGCTCAACGAAAGCTTCGCCAACATGATGGAATACGTCTGTGTGGATGCGATTGAGCCAAGCTGGAATATCTTTGAAGATTTCCAAACAAGTGGAGTGCCAGCCGCTCTTAAACGTGATGCGACTGATGGTGTTCAGTCTGTTCACGTCGAAGTCAAACACCCAGATGAAATCAATACACTCTTTGACTCTGCTATCGTTTATGCTAAAGGAAGCCGTCTCATGCACATGCTTCGTCGTTGGCTAGGAGATGCTGATTTTGCTAAAGGCTTGCACGCTTACTTTGAAAAACACCAATACGGAAACACTATTGGTCGTGACCTTTGGAATGCCCTTGGTCACGCATCAGGCCGTGATGTAGCAGCCTTTATGGATTCTTGGTTGGAGCAACCTGGTTATCCAGTTTTGACTGCTACAGTTGAAAATGATGTTTTGAAGATCTCACAAAAACAATTCTTCATCGGTGAGCATGAAGACAAGAATCGTCTTTGGGTAGTACCCCTTAACAGTAACTGGAAAGGTTTGCCAGATACACTCGAAACTGAAAGCATCGAAATTCCTGGTTATGCAGCTCTTCTTGCTGAAAACAAAACAGCTCTTCGTCTCAACACTGAAAATACTGCCCACTACATTACTGACTATCAAGGTGAATTACTGGATGCTATCCTTTCAGAATTAGTTGAACTTGATAACACAAGTAAGCTTCAAATCGTCCAAGAACGTCGTTTGCTTGCTGAAGCAGGACATGTATCATATGCAGACTTGTTGCCAGTGCTTGATAAACTTGCTAAGGAAGAGTCTTACCTGGTTGTTGCTGCAGTTTCTCAAGTTGTTTCTGCCCTTGAGCGCTTTATCGATGAAGGAACAGAAGCTGAGAAAGCCTTTAACACTTTGGTTGCTAAATTGGCCCGTCACAACTATGAAAGACTTGGTTTTGAAGCGAAAGAGGGAGAATCTGATGAAGATGAATTGGTTCGTCAATTGACCATTTCTATGATGATTCGTTCAAATGATGAAGAAGCTAGTCAGGCAGCAAGTCAAATCTTTGCAGCCCATAAAGAAAAACTTGCAGGTCTTCCGGCAGCCATTCGTTCTCAAGTTCTTATCAATGAGATCAAACATCACGAAACTAAGGAATTGGTGGCGACTTATCTGGATCTATACACTCATGCAACGGATGCAGTTTTCAAACGTCAATTAGCAGCTGCGCTTGCATACAGTACAGATGCAGAAAACATCCAAACTCTTCTTGCAACTTGGAAGGACAAATTTGTCGTGAAACCACAAGACCTTTCAGCATGGTACCTCCAATTCCTTGGACACCAAGCTACCCAAGAAACTGTTTGGGTTTGGGCTCGTGAAAACTGGGATTGGATCAAGGCAGCCCTTGGTGGAGATATGAGCTTTGACAGCTTTGTCATCTTCCCATCACATATCTTTAAAACAGAACAACGTTTGGCAGAGTATAAGGCCTTCTTTGAACCACAACTTTCTGATCTTGCCCTTAGCCGTAATATCAGCATGGGTATCAAGGATATCGCAGCACGCGTTGAATTGATTAAACGTGAGAAAGCAGCAGTTGAAGCAGTTGTTGCACAATATGGCAAGGCTTAAAAACTTCTTGACTAAATAGTATATAAAAACTCAACTTTCTCTTAGAAAAACAAGGAAAGTTGAGTTTTTTTTAAGATATTTTTGCTATAATGGATATAATAAGGAGGAATTTTTGATGATTAAAATTCTATTAGTGGAAGATGACCTAGGCCTGTCAAATTCAGTCTTTGATTTTTTGGATGATTTTGCAGATGTTATGCAGGTATTTGATGGCGAAGAAGGTCTCTACGAGGCTGAAAGTGGCGTCTATGACTTGATTCTATTGGACTTGATGTTACCAGAAAAAAATGGTTTCCAAGTCTTAAAAGAACTACGTGAAAAAGGTGTTTCGACTCCTGTTCTCATCATGACAGCCAAGGAAAGTCTTGATGACAAAGGACATGGATTTGAGCTGGGAGCAGATGATTATCTAACCAAACCATTTTATCTAGAAGAACTCAAGATGCGTATTCAGGCCCTTCTCAAACGATCAGGGAAATTTAACGAAAATACCTTAACGTACGGTGATTTGACAGTCAATCTATCTACTAATGAAGTTAAGGTTCAAGATGCCTCTGTTGAGCTGCTTGGTAAAGAATTTGAACTCTTGGTCTATTTCCTCCAAAACCAAAATGTCATCTTACCAAAAACCCAAATCTTTGACCGTTTATGGGGATTTGACAGTGACACAACCATTTCCGTTGTAGAAGTTTATGTATCAAAAGTTCGTAAGAAATTGAAAGGTTCAACCTTTGCTGAAAATCTCCAAACTTTGCGTAGTGTTGGGTATATTTTAAAACATGTTTAAGAAATTAAAAAAGAATTGGTACGCAGAAGATTTTAGCTACTTTATTCGTAATTTTGGTGTGTTCACCCTAATTTTCTCTGCCATGACCTTGATTATCTTGCAGGTTATGCACTCCAGTCTCTACACATCAGTGGATGAGAAACTGCTATCTCTCAGCAACAATCCTCAGGACATCATTCAATTGGCCGTCAATCGTGCAACTGAAGACGTTAAGGATTTAGGTAGTGGCAGTGTCGCTTCAGCATCTGATAAAAAACCAAATGTGAGTTCCAATACTGAAGTGATTTTGCTAGATTCAAATTTGAATCAATTAGTGACTGGTAATCGCTTTTTAGGATTAGACAGAATAACGTTCAATAAAAAGGATTTAAACCATATCCGACAACTTCATGTTGTGAATAGCTACGGCCAGGATGAGATTTATCGGGTGGTCTTAACGGAAATGAATATTGATTCTGTTTCGACTAATATTAAGTATGCTGCTATCCTGATTAACACAAGCCAACTAGAGCAAATTAGTCAAAACCACGAGCAGTTAATCGTGGTGGTAATGGCAAGTTTTTGGATTCTATCTATCTTAGCCAGTCTTTATCTTGCACGTGTCAGTGTTAAACCCTTACTTGAAAGTATGCAAAAGCAAAAAAGCTTTGTGGAAAATGCCAGTCATGAATTACGGACTCCGTTGGCAGTTCTTCAGAACCGTCTGGAAACTCTTTTTAGAAAACCAGAGGCGACTATTATGGAGTCAAGTGAGAGTATCGCTTCTAGTTTGGAAGAAGTTCGAAATATGAAGTTTCTAACAACTAACCTTCTCAATCTGGCACGTAGAGATGATGGAATCAAGCCTGAGTTTGGAGAGGTAGAGCCAGACTTCTTTAATACAACCTTTACTAACTATGAGATGATTGCGTCCGAGAATAATCGTGTTTTTCGTTTCCAAAATCGTGTTCATCGCACCATTATCACAGATAAACTCCTCCTCAAGCAATTGATGACCATTCTGTTTGACAATGCGGTCAAGTATACAGAAGAAGAAGGAGATATATATTTTGAGATTTCAACGAAAGAACGAAGCCTCTATTTAACGGTAGCTGATAATGGGATCGGTATTTCTGTAGCCGATAAAAAGAAAATCTTTGATCGTTTTTATCGTGTTGATAAGGCACGTACACGGCAAAAGGGTGGTTTCGGTTTAGGCTTGTCTTTAGCTAAGCAGATCGTCGATGCCTTAAAAGGCTCTATCAGTGTGAAAGATAACAAACCTAACGGAACAATTTTTGAAGTCAAGATAGCTATCACAACACCATCAAAACGAAAGAATAAATAAAAAAAACCTTCGATTTATCGAAGGTTTTTATTTGAATTTTTTCTTGATAAAAGTGCGCTGAAATTGTAAAGCTACAAGACTGAGGCCGATAGCCAAAGCAAATGATAAAACAGTGTTCAATTTAAGCGATAAGAACATAAAACTAAAGATAGCTAAAAAGACACAGAAGCAAGCAATGTTTACAAAAAATAGGACTTCCTTTACACTAGCAACAGAAGTATTTTCTGGGACATAATCTTGAAACTGAGCAGCTTTTATACTTTCTTGTTCTAACTCATACGGGTGTAGTTTTCTTGCGGGCATATTTCTCTCCTTAACAGTACATTACTATTTTATCATTTTTTAAAGAGAGAATTATTACAGGATTGTTACAAATTGCATAAAATCTGTTATCAAGGCCAATTTCGGAAATCTTGACATGCTGATGGGAAAATGATAGGATGAGTAAACCGTTTAAACTTTATCATTTTCTCATATTATATACAAGGAAAATTTGATGGTTAAAACGAATAAAAATCATACACAGATGCAAATAAATTCAATTTTGAAGTAAGGACAGGATTCTTTTAAATTGATTCTAGTTTTTCATGACGAGATAGTTTTCTGTCTTTAGTGCTATGGTAAAGAGGAGATTTGTTCCCTCGACAACAGAATACTTAAAGGAGACTGGCATGTATCTTGCTATCAAAGAAATTTTACAGAATAAACTGCGTTATAGTTTAATTCTAACTACCATTTTTCTCATTGCTTTTATGGTCTTTTTTATGACCAGTTTGGCTCTCGGGCTTGTTCGAAATAACAGGGCTGCTATTGATAATTGGCAAGCAACAGGAGTTGTGCTATCCGATTATGCAAATGATAATTTGACTGCATCCTTTATACCAGAAAAAGACTACAAAGATAAAGTGTCTAAGGATGCTGTTCCCCTAAGCTACATGTTTGCGGTGACAAACCTTGTTAATAGTAATGACAAGATGAATGTCTCTATTTTTGGTCAAGAGTGGGACAGTTTTATCTCGCCAAGCTTGATTGAAGGGCGTTACCCAGAAAATGACCAAGAAGTGGTAGTGGATCAGTCTTTTGAAAATTACGGTATCAAACTCGGGGACGCTATTCAACTCAACGGAAGTGAGACAAGTTTTAAGATTGTAGGTTTGACCAGAGAAAATAAATTTTTCACGGAACCTGTTGTCTTTACAAGTTTAACAACGTATTGGGATTTACAAGGAATAACAAAAGGCAATCGTTCGATCTCTGCATTGGTATTGCAAAATGATTTAGAAGTGACTGGCGATGGTTTGAAGCAGATTTCTATTCAAAAAATGATTTCGAAAATTCCTGGCTATACCCCTCAGGTCAATGTATTCTCAGGAATGATTATAGCTATGATTGTCATTACAGGTCTGATTGTAGGAATTTTTATCTACATCATTACTATTCAAAAATTAGGCCTCTATGGAATTATGCGAGCGCAAGGGATTCAGATAAAATCCATCGTATGGTCCCTTTTCTGTCAAATCTTTCTCTTATCTGGTTTGGGTATAGGATTGGCTTTATTAGCTATTTGGGCTGTCATTTTAGTCTTACCTGCAACCTTCTTTTTCTACCCTAGTTGGTTGGCATACTTTGTCTTAAGCCTGGTCATTTGCTTGATGGCACTACTAGGTGGCGTCATTTCGCTTCCGCGTCTACTTAAAGTAGATCCAATTACAGCGATTGCAGAATGATAAGGAGAATGATATGACGACATTAATTGAGATGATTCAAGTGACAAAAACTTATGGCGAAGGCAATACGAAAGTTACAGCTCTCCATGAGACCAATTTTCAGCTAAATGCTGGTGAGTTTGTAGCGATTGTGGGGCCTTCTGGATCAGGTAAAACAACCTTTTTAACGACTCTAGGCCAACTTCAAGAAGCTTCAAGTGGAAAGATTCTAGTAAAGGGAAAAGAGACTGGGCATTTATCTGAAAAAGAAAAAACGGATTTACGCTTCAGTGAATTTGGTTTTATTCTCCAGGCTTCAAATTTGATTCCATTTTTAACAGTTAAGGAGCAATTAGATTTAATTGACCGTTTGGATAAAAAGAAATCTATAAAAAGTGACCGACAAGAGTTATTTAGTTTGTTGGATTTAGAAAAGGTTCAAAATCACTATCCCAAAGCTCTCTCTGGTGGTGAACGCCAACGAGCTGCAATTGCTAGAGCCCTTTATAATAATCCTAGTATCGTACTTGCAGACGAACCGACAGCTAGCTTGGATACACAACGTGCTTATCAAGTGACGGATATGTTGGCTTCAATTGCCCATGAGCAAGGTAGGGGAGTTGTCATGATTACGCATGATACTCGCTTGCTAGATAAGGTTGACCGTATTTATGTGATGAATGACGGACGACTTGTTGAAAAGACACAAGCATAAATCTAAAAAGTGAACTGTTATTGGTACGGTTCACTTTTTTTAAAAATTTCGAGTAACAAAACACACTTTTCTATATAGCTGATTTTTTTGAAATGTGGTATAATTTTCTTTATGGAAAAGATTATCATTACAGCAACTGCTGAAAGTATTGAACAAGTAAAACAGCTACTTGAAGCTGGTGTTGACCGCATTTATGTCGGTGAGAAAGATTTTGGTCTTCGTTTGCCTACTACCTTTAGTCTTGAAGAATTGCGTGAAATCGCAAAAATTGTTCATGATGCCGGTAAGGAATTAATCGTTGCGGTCAATGCTCTTATGCACCAAGACATGATGGACCGTATCAAGCCCTTCTTGGACTTTTTAGAAGAAATTAAAACGGACTATATCACAGTTGGGGACGCAGGTGTTTTTTATGTGGTTAACCGTGATGGCTATTCTTTTAAAACCATCTACGATGCCTCAACCATGGTTACCAGCAGTCGTCAGATTAACTTCTGGGGACAAAAAGCAGGAGCATCAGAAGCAGTTTTGGCGCGTGAAATACCATCTGCAGAACTTTTCAAAATGCCTGAAATTTTAGAAATTCCTGCTGAGGTCTTGGTATACGGTGCTAGTGTCATCCACCATTCTAAGCGTCCACTCTTGCAAAACTACTATAATTTCACACAGATTGATGATGAAAAATCTCGTCAACGTGACTTGTTCTTGGCTGAGCCAAGTGACCCAGAGAGCCATTATTCTATTTTTGAAGACAATCATGGGACTCATATCTTTGCTAACAATGACCTTGATTTGATGACCAAATTGACAGAACTAGTAGAGCATGGATTTACCCACTGGAAACTGGAAGGTCTCTACACTCCAGGCCAAAACTTTGTAGAAATTGCAAAACTCTTTATCCAAGCGCGAAACTTGATTCAAGAAGGGAACTTCACACATGACCAAGCCTTCTTGCTCGATGAAGAAGTTCGCAAGCTGCATCCTAAAAATCGTTTCTTGGATACTGGATTTTACGACTATGACCCTGATATGGTTAAGTAAACATCACAAAACCCGACATAAATTGTTCGGGTTTTTCTAGTGTAAGGATGAATTTGAAGCGTATTCATGATATAATAGAAGTAGCTCTATTTGGAGGTGTATAAGTGGAAAATCTGAAAAAAATGGCAGGGATTAAAGCTGCCGAGTTCGTCAAAGATGGTATGGTTGTCGGGCTTGGAACAGGCTCAACTGCCTACTATTTTGTAGAAGAAATAGGTCGTCGTATCAAGGAAGAGGGCTTACAGATTACAGCTGTAACGACTTCTAGTGTGACCAGCAAGCAGGCAGAAGGACTCAATATTCCTCTTAAGTCAATTGATCAAGTGGACTTTGTAGATCTGACAGTTGATGGTGCAGATGAAGTAGACAGTCAGTTTAACGGCATCAAAGGCGGTGGTGGGGCCCTTCTCATGGAAAAGGTTGTCGCAACTCCATCTAAAGAATATATCTGGGTAGTTGATGAAAGTAAGCTAGTAGAGAAACTCGGTGCCTTTAAATTACCAGTAGAGGTTGTTCAATATGGTGCTGAACAGGTCTTCCGTCGATTTGAGCGAGCTGGCTATAATCCGAGCTTTCGTGAAAAAGATGGGCAATGTTTTGTGACGGATATGCAAAACTTTATCATCGATTTGGCCTTGGAAGTGATTGAAGACCCAATTGCTCTTGGACAAGAATTGGATCATGTCGTTGGTGTCGTCGAGCATGGATTGTTTAACCAAATGGTGGATAAGGTCATCGTTGCTGGACAAGAGGGCGTTCAGATTTTAACTTCAACAAAAGCAAAATAATCAAAATAAAAAGGAGACACACTATGCCAAAATTTAATCGTATTCACTTGGTGGTACTAGATTCTGTAGGAATCGGTGCAGCACCAGATGCTCATAACTTTGTCAACGCTGGTGTTCCTGATGGTGCATCAGACACGCTTGGACACATTTCAAAATCAGTAGGTTTGAATGTTCCAAATATGGCAAAACTTGGTCTTGGGAACATTCCTCGCGAAACACCATTGAAGACAGTTCCAGCTGAGAGCAATCCAACAGGTTATGCGACTAAGCTTGAAGAGGTATCTCTAGGTAAAGATACCATGACTGGTCACTGGGAAATCATGGGGCTCAATATCACTGAACCTTTCGATACTTTTTGGAATGGATTCCCAGAGGAAATCCTTACTAAAATCGAAGAATTTTCAGGACGTAAGGTTATTCGTGAAGCCAACAAACCATACTCAGGAACAGCTGTCATCGATGACTTTGGACCACGCCAAATGGAAACTGGCGAGTTGATTATCTATACATCAGCTGACCCAGTTCTTCAAATCGCAGCTCACGAAGATATCATTCCTTTGGATGAACTCTACCGTATCTGTGAATACGCTCGTTCGATTACTTTAGAGCGTCCAGCCCTTCTCGGACGCATTATTGCTCGTCCTTATGTTGGTGAGCCTGGAAACTTCACTCGTACGGCTAACCGTCGTGACTTAGCTGTATCTCCATTTGCTCCAACTGTTTTGGACAAATTGAATGAAGCTGGTATTGATACATATGCAGTTGGTAAGATTAACGATATCTTCAACGGTGCTGGTATCAATCACGATATGGGTCACAATAAGTCAAATAGTCATGGAATTGATACACTATTGAAGACTATGGGACTTCCTGAATTTGAAAAAGGATTCTCCTTCACAAACTTGGTAGACTTTGATGCTGTATATGGACACCGTCGTGATCCACACGGCTATCGTGATTGTTTGCATGAGTTTGATGAGCGCTTGCCAGAAATCATGGCAGCAATGAGAGAAGACGATCTTCTTTTGATTACTGCTGACCACGGAAATGACCCAACCTATGCTGGTACTGATCATACTCGTGAATATATTCCACTTTTGGCATACAGTCCATCCTTTAAAGGCAATGGATTAATTCCAGTTGGACACTTCGCCGACATATCAGCAACGATTGCAGAGAACTTTGGTGTTGAAAAAGCCATGATCGGTGAAAGTTTCTTAGATAAATTAGTTTAAGATGATTCGCTACGCTCTACTTGTTAGGGGAATTAATGTCGGTGGGAAGAACAAGGTGGTCATGGCTCAATTGCGTCAAGAATTGACGGAGTTGGGATTAGAAAATGTAGCAACCTACATCAATAGTGGCAATATTTTCTTTAATAGCATTGTGCCTAGAACTAAATTAATAGAGAATTTACAGGCTTTCTTTGAAAGACGTTATCCATTTATTCAGAGTTTTTCCTTGTTGAGTCTTGAAGACTATGAAAAGGATCTTAGAAATCTTCCTGATTGGTGGAATCATGAGATGGCTCGCAAGGATGTGCTCTTCTACACGGAGAGCTTGGATGTGGATCAAGTCATCGAGAAAGTGAACAGTTTGGAACTGGTCGATGAAGTGCTTCATTTTGGGAAATTAGGGATCTTCTGGGGTAAATTGTCAGAAGCTAGCTACTCTAAAACAGCTTATCACAAGCACTTGCTTAAGATGCCTTTCTATCGCAATATTACCATTCGTAACGCTAATACCTTTGACAAAATTGGTCAATTTTTAAAACATAAAAAAGGAGATAGACAATGACATTATTAGCAAAAATCAATGAAACAGCAGCATTTTTGAAGGGCAAAGGAATCGAAGCTCCTGAGTTCGGTTTGATACTTGGTTCAGGTCTTGGAGAATTGGCTGAAGAAATCGAAAATGCAGTCGTAGTAGACTACTCTGACATTCCAAACTGGGGTCAATCCACAGTAGTCGGACATGCTGGTAAATTGGTTTATGGTGATCTTGCTGGACGTAAAGTCTTGGCTCTTCAAGGTCGTTTCCACTTCTACGAAGGAAATCCTATTGAAGTGGTGATTTTCCCAGTTCGTGTCATGAAAGTTTTGGGATGTGAAGGAGTGCTTGTAACCAACGCTGCTGGAGGTATCGGCTTCGGTCCTGGTACTTTGATGGCTATTACTGACCACATCAATATGACTGGTCAAAACCCATTGATCGGTGAAAACTTGGATGACTTTGGTCCACGTTTCCCTGATATGTCGAAAGCTTACACTCCAGAATACCGTGAGACTGCTCATCAAGTAGCAGACAAATTGGGCATTAAACTGGATGATGGGGTTTATATCGGTGTGACAGGTCCAACTTATGAAACTCCAGCTGAAATCCGTGCATATAAGACTCTTGGTGCAGATGCTGTCGGTATGTCAACTGTTCCTGAAGTTATTGTGGCAGCCCACTCAGGCTTGAAAGTTCTAGGAATTTCATGTATCACTAACCATGCTGCTGGTTTCCAAGAAGAACTCAACCACGAAGAAGTAGTGGAAGTGACAGAACGCGTCAAAGGCGACTTCAAAGGATTGCTGAAAGCGATTCTTGCTGAATTATAATCATGATACATGAGTTGAGGAGGAGTCTTCAGAAAATCCCATATAACCTCAAATTAGTTCTAGCGGTCATCATGCTAGGGCTAGTTTCAGGTATATTCGGAATTTTGCTCCATTATCTTTTAGAGTTGGTTGAAGGGATTGCTTTTGGTCAGACAGAGCATAACACTGGATTCTTGACAGATGGTGTTGCCTCATCACGAATAGGCTTCAGTTTAATCATCGTGGGCGTCAGTTCTGCCTTGGTCTGGTATTTCTTGCAAAGAAAAGCAAAGATTTTTTCCATCAAAGCGCAGATGAAAGATGAAACATCACAATACAAACTTCATTTTTTAAAACAGCTAGTTCATTCAATTTGGCAGATTGTTGCAGTTGGAGGAGGAGCGCCTATCGGTAAGGAAGCTGCGCCGCGGGAGATTGGAGCTTTATTTGCAAGACCTATTGCCAATATTTTTTCTCTCTCTGTGAAGGACCAAATCTTTCTCATTGCCTGTGGAGCTGGCGCGGGTTTAGCGGCTGTCTATCAGGTTCCGTTAACGAGTGTGTTTTTCGTTTTTGAAACCTTGGGAATTGCTTTATCTGTCAAACGTTTTTTCTTGGTCGGTTTGACTACCTATGTATCAGCCTTTACAGCAGGCTTTGTTGTTTCAGATCATGCTCTCTACCAGCTTCCGGCTCTGACTTGGCCACTAGGTGATATGTGGCTTGTTCCCTTATTAGTTCTTTTCCTGACTCCACTCGCTTGGCTTTTTAGTCGCTTCAACAAACAAGCTTCTTCAAAGAGAATAAAGGACAAGCGGATACTCTATACTCTGCCGGTAACATTCCTTTTCCTTGTTGGATTAGCTAGCCATTTGCCTCATCTACTTGGTAATGGGCGTATGATGGCTCAGGAGATTTTAAACGGCAGTAATGCCAAGACGGTAATCCTCTTGTTTGTCTTGAAAGCATCGGTCGTTTTAGTTACCCTTTGGGCAGGTGCCTATGGCGGTACCTTGACCCCATCTTTTGCCTTGGGGATGGCAGGAGCTGCACTCTTGACCATGATTTTAGGTAGTGGTAACCAGCCAGCACTCTTACTATTAGGTTCGGTTTGCTTTTTAGCAGTGACCTTGAAGGCTCCCTTGTCTGCAACTGGATTGGTAATGGGTTTCACTGGTCAATCATTAGAGGCTATACCTTTTCTTTTGGTGACTGCTTACTTGGCATTTGGTTTTGCTAAAATGCTGGACCGAATCCCTTGGGAGAAATACTTACGACCAAAGACAAGGATAATAGAAAATTAATAAGAATACTCTAGTTTTTCTAATCCAAAATATATTTTAAATTTATAATCAATATCATTTAATAAAGAAAGGTAGAGCGTGTGTTCTAATTTGAACACGAGCGGAAAGCTTTTCTAATTACTCAATAAAAAAAGAAAGGATGGGTTTACCGTATTTGTTGAACTGAATACGGGTTACTCTCCTCTAAATCATCAAAATAAAAAAAGAAAGGAATTGAACCCACCCTAAAAGCAGTGGAAAAAAGATAGTTGGTCTAGCGAGCGTCGCTCACTGCGCCCAACTCCTATTTTCCCTTCGCTTTTTGACGGGTTTGGTATCTTATATTATGTCTATCCATATTGCTGCTAAGCAGGGTGAAATTGCTGATAAAATTCTTCTTCCTGGGGATCCTCTTCGTGCGAAATTTATCGCTGAGAACTTTTTAGAAGACGCTGTTTGCTTTAACGAAGTTCGTAACATGTTTGGTTACACAGGTACTTACAAAGGTCACCGTGTATCTGTTATGGGAACTGGGATGGGAATGCCATCCATCTCTATTTATGCGCGCGAGTTGATTGTCGACTACGGAGTAAAGAAATTGATCCGTGTGGGAACGGCTGGATCTTTGAATGAGGATGTTCACGTCCGTGAATTGGTCTTGGCTCAAGCAGCTGCAACCAACTCAAACATAATCCGCAACGATTGGCCTCAATACGATTTCCCACAAATTGCTAGCTTTGATCTTTTAGACAAGGCTTACCATACTGCCAAAGACCTTGGTATGACTACTCATGTCGGAAATGTCTTGTCATCAGACGTTTTCTATTCAAACTATGGTGAAAAGAATATCGAGCTTGGTAAATGGGGTGTGAAAGCTGTAGAAATGGAAGCAGCAGCTCTTTACTATCTTGCTGCTCAACACCACGTCGATGCTTTAGCTATTATGACGATTTCTGATAGCTTGGTTAATCCAGATGAAGATACAACTGCAGAAGAACGTCAAAACACTTTCACTGATATGATGAAGGTTGGTCTAGAGACTTTAATTGCAGAATAAGAAAAGAGGCTGGGACAAAAGTCCTAGCCTCTCAATTGTCTTTGGATTGTCGAGCAAGACGCAGTGGTTGAGTGGGCTCTACTACGCTGATTTCATCAGCTTTTACAGCCCTACTCAACTGTGCGGAGGTGGGACGACGAAATCGAATTCTAACGAATTACCGATTTCTGTCACACACTCTCTTTTTTATGAAGAAAGCTATCTAGTTCTTTTTGATTAGTGATTATGGTTACTTTGTCAGCATAGTCTGAACAGATCTGTTGATAATGGCCTTTGTGAGAAGAGTTACGTCCATCCCAAAGAATCCAGCGGATAAACTCCCAGTCAAAACGTTCAGGACAACCGTCTGCCATACTTTCTCTAACTTTTCCTCTGTATCTTAGATAGCGTTTAAAGGCTCTTGCTAAACAATTCCATGCTGAGAAGTTTAAAAAGATAATCTGATCAGCTTGCTCCATTCTTTCCTCGTAGCAACACCATGTATAGTTGCCGTCGATAACCCAATCCTCATGTTTAGAAAGGAAAGTCTTCATCTCTTTTAACATCCAATCGTGGTCGCTATCTTGCCACCCAGGCTGAAATTGCAATCGGTCTATATGGAGTTTGGGAATGGAGTAGTAGCTGGAAAGTTTTTCTGCCAGAGTAGATTTACCTGAGCCTGAATATCCTATAACAGCAATTTTCATGATAACCTCCAGAAAAATGTGTACAAAAAAAGCTCCGAAGAGCTCATTTTGTATCCAGTTAAAGATTAACCAAGTTTAGATGCAAGACGTGCTTTATCACGGTTAGCTTTATTCTTGTGGATCAAACCTTTAGTTTCTGCTTTATCGATGGCTGAGCTAGCAGCACGGTAAAGTTCTTCAGATGGGTTTGCTTCAAAAGCTTTGATAGCAGTACGCATAGCTGATTTTTGAGCTGAGTTCTTTTCGTTTTGTTTAACGTTCAATTCAGCGCGTTTGATAGCTGATTTAATGTTTGCCAATGTTCTTACCTCCATATTTACTAACTATACCATTATATCTGAAAACTATTATTTTGACAAGGGGAAATCACTTTTTTAAATAAATTTCATCAATTTCATGATTTTTAGATTTATGAAGAATGACTTCTGCCCGATTTCTGGTTGGTTCGATGTAGTTTTGTAGATTGGTCAAATTAATACTTGTCCAAACCTGATGGGCAAAATCTTTGACTTCACTAATTGGTTGCTGGGTGAAACGATAGTAATAGTTGTTTGGATCATCTTGTGCAAAGCTAAGGAGTTTCAAGAAACGGTCCAAATACCAGCTCTCGATATCCTCGACTGCAGCATCTACATAGATTGAAAAATCGAAGAAGTCTGTAATATAAAGACGGCTGTTATGTGGTGTTTGAAAGACGTTGATACCTTCTACAATGACAAAATCCGCTGCTTGAACTCTTTGTGTTTTATCAGGTACGATATCGTAGATTTCGTGAGAATAAACGGGGATATCTACATCCTGACCGTTTTTAAGTTGATCAAGGAAATCGAGCAAGCTTTCCATATCATAACTCTCAGGGAAACCTTTTCGGTTTAGGATATTTCGCTCATTTAAGATACTGTTAGGATACAGAAAGCCATCAGTTGTCACTAATTCAACACTTGCTTCTGGAAAAATACGGGAAAGCAAAATTTGTAAGAGTCGGCTAGTAGTTGATTTGCCAACAGCGACACTACCTGAAATTCCGATAATAAATGGCTGATTTTTACTCTCCCTTTGGAGGAAAATCCCTTTTGAAAAGGCTAGGTCTTCTTTGGAGCGTTTGTAGATTTGAATCAGATGAGCTAGCGGCAGGTAAATATCTGTTACATCTTGGAGACTAATCTGGTCATTAAAACTCTTAATCGAATCCAATTCCTCCTCGGTTAAAGGAGGTGTAGTTTTACGATGTAAAGATTGCCAAGTTCCGCGACTGATTTTTTCATAATGTATAAATTCGTTGGTCATAAAATTTCCTCGTTTGATACCTCAGTATACCATAATTTACAAAGAAAGACATCTGAATCATTTGAGAAAAAGCGCTTTCTTTGTTAGAATAGAGGTAGAATAAACATCAAAAGAGGTGGTGTTATGAGACTAGAAATAAGTGATAAAATACTAAAACTAAGTTGTTTACTTGTTGCTATTTTGTGGTTGTCTCCAACATTGATTGAGTTTACTGTGAGTTTAGGAAGTCAAACCTATAGTTGGTCTGCCTTTGTCTTGTTATTCTTGCTACCAATTATTGGTTTTATTTATTTGATTCTCGCCATTTTAACAAGAAAATGGTGGCTGATATTGATTGGTCTAGCTTGTCTATTTTCATTTTTTATTAGTATGTTCCTAGGTTATTTCTTCTTAGGGCCTTAGATGGTATAGACCGTGTAAACGATTTAAAATATCTAAATTTTATGGTAAAATGAAACTATGAGTAAAATGTATTATGCAGAAAATCCAGATGCAGCCCATGATGTTCATGAGCTTAGAGTTGAGCTACTTGGGCAAAAGATGACCTTTTTGACAGATGCTGGTGTCTTTAGCAAAAAAATGATTGATTTCGGAAGTCAGCTGTTGTTAAGATGTCTGGATGTCGAAAAAGATGAAAAAATTCTTGATGTTGGTTGTGGCTACGGTCCAATAGGCTTGTCTTTGGTTAAAGCTTATGGTGCCCAAGCGACCATGGTGGATATCAATAATCGTGCCCTGGATTTAGCCCAGCAAAATGCAGTAAAAAACAATGTTCAAGCGACTATCTTCCAGTCCAATATTTATGAGCAGGTAGAAGGTCAATTCGATCATGTCATTTCGAATCCGCCCATTCGTGCAGGCAAGCAGGTCGTTCATGAAATCATCGAGAAAAGTATTGATTATCTTGTTGACGGTGGAGATTTGACCATTGTCATCCAGAAAAAACAAGGAGCTCCTAGTGCCAAAAACAAGATGGAAGAAGTCTTTGGTAATTGTGAGGTCGTGAAGAAAGACAAGGGATATTATATCCTTAGAAGTGTGAAAGAATGAGAGCAGTAGATCTAATCCAGAAAAAAAGAGACGGACAAGAACTCAGTTCCAATGAAATCCAATGGTTGGTTGAAGGCTATGTTGCAGGAACTGTTCCTGATTACCAGATGTCAGCATTTGCTATGGCTGTTTATTTTAAAGGCATGACCACTAGAGAGATTTCCGATTTGACTATGAACATGGTCAAGACAGGTCAGGAATTTGATTTATCTGCTATTGAAGGTATCAAGGTCGATAAACACTCCACTGGGGGAGTAGGAGATAAGGTTACCTTGATTTTAGCTCCATTAGTCGCTAGTTTTGATGTACCAGTTGCAAAGATGAGTGGTAGAGGTCTAGGACATACTGGTGGAACAATCGATAAATTAGAATCTATCAAAGGTTTTCAAGTCGAACGCAGTCAAAATGACTTTATCAAACAGGTTCAGGATATCGGGGTTTCAGTTATTGGTCAATCTGACCAACTAGTCAAAGCGGATAAGCTGCTCTATGCACTACGTGATGTGACAGCAACAGTTGATACTATTCCACTGATTGCTAGTTCTGTCATGAGTAAAAAGATTGCAGCTGGAGCGGATGCTATTTTGCTTGATGTTACTGTCGGTGAAGGTGCCTTTATGAAAACAGTCGACGAGGCGCGTGAACTGGCTCAAACCATGGTGAATCTCGGGAAAGCTGTTGGTCGCAAGACAGTAGCAGTCATTACGGATATGAGTCAACCTTTGGGACGTGCCATTGGGAATCGCTTGGAAATTCTAGAAGCACTAGAAATTCTTCAGGGTAAAGGACGCGGGGATATTAGTCACTTTATCTGTGAGTTAGCCCAGATTATGCTTTCTCTGGCAAATGTTGAAAAAACAGTCGAGGAAGTAAGGCAACATCTTGAAAATGGGCAGGCACTCAAGAAATTCGAAGCGATGGTCCTCGCTCAAGGTGGAGATTTAGAAGATCTTTATCGACCTGTAACAGTTGATCATGTGGTAGAAATTCCTGCCCAGGAAGATGGTGTTATTGAGGCACTGCCAGCCATGGAGTTCGGTCTTTTCGCCATGAGATTAGGTGCTGGTCGTGCAGTCAAAACAGATGCTCTTGACTATGAGACAGGAATTGTTTTTGAGAAGAAAGTTGGAGAATCGGTCAAAAAAGGTGAAATTGTCGCAAAAGTATATGCAAATGGCAAAATTTCTCCGGAACTAGTTACAGATTTCCAAAAATATGTTAAAATTAAAATGAGTGATGGAACGCTAAAAATGCGTGAAATCATCGAAATTATCTCCTAATTTAAGGAAAATCCGAAATGAAATTAAATAAATACATTGATCATACACTTTTAAAGCAAGATGCAACCGAACAACAAATCGATCGTTTGCTATCTGAAGCAAGAGAGTACGATTTTGCCAGTGTTTGTGTGAATCCTTGCTGGGTTTCTCATGCAAAAGCTGGTCTAACAGATACTGATGTCAAGGTTTGTACAGTTGTAGGTTTTCCTCTTGGAGCTACAACTTCAGCTGTCAAAGCCTATGAAACCAAAGAAGCCATCCAAAATGGTGCTGATGAAATTGATATGGTTATCAACGTTGGAGCGCTTAAGTCTGGGAATGCTGACTTGGTCGAATCAGATATTCGAGCAGTTGTTGAGGCTAGCGGTGACAAACTCGTTAAGGTTATTATTGAAGCTTGTTTGTTAACGGATGAAGAAAAAGTTCTGGCTTGCCAACTTGCTCAAAAAGCTGGTGCAGACTTTGTCAAGACTTCTACAGGATTCTCGACAGGTGGTGCGACCCTACCAGATGTTCAATTAATGCGTCAGACAGTTGGTCCTGATATGGGGGTCAAAGCAGCTGGTGGAGCTCGTTCTTATGCAGATGCAGTTGCCTTTGTTGAAGCAGGAGCTACTCGAATTGGAACATCTTCTGGTGTTGCAATCTTAAAAGGAGAATTAGCTGATGGCGACTACTGAGTTGATTGAATTAGCGATTGAAACTAGTAAAAAAGCTTACGTTCCCTACTCACATTTTCCGATTGGCGCTGTTTTGGTAGCCGAGGACGGAAGTATCTATACAGGGGTTAACATTGAAAATGCTAGCTACCCCTTGACCAACTGTGGCGAAAGAACTGCAATCTTTAAGGCGGTCTCTGAAGGACAACGAGACTTTTCAGAATTGATTGTCTATGGTCAAACTGAAAAACCAATTTCGCCTTGCGGTGCTTGTCGCCAAGTTATGGTCGAATTTTTTAAACCAGATCTAAAGGTGACTCTAGTTGCCAAAGATAAAACGACGGTCGAGATGACGGTCGGGGAATTACTTCCATATTCTTTTACAGACTTGCAATAGTCTGTGTCACTCTCTGAGTGGCAAGGGTCCTTGTGACCGATCAATCCATACTTGCAACTTAGTTGCGCATCTTATTTAGGAGGTTCAGTAATGAACAAGAAACAATGGCTAGGCCTTGGTCTAGTTGCAGTAGCAGCATTTGGACTTGCTGCATGTGGTAATCGCTCTTCTCGTAACGCAGCTTCATCTTCTTCTGATGTGAAGACTAAAGCAGCTATCGTTACAGATACTGGTGGTGTTGATGATAAATCATTTAACCAATCAGCTTGGGAAGGTCTTCAAGCTTGGGGTAAAGAACACAACCTTTCAAAAGACAATGGTTACACTTATTTCCAATCAACAAGTGAAGCTGACTACGCTAACAACTTGAACCAAGCAGCTGGAAGCTACAACTTGATCTTTGGTGTTGGTTTTGCCCTTCACAACGCTGTTGAAGAAGCAGCAAAAGAACATTCAGATAAAAACTATGTTTTGATTGACGATGTGATTAAAGATCAAAAGAACGTTGCTAGCGTTACTTTCGCAGACAACGAAGCAGCTTACCTTGCAGGTGTTGCAGCTGCTAAAACTACAAAAACTAAACAAGTTGGTTTTGTAGGTGGTATGGAATCTGAAGTTATTTCTCGTTTCGCAGCTGGTTTTAAAGCTGGTGTTGAGTCAGTTGACCCATCTATCAAGGTTCAAGTAGACTATGCTGGATCATTTGGTGATGCGGCTAAAGGTAAAACAATCGCTGCAGCTCAATACGCTGCAGGTGCAGACGTTATTTACCAAGCAGCTGGTGGTACTGGAGCAGGTGTCTTCTCTGAAGCTAAATCATTGAACGAAAGTAAAAATGAAGACGAAAAAGTTTGGGTTATCGGTGTAGACCGTGACCAAGTTGATGAAGGTAAATACACTTCTAAAGACGGTAAAGAAGCTAACTTCGTGCTTGCTTCTACATTGAAACAAGTTGGAACAACAGTTCAAGATATCTCAAACAAGACTGAAAAAGGTGAATTCCCTGGCGGTCAAGTTATCGTTTACTCATTGAAGGATAAAGGTGTTGACTTGGCAGTGACAAACCTTTCTGAAGAAGGTAAAAAAGCTGTTGAAGATGCAAAAGCTAAAATCCTTGATGGTAGCATCAAAGTTCCTGAAAAATAATTGAAGGAAGTCATTTCTTAGGAAGCGGCCAGTGGCCGCTTCTTTAAGAATTGAGACAAATGGTTTTGTCTCAATAGAGCTTGCTAAGTTTCTTTAGTAGGTTTTATTGAAACAAAATAAAACTCTGAAAGGAAGAGCACATGGCACACGAAAATGTCATTGAAATGCGTGAAATTACCAAAGTTTTTGGTGAATTTGTCGCTAACGACAAGATTAACCTTGAACTTCGTAAAGGTGAAATTCATGCACTTTTAGGAGAAAATGGAGCTGGTAAGTCCACTCTTATGAACATGCTAGCGGGGCTTCTAGAACCAACTAGTGGTGAAATTGTGGTCAACGGTCAAGTTGTAAAGCTAGATTCGCCATCAAAAGCGGCTAGCTTAGGAATTGGGATGGTCCACCAACACTTTATGTTGGTAGAAGCTTTCACTGTTGCTGAAAATATCATTTTGGGGAGTGAATTGACCAAAAATGGTGTGCTAGATATTGCTCGTGCAACTCGAGAAATCAATGAGTTGTCTGAACGTTATGGCCTTGCTGTGAATCCTTCTGCCAAAGTTGCAGACATCTCTGTTGGGGCTCAACAACGTGTTGAAATCTTGAAGACGCTTTATCGTGGAGCAGATATTCTTATCTTTGACGAACCTACTGCTGTTTTGACGCCATCAGAAATTGATGAATTGATGGCTATTATGAAGAACCTGGTTAAAGAAGGTAAATCAATTATCTTGATTACCCATAAGTTGGATGAGATTCGTGCTGTATCAGATCGTGTTACAGTTATCCGTCGTGGTAAATCTATTGAAACAGTTGAGATTGCTGGTGCGACTAATGCTGACTTAGCTGAGATGATGGTAGGACGTTCTGTTTCCTTTAAAACTGAGAAACAGGAAGCTCAACCTAAAGAAGTTATTCTGTCTATTAAAGACCTAGTAGTAAACGAAAACCGTGGTGTTCCTGCTGTTAAAAATCTCTCACTCGATGTTCGAGCTGGTGAGATTGTCGGAATTGCCGGTATTGATGGAAATGGTCAATCTGAATTAATCCAAGCTATCACTGGTCTTCGTAAGATTGAGTCTGGTAGCGTGGAGTTGAAAGGCCAGTCTATCGTAGGCTTACACCCTCGTCAAATTACAGAAATGAGTGTAGGCCACGTTCCGGAAGATCGCCACCGTGATGGTTTAGTTTTAGAAATGATGATTTCTGAAAATATCGCTCTTCAAACCTACTATAAGGAACCTCTTAGCAAGAAGGGAATCTTAAACTACACCAATATCATCGGGTATGCTAAACAGTTAATGCAAGAATTCGATGTGCGTGCTGCTAGTGAGATTGTTCCAGCCTCAGCTCTTTCTGGAGGAAATCAACAAAAAGCAATTATCGCTCGAGAAGTCGATCGAAATCCTGATCTCCTAATCGTCAGTCAACCTACTCGTGGTTTGGACGTCGGTGCCATTGAGTACATTCACAAACGCTTGATTCAAGAACGTGATAATGGGAAAGCTGTCCTTGTAGTCAGCTTTGAACTAGATGAGATTCTAAATGTCTCTGATAGAATTGCTGTTATCCATGATGGTAAGATTCAAGGGATTGTAACGCCAGAAACAACCAACAAGCAAGAGCTTGGTGTCTTGATGGCTGGTGGTGAATTGGAAAAGGAGAAGAGTGATGTCTAAAAAATTACAACAAATTTCGGTTCCTTTGATTTCTGTTATTTTAGGAATTCTACTCGGAGCCATCGTCATGTGGATTTTCGGTTACGATGCTATCTGGGGTTATGAAGAACTATTCTACACAGCATTTGGTAGTGTTCGTGGAATCGGTGAAATCTTCCGTGCTATGGGACCTTTAATTCTGATTGCCCTTGGATTTGCAGTTGCAAGTCGTGCTGGTTTCTTTAACGTTGGTCTTCCAGGACAAGCTCTCGCAGGTTGGGTTATGAGTGGCTGGTTCGCCCTCTCTTTCCCAGATTTGCCACGACCATTGATGATTCTTGCGACGATTGTAATTGCTTTAGTTGCGGGAGGGATCGTTGGTGCTATTCCTGGTATTTTAAGAGCCTACCTTGGGACATCTGAAGTTATTGTAACCATCATGATGAACTACATTGTTCTCTATACAAGTAACGCCTTTATCCACTCTTTCCCAAAAGATATCATGCAAAGTACTGACTCATCCATTCGTGTTAGTGCAAATGCAACCTATCAGACACCATGGCTTGCTGAGTTGACTGGAAACTCTCGTATGAACATTGGAATTTTCTTTGCTATCATAGCAGTAGCAGTTATCTGGTTCTTGCTCAAGAAAACAACTCTTGGTTTTGAAATCCGTGCAGTTGGTCTCAATCCAAATGCTTCTGAATACGCAGGTATTTCAGCGAAACGCACCATTATTCTATCAATGATTATTTCTGGTGCCCTTGCAGGACTTGGTGGCGCAGTAGAAGGACTTGGTACTTTCCAAAACGTTTATGTTCAAGGTTCATCATTGGCAATCGGATTTAACGGTATGGCAGTAAGCCTACTTGCTTCAAACTCACCAGTTGGAATTCTATTTGCAGCCTTCCTTTTCAGTGTTCTTCAAGTTGGAGCCCCTGGTATGAATGCTGCACAAGTACCATCTGAGCTTGTAAGTATCGTTACAGCCTCAATTATCTTCTTTGTCAGCGTTCACTACATCATCGAACGCTTTGTCAAACCAAGAAAGCAACTTAAAGGAGGTAAATAAGGATGTCGATTACAACAATGTTAACCCTTATGGTTTCTTCGATGTTGATTTATGCAGCACCACTTATTTTCACAAGTATCGGAGGAGTTTTCTCAGAACGTGGTGGAGTTGTTAACGTTGGTCTTGAAGGAATCATGGTCATGGGTGCCTTTTCTGGAGTTGTTTTTAACCTTGAATTTGCTCAAGATTTGGGAGCATTAACTCCTTGGTTAGCTCTTCTAGTTGGTGGATTAGTCGGAGCTATCTTCTCGCTCATTCACGCAGTAGCTACAATTCATTTCCGTGCAGACCATGTTGTCAGTGGTACTGTACTTAACTTGATGGCGCCAGCCTTGGCAGTTTTCTTGGTGAAGGTGCTTTATAATAAGGGACAAACGGATAACTTAACGCAAACTTTTGGTCGTTTTGACTTCCCGGTATTAGCTAATATCCCTGTTATCGGCGATATCTTCTTCAAGTCAACTAGTCTACTAGGTTACCTAGCAATTACTTTCTCATTCCTAGCATGGTTTGTTCTCTTTAAAACTCGCTTTGGACTTCGCCTTCGTTCAGTTGGTGAACACCCACAAGCAGCAGATACTTTGGGTATCAATGTCTACAAGATGAGATATCTTGGAGTAGTGATTTCAGGCTTCCTTGGAGGAATTGGTGGAGCTATTTACGCTCAGTCAATCTCCGTCAACTTTTCAGTTACAACTATCGTAGGACCTGGATTTATCGCTCTTGCAGCCATGATCTTTGGTAAATGGAATCCTGTTGGTGCTATGCTTTCAAGTCTCTTCTTTGGACTATCACAAAGTTTGGCAGTTATCGGTTCTCAACTTCCTTTCTTGCAAGGAGTTCCAGCCGTTTACTTGCAAATTGCACCATATCTCTTGACCATTGTCGTCCTAGCAGCCTTCTTTGGTAAAGCTGTTGCGCCGAAGGCAGATGGTATCAACTATATCAAGTCTAAATAACATAAAAAAAACGTCAGTTTCAACTGACGTTTTATTTTTTTGGTTCTTGGTGGGTTAGGTTAAGTCCCCAAGGAATAAGATTTTCTGTTTTATTTTGGATACGTTTGATATTGTCCTTGTGTCGAACAATCACTAGACTGGCAAGACCAATAATAATCACAGTGAAAAGTAGGTCATAACTACTCAAGATAAATCCAAAAAGAGGAAATAGAAGGACGCCAATAATTGCAGCAATCGCAGCTGATATACTAGAGAGAGAAATCATACTTCCCAGATAAAGGATTCCAAAGAAAATGACTGCTAGATAAAGGCAAAAGAGAGGAGCAAATCCAAAAATAACTCCTGCACTGGTAGCGACAGCCTTGCCACCCTTGAATTTGGCAAAGATAGGGAAGGTGTGGCCAATGACTGCTAAAAGCCCAAAGACGATTGGTGAAACTCCCTGCACATGGAAGATTAGTGGAAGTAGAGTGGCTAGAGTACCTTTAAAGAAATCAATTACAAAGGTTGCCATTCCAGCTTTCTTGCCTAGGATTCGGAAGGTATTGGTCGTCCCAGTATTACCAGATCCATGTTCTCTTAGATTGATGTTAAAGAATATTTGTCCAATCCACAGTCCTGAAGGAATTGAACCTAATAAATAAGCTAAAATTAATAATACTATTGTCATCATGTTTCTATTATACCATGAAATAGGAGAGAAACGAAACTGAATCTTTTCACCACTTGTGACATCTGATATTTTTGTAAGTAGAAAAATTTTTAAATAAATAGTATGATTATTCGGGAATCAAGTATAAAGTTTTAAAAATTCATGGAAATTTCTGAAAATCGTTGATTTTATGTTTATTTATGCTATAATAGGAACAATTATTTTTAGGAGGTGGAATATGTCTTACTTATTTGAGATATTACCAAGTTTATTGAGCGGTGCGACAATGACTTTACAAGTTTTTGCACTGGTCTTACTTTTTTCAATCCCTTTAGGCATTTTGGTTGCCTTTTGCTTACAGGTCCATTGGAAACCCCTCCATTACATGATTGACATCTATATCTGGGTGATGCGTGGAACTCCCTTGCTCTTGCAGTTAATCTTTATCTACTATGTTCTGCCAAGTATAGGAATTCGACTAGATCGAGTACCAGCTGCGATCATTGCCTTCACGCTTAATTATGCAGCCTATTTTGCTGAAATTTTCCGTGGAGGAATTGCAACTATTCCTCAAGGGCAATACGAAGCAGCCAAGGTTTTAAAATTTAATCCTATTGATACTGTTCGCTACATCATCTTGCCCCAGGTGACCAAGATTGTCCTACCAAGTGTATTTAACGAAGTTATGAGTCTGGTTAAGGATACTTCTTTGGTATATGCACTTGGTATTTCAGATTTGATCCTAGCCAGTCGTACTGCAGCCAATCGTGATGCTAGTTTGATTCCGATGTTTTTAGCAGGCGCTATCTATCTTCTGATGATTGGTATCGTTACGATTTTAGCTAAGAAACTTGAGAAGAAGTTCAGCTACTATAGATAGGAGGTTATCCATGTTAGAGTTAAGAAATATCAGCAAAAAATTTGGAAAAAAAGAAATTTTATCTAATTTCAGTTTAACAATTCCTGAAAAGCAGATTTTGGCTATTGTTGGACCTTCTGGTGGTGGGAAGACAACCTTGCTTAGAATGTTGGCTGGACTTGAAACCATTGATTCAGGTGAGATTTTTTATAATGGAGAATCCCTACCTTTGGATGAACTTGAAAAGCGTCACTTGTTAGGTTTTGTGTTTCAAGATTTTCAGCTTTTTCCTCACTTATCCGTTATGGAGAACTTGATTTTATCACCCATCAAGACTATGGGGATGTCTGAAGCAGATGCTAAGAAGAAGGCGGTCGACTTATTAACTCGTCTAGGACTCCTAGCTCATGCAGATGCCTATCCATACTCATTATCTGGTGGTCAAAAGCAACGGGTTGCCTTAGCACGCGCTATGATGATAGATCCTGAAGTGATTGGGTATGACGAACCAACTTCGGCCCTTGACCCTGAGTTGCGTCTCGAGGTTGAAAAACTGATTCTACAAAATCGAGGATTAGGCATGACTCAGATTGTCGTGACTCACGATCTCCAGTTTGCAGAGAATATTGCTGACCAGATTCTCAAAGTAGAGCCTAAGTAGGAGGTATCTATGAATCGAAAGAAAATCAGCCTTGTTTTGGTATTCTTTCTGGCTTTTTTCCTGGTAGGATGTACACAAAAAGCTAGTGATCCCAAAGTCGATAATTGGGACAAATACCAAGAACAGGGAACCATTACCATCGGGTTTGACAATACCTTTGTTCCCATGGGCTTTGAAGAAAAGAATGGCCAATATGCTGGATTTGACATTGATTTAGCACAGGCTGTTTCTGAGAAACTTGGCTTTAAGGTTCAGTTTCAACCCATTGATTGGGATATGAAGGAAACCGAACTTCAAAACGGCACCATTGATGCTATCTGGAATGGATATTCAGCGACTGATGAACGCCGTGAGAAGGTTGCTTTTACCATTCCTTACATGGAAAATAAGCAAGTTCTAGTCTCTAAGAAATCTCAGAATATACAATCAGTGTCTGATATGACGGGCAAGGTTTTGGGTGCCCAGGCAGGATCTTCTGGTTATATAGATTTCGAAGCCCAACCAGAACTCTTAAAAAACATCGTAAAAGATCAAAAAGCCAATCAATATCAGAGTTTTAACGAAGCCTTGATTGATTTGCAAAATGATCGGATTGATGCTCTTTTAATTGACCGTGTTTACGCCAATTATTATCTTGAAACTGAAGGAATTTTAGACCAGTATGAGATTTTTCCTGCTGGTTTTGAGAGTGAGTCTTTTGCAGTTGGTGTGAGACCAGCTGATAAGACCTTGTTAGCAAATTTAAATCAAGCTTTTGTAGACCTTTATCAAGAAGGTAAATTCCAAGAAATAAGCCAAAAATGGTTTGGTGAAGATGTGGTCACAAATCAAATTAAAGGAAAAGAAAACTAAGATTTTTATCTTGGTTTCTTTTTTTGATAGAGATGGTTGATGTTTTTGCTAAAAAGACTTGGGAATAGGCTTTTTAACTAGAAAAATTTTGCAAAATCCCTAGAAAACCTGTAAAATAGTAAAGATGAACAAATAGGAGGTTCCTTGTGTCGAAAAAGGAAATCAATATTAACAATTATAATGATGATGCCATTCAAGTGCTAGAAGGGTTGGATGCGGTTCGGAAACGTCCAGGGATGTATATCGGATCGACTGACGGTGCTGGTCTCCACCACCTTGTCTGGGAAATCGTCGATAATGCTGTCGATGAGGCCTTGTCTGGATTTGGTGACCGGATCGATGTGACAATCAATAAAGACGGAAGTTTAACGGTTCAAGACCACGGACGTGGAATGCCGACTGGAATGCACGCTATGGGAATTCCAACGGTTGAGGTTATCTTTACCATCCTTCACGCCGGAGGAAAATTCGGTCAGGGTGGTTATAAGACATCAGGAGGTCTCCACGGGGTTGGATCTTCTGTCGTCAATGCCCTCTCTAGTTGGTTAGAGGTAGAAATTACTCGTGATGGAGCAGTTTATAGACAGCGTTTTGAAAATGGAGGCAAGCCAGTTACCACTCTAGAAAAGGTTGGGACTGCACCTAAGTCTAAGACAGGTACCAAAGTGACCTTCATGCCAGATGCCAGCATCTTTTCTACGACAGACTTTAAGTACAATACTATTTCAGAGCGTCTCAATGAGTCAGCTTTTCTCTTGAAGAATGTAACCTTGTCATTAACGGACAAGCGAACAGATGAAGCAATCGAGTTCCATTATGAGAACGGGGTACAGGACTTTGTTTCCTACCTCAACGAAGACAAGGAAACCTTGACACCAGTTCTATACTTTGAAGGGGAAGACAATGGTTTCCAAGTAGAAGTAGCCCTCCAGTATAATGATGGCTTTTCAGATAACATCTTATCCTTTGTCAATAACGTCCGTACCAAAGACGGTGGAACGCATGAGACAGGACTCAAGTCAGCCATTACCAAGGTTATGAATGACTATGCACGTAAGACGGGGCTTCTCAAGGAAAAAGATAAAAATCTTGAAGGTTCGGATTACCGTGAAGGATTGGCGGCCGTTCTTTCTATCTTGGTTCCTGAAGAACATTTGCAATTTGAAGGACAGACTAAGGACAAACTAGGAAGTCCACTAGCTCGTCCAATCGTTGATAGTATTGTTGCTGAAAAACTGACTTTCTTCCTTATGGAAAATGGAGAATTAGCTTCAAATCTGATTCGTAAAGCTATCAAGGCTCGTGATGCCCGTGAAGCGGCTCGTAAGGCGCGTGATGAGAGCCGAAATGGTAAAAAGAATAAAAAAGACAAGGGCTTACTTTCTGGTAAATTAACCCCAGCCCAGTCTAAAAATCCAGCTAAGAACGAACTCTATCTGGTCGAGGGGGACTCTGCCGGTGGATCTGCCAAACAAGGACGTGATCGTAAGTTCCAGGCTATCTTGCCTCTTCGTGGTAAGGTCATCAATACAGCCAAGGCAAAGATGGCAGATATCCTCAAAAACGAAGAAATCAACACCATGATTTATACCATCGGTGCTGGTGTTGGGGCAGACTTCTCTCTTGAAGATGCTAACTATGACAAAATTATTATCATGACCGATGCGGACACCGATGGTGCCCATATCCAGACCTTGCTCTTGACATTTTTCTACCGTTACATGCGTCCGCTAGTTGAGGCAGGCCATGTCTATATCGCCCTTCCTCCTCTTTACAAGATGTCTAAAGGCAAAGGCAAGAAAGAAGAAGTGGCCTACGCTTGGACGGATGGCGAGCTAGAAGAACTTCGCAAGCAGTTCGGTAAAGGTGCTACCCTTCAACGCTACAAGGGTCTTGGTGAAATGAATGCGGACCAGCTCTGGGAAACAACCATGAACCCAGAAACTCGTACCCTCATTCGTGTCACGATTGAAGACTTAGCACGCGCAGAACGTCGTGTCAATGTCCTCATGGGTGACAAGGTTGAACCACGCCGTAAGTGGATTGAAGATAATGTCAAGTTTACGTTGGAAGAAGCGACTGTGTTTTAAAATTAGGATATAAATACAAATGGAGGACAAGATATGTCTGAAAATCTAAGTGAAGAGCAAGTGAAAGAAGCTCTTGAAAGTGGCTATGCGCAATCTGAAGCCTTATTAAACGATAAAGATGAATTAGATGATTTTTTGTATCGTTTGGAGCAAAAAATTAAAGAGATGCCATTGGTTGGTAAGAAATTTACAATGATCCCAGTCATGATTTCTTTAGTGAAAAATTATGTTCAAGGGAAATACACCACGGTTCCTTATGGGACTATTTTAGCCGTTTTAAGCGCACTTATTTATTTCCTTTCCCCAATTGACATTATTCCAGATTTTATTCCGTTAGCAGGCTTCTTGGATGATATGGCTGTTTTAGGACTTTGTATGAATATGGTCAGCATTGATATCGAAAATTATGAAAAATGGCGTCAAGCTCAAGGGTTAATTTAATTAGATTTTCCTTCTTAATGATCTTGGCTTTCTAAAAGAGGTGTACATCATGATTAGTTTATTGTCCGATACTCCTTTTCTTGTGATTGTCCTGGTACTAGGCGCAGTTACGTATATGATTGCTAAACCAGAAAAACCTGAAAAAATTCGCTTTCTTGAATTTTTACTATTAACTATAGTAACCACAGGTGTCTTTTTATTTGATAATCCTTTAAGGTCTAATCCTTATGCAGGTTTGCTCTTCTATGTTTTTGACTTTTATATTTTCACACCAGTGAGCCTTGCTTTTGGATTCACAGCTATTTATAAGAGCAATAAACATCTCAAACATTATCCTAGTAGTTACTCAAAATTTCTTAAGATAAATGCCTGGTTTTTAGAAATATTTTCAGTTATTAATTTCCTCTTTTTAATGCTGACTGAAGAAATGGGAATTATGTTGCTGCTACCACTTTTTGGAATCAGTTCTATTATCCAATTTATAGTTGGAGAACTTGAAAGAAAAAGAGTTCAGAAACTTCTTAAGCAAAGAAATGAAGATGCTGTTATTCAGAACATAGAGACCACTGAGGAAGAACCACATGAGAACTGACCAGGAAATGCTTGAACTGATTTTAGGAACAGCTAAAAAGTTACAAGTTGATGCTGTGGCACCACTATCTGGTTCACGTACTGATACAAAAGCACCAAAAGATGAGTTTCAGGATTACGACGTAGTCTATGTTGTGGACGACTTAGACACTCTAACGAATGACCTTTCTTGGCTGGACCAGTTCGGTAAACGCGTCATTGAGCAAGAGGTTACTCTTGGACAATGACGTCTCTACCTCATGCTATTTGAAGATGGCAATCGGATTGATTTAACCCTCTGTCCTAAAGATTACATCAACGAGTGGGTGGATAGTGAGGCGGGCTTCACAGTTTTAGAAGATAAGAAGGGGATTTTTGAGACTTATTCTCCAAGTCCTCAGCGCTATTGGACGGCACCAGCCAGTGCGACTGACTTTGACAAATCTTGCAATGAATTTTGGTGGGTGTCAACTTACGTGGTCAAAGGAATTTGTCGTAATCAGCTCATCTATGCGACCGACTGAGCTCAAGGGCAAGGCTCCAAGCCAGAATAAGACCGTCCGCCTCAAGTTGCAGGAAATCTATGATTTCCTTGTGGACTTTACTGCCATCGGTGCTTATGCTTATCCCAAAAGAACTCACAAGGTCAATCTTCGCGACCACCTCAACACCATCCGCAGCCGCTATAAAAAACGCAAGCCACCTAAGAAGGCGAGGGAAGAAGCGACGGAAAGCAACTAGAATATAACTAAATTTGAGTTGAAAAATTGTTAGTGGTCGCATCGGATTTGAAAGGAGTAGAGAATGATAATCAGACCTGCAAGCACAAAAGATTGTCAAGCTATTTATGCCCTTTATCAAAATGAAAAATGGATTTCTTTTACAGAGGAAAAAGTGACATCATTATTTTCAACAAATCTGTCCCATTACTTGGTAGTTGAAGAGAACCAGAAAATCCTTGGTTTTGCCCGCTACTTGACAGATGAAGTGATGACGACCTTTTTAGCTGAAATAGTTATTGATAAATGCCACCGTAGAAAAAGACTGGGGCAGCAGCTGATTGAGGAGATCCACAAAAAATATCCTTTGACACGGATTGAATTAATATCTGAAGCAGATGGATTTTATCGGTCAATAAGTTTTAAGCCTGTTGGTACAGGATTTAGAAAATCTGAATGAAAGGAGACAGCCAATGACGCTTGACAACAAACTGGGTCTGACAGATTCGCTTGAACTAGCCACGATGGTTATGCGACGGAGGCTGCCAAGCCTGTCTAGACTTTGCTTTTCAGCAAGCTGGCTTGTTAGAAGTTTACTCTTTTACATCCTTACTCAATCAACTTTCGCAAAAAGTCATGCAAAAACTGAGCATGGAATTTGTCAAAGAATTTGATAATGAAAAAGTTCCAGCAGACAGTCCGCTTTATAGACATGTCCTCTACAGAATCAGGAGTTTCCACTAAAAAGGCAGGTATTCCCATGAGAACTGAAACCGAGATGTTTGATGTGATTTTGCAAACTGCAAAAGTGCTACAGGTCGATGCAGTCGCCATGTCCGGATCGCGGACAAACCCAAAGGCTCCCAAGGACGAGTTCCAAGACTATGATGTAGTCTATATCATGGAGGATTTGGATGATCTGATAGCAGACCTTGCTTGGTTGGACCAGTTTGGCACACGTATCATTGAGCAACATAATATCTTAGGCAACCGTCGTCTCTATCTCATGCTATTTGAAGATGGCAATCGGATTGATTTAACCCTCTGCCCCAAAGACCACATTCAAGAGTGGGTAGAAAGCGAAGCGGATTTCACGGTGCTAGAGGATCCTAAGGGCTTGTTTGTGCCTCATTCTCCCAGTCCAGAGCGCTTCTGGACAAGTCCAGCTAGTGAGACGGATTTTGAAAAAACTTGTAATGAATTTTGGTGGGTGTCAGCCTACGTGGTCAAAGGGATTTGTCGTAATCAGCTCATCTACGCGACTGACCATCTCTACGGTATTTGTCAGCAAGAACTCTTGAAAATCTTAGCTTGGCAGGTCGCAAGTGATAGAGGAACAGTCGACATCGGTAAAAATTACAAGTACCTCTTTAACTACTTGCCAATTGAGAAGGAGAAGGAATTCTCTGCTCTTCTTGATTTCTCAAGTTTAGACAAAATCACTCAGTCTTTATTTGCTACCATGCAACTTTTCCATCAGGAAGCTCAAAGCCTTGCTCAAAAGATGGACTTTAAGTATGAAAAAGAAGTGGCTGAGAACATGATGAGATATGCTAAGGAAAAACTTCTAAATCACTTAGAAAATAAAGAACACAATTCAAAACTTTAAATTACAGAGAGGATAGTTTAGTTATATAAAGTAACTGAAATTCTTTTCTATAAAATCTACTCTACATTCTTTGAAAGGAGTTGAACACGCCCTAAATGCTGTGTGAAAACTCCTGACGCATCTTTTAAAACGTATTTTAAACTACAGAAAGGATAGTTTGGTTACTGGAGGTAACTGAACACGGGACTAAGACTTGGGAAAAAAGATAAATCGCCTTGGGTTCATCGAACCCTGCAGCGATTTCCTATTTTTCTACAGAAATTTTCGGCAGGCCGAATCGTCCCTTTGTATCTTATATGAGTAATATCCAAAATATGTCCTTAGAGGACATCATGGGAGAGCGCTTTGGTCGCTACTCCAAGTACATCATTCAAGACCGGGCTTTGCCAGACATTAGGGATGGATTGAAGCCGGTTCAACGCCGTATTCTTTATTCGATGAATAAGGATGGCAATACTTTTGACAAGAGCTACCGTAAGTCGGCCAAGTCTGTCGGTAACATTATGGGGAATTTCCACCCACACGGGGATTATTCTATCTATGACGCCATGGTTCGTATGTCTCAGGACTGGAAAAATCGTGAGATTCTAGTTGAAATGCACGGTAATAACGGTTCTATGGATGGAGATCCGCCTGCGGCTATGCGTTATACCGAGGCCCGTTTGTCTGAGATTGCAGGCTACCTTCTTCAGGATATCGAGAAAAAGACAGTTCCTTTTGCTTGGAACTTTGACGATACCGAGAAAGAGCCAACAGTCTTGCCAGCTGCTTTTCCAAACCTCTTAGTCAATGGTTCAACTGGGATTTCAGCTGGTTATGCCACAGATATTCCACCGCATAATTTGGCTGAGGTCATTGATGCTACAGTCTACATGATTGATCATCCTACTGCCAAGGTTGAAAAGCTCATGGAATTCTTGCCTGGGCCAGATTTCCCTACTGGTGCCATTATCCAAGGCCGTGATGAAATCAAAAAGGCCTATGAAACTGGTAAAGGGCGCGTGGTTGTTCGTTCTAAGACAGAAATTGAGAAGCTAAAAGGTGGTAAGGAACAAATCGTTATCACTGAGATTCCTTATGAAATCAATAAGGCTAACTTGGTCAAGAAAATTGATGAAGTCCGTGTCAATAACAAGGTAGCAGGTATCGCTGAGGTTCGTGATGAGTCTGACCGTGATGGTCTTCGTATTGCTATCGAACTCAAGAAAGATGCGAACACTGAGCTTGTTCTCAACTACCTTTTCAAGTATACTGACCTACAAATCAACTACAACTTCAACATGGTGGCGATTGACAATTTCACACCTCGTCAGGTGGGAATTGTGCCAATCTTGTCTAGCTATATTGCCCACCGTCGTGAAGTTATCTTGGCGCGTTCTCGCTTTGATAAGGAAAAGGCTGAAAAACGTCTTCATATCGTGGAAGGTTTGATTCGTGTCATCTCTATCCTGGATGAAGTTATTGCCCTTATCCGTGCTTCTGAAAATAAGGCTGATGCCAAGGAAAACCTCAAGGTCAGCTATGAATTTACAGAAGAACAGGCTGAGGCCATCGTTACCTTGCAACTTTATCGTTTGACCAATACAGACGTGGTTGTCTTGCAAGAAGAAGAAGCAGAACTTCGTGAGAAGATTGCTATGCTTGCGGCTATCATCGGTGACGAACGAACCATGTACAATCTCATGAAGAAAGAACTTCGTGAGGTCAAGAAGAAATTTGCGACTCCACGTTTGAGTAGTTTAGAAGATACTGCTAAAGTGATTGAGATTGATACAGCTAGTCTGATCGCTGAAGAAGATACTTACGTCAGCGTGACTAAGGCAGGTTACATCAAGCGTACTAGTCCTCGTTCTTTCGCAGTTTCAACGTTAGAGGAAATTGGTAAACGGGATGATGACCGATTGCTATTTATCCAATCTGTTAAGACAACTCAACATCTCTTAATCTTTACGACACTAGGAAATGTTATCTACCGTCCTGTCCATGAATTAGCAGATATTCGTTGGAAGGATATCGGGGAGCACTTGAGCCAAACGATTACAAACTTTGAAACCAATGAAGAAGTGCTATACGTAGAAGTTGTGGATCAGTTTGATGATGCGACGACCTACTTTGCAGCGACTCGCCTTGGACAAATCAAGCGTGTTGAACGCAAAGAATTCTCTCCATGGAGAACCTATCGTTCTAAATCTGTCAAATATGCTAAGTTGAAAGACGATAGTGACCATATTGTAGCTGTTGCACCAATCAAACTTGATGATGTTTTGTTGATTAGTAAAAATGGATATGCCCTTCGCTTTAATATCGAAGAGGTTCCAGTTGTTGGAGCCAAGGCTGCAGGTGTTAAAGCTATGAATCTGAAAGCAGATGATGAGCTTCAAGCTGCCTTTATCTGCAATACTTCATCCTTCTATCTGTTAACGCAACGTGGAAGCTTGAAACGGGTTTCAACAGAGGAAATTCCAGCAACCAGTCGTGCTAAGCGTGGTCTTCAAGTTCTGAGAGAATTGAAGAGTAAACCACATCGCGTCTTCTTGGCCGGTTCTGTCTCAGAACAAGGATTTATCGGAGATCTCTTCAGTACAGAAGTAGAAGATGGCGAACAAACTCTGGTTGTTCAATCAAATAATGGAACGATTTACGAATCAATCCTACAAGATTTGAATCTATCAGAGCGCACAAGTAATGGAAGCTTTATCTCAGATACTATTTCAGACGAGGAAGTTTTCGATGCCTATCTCAAAGAAGTCTTTAAAGAAGAAAAAGATAATTAAGAAGAAAATCAGTCCTAGTGACTGATTTTTTATAAATAAAATTTTCAGAAAATTACAAATAATACTTGAATTTTTAGGAGAATAGTGTAGAATAGAACACAAAGCTTGATTAGAATAAAGGAGATTGTCATGACCGTTACGATTGATTGGGAAAATCTCGGTTTTTCCTATATGAAACTACCTTATCGTTATATCGCTTATTTTAAAAATGGACAATGGACTCAAGGAGAATTAACAGAAGATGCAACCTTGCATATTTCAGAATCATCTCCAAGCCTTCACTATGGACAGCAAGCATTTGAAGGATTGAAAGCCTATCGTACAAAAGATGGCAGTATTCAACTCTTCCGTCCAGATGAAAATGCTAAACGACTCCAACGTACCTGTGACCGTCTCTTGATGCCCCAAGTGCCAACAGAAATGTTTGTAGAGGCTTGTAAGTCAGTAGTTCGTGCTAATGAAGAATACGTACCACCTTACGGAACTGGTGGAACCCTTTATCTTCGTCCGCTCTTGATTGGTGTCGGAGACATCATCGGGGTAAAACCAGCCGAGGAGTATATTTTCACCATCTTTGCTATGCCAGTTGGAAATTACTTTAAGGGTGGATTGGTTCCAACAAACTTCTTGATTCAAGATGAGTATGACCGTGCTGCACCAAATGGGACAGGAGCTGCCAAGGTCGGTGGGAATTATGCAGCTAGTCTTTTGCCAGGAAAAGTGGCTAAATCACGTCATTTCTCAGACGTTATTTATCTCGACCCATCAACCCACACCAAGATTGAAGAAGTCGGTTCAGCAAACTTCTTTGGTATTACTGCTGACAATGAGTTTGTAACGCCACTGAGTCCATCAATCTTACCATCGATTACCAAGTATTCATTGCTTTACTTGGCAGAGCATCGTTTAGGCTTGAAGCCTGTCGAGGGAGATGTACCAATTGATAACTTGGATCGATTTGTAGAAGCAGGTGCCTGTGGAACAGCAGCAGTAATCTCACCTATTGGGGGAATCCAACACGGTGATGATTTCCATGTTTTCTACAGTGAAACAGAGGTTGGTCCAGTGACTCGTAAACTATACGATGAATTGACAGGTATCCAATTTGGGGACATTGAAGCACCAGAAGGCTGGATTGTAAAAGTAGATTAAATATTATTAAAGGAGATCTTTATGAAAACGAAAAAGTGGATGTTAACAGCAGGAGTGGTCCTGAGTACAGCAGTTTTTCTTGTGGCTTGTGGTAAAGTTGATAAAGAAGCAGATGCACCTACAACCTTCTCTTATGTCTATGGAGTAGACCCATCATCTCTGGACTACAGTATTGCAACTCGTACTTCAACAACGGATATTATTGGTAACGTTGTTGATGGTTTGTTGGAAAACGATGAATATGGAAATTTGGTTCCTTCACTAGCAGAAGACTGGAGTGTCTCACAAGACGGTTTGACTTATACTTATAAACTTCGTAAAGGAGTTAAATGGTATACCTCAGAGGGTGAAGAATATGCTGAAGTAACAGCGCATGACTTTGTTACAGGACTAAAACACGTAGCAGATGGTAAATCAGACGGTGTCACTCTTATTCAAAACTCCATTAAGGGCTTGAATGAATATATGACTGGTGAGACTAATGACTTCTCTACAGTTGGGGTTAAGGCATTGGATGACTACACAGTCCAGTATACTCTTAATGCACCTGAAAGTTTCTGGAATTCAAAAGTGACTTCAGCAACCATGTTGCCGGTAAACGAGGAATTCCTCAAAGCTTCAGGTAAGAACTACGGAGCAGTAAGTCCATCTGGAATTCTTTATAATGGTCCGTATATCTTGAAGACATTGACTTCAAAATCTTTAATCGAATACGAAAAGAACCCAAATTATTGGGATAAAGAGAAGGTTAAAATTGAGAAAGTAAAATTGACCTACTATGATGGTTCAGACCAAGAATCATTAATCCGTAGCTTCTCTTCAGGTGTTTATACAACAGCTCGTATCTTCCCAAGTAGCTCAAACTTTGCTTCTACATTGGAACAATACGGAGATAAAATCACATACAGTCCACAGGATTCAACTAGTTATTACTTTACCTTTAACGTAAACCGTCAATCTTACAATAAGACTGCGAAAACAAGTGAAGAACAGAAAACTTCTACAAAAGAAGCGATGTTGAACAAGGACTTCCGTCAAGCAATCAACTTTGCCTTCAACCGTCATTCATATGCTGCACAACTCAATGGTGAAGATGGTGCGGACAAGATCATTCGTAACAGTCTAGTTCCAGATAACTTTGTACAATCTGGTGGTAAAAACTTTGGTGATATCGCTCAAAAAGAATTGGTCAACTATGGAGACCAATGGAAAGGCGTTGAGCTTGTAGACGGAAAAGATACCATCTACAATCCAGACAAAGCCAAAGCTTCATTCGAAAAAGCTAAGAAAGAATTGGAAGCAAAAGGTGTAACCTTCCCAATTCATTTGGATGTTCCGGTTGAACAGACAGATACAATTGCCGTTCAACAAAGTAATTCCTTCAAACAATCAATCGAGTCAACTCTTGGTTCTGAAAATGTCGTGATTGATGTCCTTCAGATGACCGATAACGAAAAGGAAAGCATTACATCGCAAGCACGTGTTCCAGCCCAAAAAGACTATGACTTGAACAGTACTGGATGGGCTCCAAGCTACCAAGACCCAGCAAGTTATCTTAATATCATGGATCCTAAGACTGGTTCTGCTATGAAACACCTTGGTATTACAAAAGGTAAAGACAAGGAAGTAGTAGCTCAACTTGGTCTGGACGAATATAAGAAACTCTTGGATGATGCAGTTTCTGAAACAAACGATTTGGACAAGAGATATGAAAAATATGCTAAAGCTCAAGCATGGCTCACTGATAGTTCTCTCTTAATGCCAACCGCTTCATCAGGTGGTTCACCAGTTGTCAGCAACGTTGTTCCTTTCTCTAAACCATACTCACAAGTAGGTATTAAGGGTGATCCATATATCTTCAAGGGAATGAAATTGCAAAAAGAAATTGTATCTGCTAAAGAATATCAAGCAGCTCTTGAAAAATGGCAAAAAGAAAAATTGGAATCAAACAGTAAATACCAAAAAGAACTAGAAAGTCATGTCAAATAAAACAGACTAGTATTTTTGGAATAAAGGGGCCTATATGGAATGGATTAAACTAATAGGGATAGTTATCATTGTGGTTGGATTTATCTATAAATTAGATACCATCGCAACGGTAGTCTTAGCTAGTTTAGTTACAGCTCTAGTTTCTGGAGTTTCTCTTGTTGAGTTCTTGGAAATTTTAGGAAGAGAATTTAGCAATCAACGAGTTCTGACGATTTTTATGGTAACCTTGCCCTTGGTTGGTTTATCTGAAACTTTTGGACTCAAGCAACGTTCGATTGACTTGATTCAAAAGATTAAAGGACTGACCGTAGGAAGTTTTTATACCGTTTATTTCTTTTTTCGGGAACTCGACAGCTTCTTTGCCATTCGTATCGGAGGGCAGCCGCAGTTTGTAAGGCCTCTGGTTCAACCCATGGGACAAGCAGCGGCAGAGTCACAATTAGGTAGAAAATTAACGGAGCAGGAGAGCGAAGCGCTAAAAGCGCGTGCAGCAGCAAATGATAATTTTGCAAATTTCTTTGCTCAGAACACTTTCGTTGGTGCAGGTGGTGTCCTCTTAGTTGGGGGCACTCTGGACCAATTAGGTTACGAAAGTAATTATGCAGGGATCGCTTCGGCTTCTCTTATTGTTGCAGGAGTTGCCTTGCTTGTGGTAGGGTTGTACAATTACTTATTTGATAGAAAATTGCTAGCGAATAAGCTTAGTAAAGGAAAAGAAGAATGACCAATCTAGCAAGACAGTTATTAGAGTTAACCTATATTGTGATTGGTTGTCAATTTCTTCACACGGCCTATTGTAGCTACAAAGACAAAACAAACCCAGTTCGATATGGAACAGCTGGGTTTTGGGCTTTATTGGGCATCAGTTTTATCGGTGGTTCTTATCTACCTTCTATCTGTATTGGAGTTATCGTAGTGCTCTTAGCCCTACTAACTCTCTTTAAACAGGTTCGTATCGGAACCTTACCGTCTCTGGATGAAGTCAAGGCAAACTTTGAAGCTAAACGGTTGAAGAATAAAATTTTTATTCCGGTCATGCTGATGGCTTTGATTGCTTTAGTATTAGCAAAAATGATCCCTGAGTTTAGTAAGATTGCTATCAGTCTTGCAGCATTTTTAGCAACCATTTCTCTTTTATTGATTACTAAGAGTTCTCCTAAAAGCTTATTATCAGAAAACAATCGCATGGTTCAGCAAGTCTCAACTAGTGGGATTGTTCCCCAACTTTTAGGAGCTTTGGGGGCTATTTTTACTGTAGCTGGAGTTGGAGATTTAATGTCACATCTGATAAGTGGTTTTGTGCCTTCGGGGAGTCGGTTGATGGGTGTAGTGGCTTATGTGTTGGGAATGGTTCTATTTTCAATGATTATGGGAAATGCCTTTGCGGCCTTTACTGTCATTACTGCTGGAATTGGTGTTCCCTTTGTATTTTCCTTGGGAGCAGATCCAATCGTGGCGGGTGCTCTTGCTATGACAGCAGGTTGTTGTGGGACTCTATTAACCCCAATGGCTGCCAATTTCAATACTCTACCTGTAGCCCTTTTGGATATGAAAGATCCAAATGGCGTTATCAAAGCACAAGTAGGAGTAGCTATTGTCATGATTATCATACATGTATTTCTGATGTACTTTTTGGCATTTTAGTAAAGGAAATAAAATGAAAATATTAGTTACAGGATTTGATCCTTTTGGTGGTGAAAAGGTCAATCCAGCTCTAGAAGCAGTTAAATCACTACCGTCTGAAATCAATGGTGCAGAGCTTCATTGGGCAGTAATCCCAACGGTCTTTTATAAATCAGCAGAGGTTTTAGAAGCAGAAATAAATCGATACCATCCAGATGTTGTGCTTTGTATCGGACAAGCAGGAGGAAGAGCGAGTTTGACTCCTGAGAGAGTTGCTATCAATCAAGATGATGCTAGAATTCCTGATAACCAAGGAAATCAACCGATTGACACACCCATTCGCCTAGATGGAGAAGCTGCCTATTTTAGCACACTCCCTATCAAAGCAATGGTACAAGCTATAAAAGAAGAAGGGCTACCAGCTTCAGTATCCAATTCAGCAGGGACCTTTGTTTGCAACCATTTGATGTATCAGGCACTCTATTTAGCGAATAAGAAATTTCCCAATATGCTAGCAGGATTTATGCATATTCCCTATATGACAGAACAAGTGGTAAATAAGCCTAGTACTGCATCCATGTGCTTAAGAGATATTGTCCGAGGTATCGAAGTTGCTATTGCTGCTATCGTGGACCATAAAGATAAAGATTTGAAATTGGTCGGAGGGACGACTCACTAATAATTCAATTTTCAAATTAAAAAATATTCCTTAAACTCTCTGTCAAGATAAGCATGATAGAGAGTTTTTTCTTGCTAGATTAGGGAATTTCTTGTAAAATAGATAAAGTGAAAAGAGGTATGGTATGAGCAAAAAAGATAAAAAAATTGAGATTCAATTGTCAGATGCTAAAGTAGTAGTTGGAAAAGATAAGTACGCTGGTTACACATTAACAATTGGTAAAAAGTTAATCGGTGAAATTGCCGAACTAGATGACCAATTTGCAATCATAAAGAATGGAAATGTCGATAGTTTTTACAAGAATCTTGAAAAAGCTGTGGAAATATTGATTGAGAACTATAATTTAGCAAAATAATGCTTGTTTTTTGCAAATTTTCATGATATAATAGTTTTCGTTGATTGTCGGAGAGATAGCGAAGAGGCTAAACGCGGCGGACTGTAAATCCGCTCCTTCGGGTTCGGGGGTTCGAATCCCTCTCTCTCCATATCATCAATGGGGTATAGCCAAGCGGTAAGGCAAGGGACTTTGACTCCCTCATGCGTTGGTTCGAATCCAGCTACCCCAGTTCTTAGGTAATAAATTCAAGATAAAAAGAAAAATATCTTAGGGTATTTTATTTTTATAATTGAAGGACGTTCGAGATGTTCATGTCGTTGCGGGTGCTTAGGAAAAAAATTATAAGTATGTCAAGTTAAAAAGACTTGATTGTTGGAGGATTTTTTAGATGAATGAATTTGAAGATTTGCTAAATAGCGTTAGCCAAGTTGAACCTGGTGATGTTGTTAGTGCTGAAGTATTGACAGTTGATGCTAATCAAGCTAACGTTGCAATCTCTGGAACTGGTGTTGAAGGTGTCTTGACTCTTCGCGAATTGACAAACGATCGCGATGCTGATATCAATGACTTTGTAAAAGTAGGTGAAGTATTTGATGTTCTTGTACTTCGTCAAGTAGTTGGTAAAGATACTGATACAGTAACATACCTTGTATCTAAAAAACGCCTTGAAGCTCGCAAAGCATGGGACAAACTTGTAGGACGCGAAGAAGAAGTTGTTACAGTTAAAGGAACTCGCGCTGTTAAAGGTGGACTTTCAGTAGAATTTGAAGGTTTGCGTGGATTTATCCCAGCTTCAATGTTGGATACTCGTTTCGTACGTAACACTGAGCGTTTTGTAGGTCAAGAATTTGAAGCTAAAATCAAAGAAGTTGACCCTAAAGAAAACCGCTTCATCCTTTCACGTCGTGAAGTTGTCGAAGCAGCTACTGCAGCAGCTCGTGCAGAAGTTTTCGGTAAATTGGCTGCTGGTGATGTTGTAACTGGTAAAGTTGCGCGTATCACAAGCTTCGGTGCTTTCATCGACCTTGGTGGTGTTGATGGATTGGTTCACTTGACTGAATTGTCACACGAACGTAACGTTTCTCCAAAATCAGTTGTAACTGTTGGTGAAGAAGTAGAAGTGAAAATCCTTGACCTTAACGAAGAAGAAGGACGTGTATCACTTTCACTTAAAGCAACAACACCTGGACCATGGGATGGCGTTGAGCAAAAATTGGCTAAAGGTGACGTTGTAGAAGGTACAGTTAAACGTTTGACTGACTTCGGTGCATTTGTTGAAGTATTGCCAGGTATCGATGGACTTGTTCACGTATCACAAATTTCACACAAACGTATTGAAAATCCAAAAGAAGCTCTTACAGTTGGTCAAGAAGTTACTGTTAAAGTTCTTGATGTTAATGCTGATGCAGAACGCGTTTCACTTTCTATCAAAGCTCTTGAAGAACGTCCAGCTCAAGAAGAAGGACAAAACGAAGAAAAACGTGCTCCACGTCCACGTCGTCCAAAACGTCAAGAAAAACGTGACTTTGAACTTCCTGAAACTCAAACAGGATTCTCAATGGCTGACTTGTTCGGAGACATCGAACTTTAATCAATCAGAACTAATTATAAATCCTTTGTTGTAAAACAAGGGATTTTTCTTTTTTCAACTAGTATTTTTTGATATAATGGATTTATGTTACATTCCGAAAAAGAATTAATTTACCAAATTGTAAATGAACAACTCTCTAGTCTTTTAGAAGGTGAGACTAATGTGTTGGCTAATCTATCAAATGCCAGTGCTCTCTTAAAAATGAAGTTTCCTCGTACTGTCTTTGCAGGTTTCTATTTATATGACGGAAATGAGCTTATTTTAGGCCCTTTTCAGGGTGGAGTCTCATGTGTTAGAATCGCTCTCGGAAAAGGAGTTTGTGGTGAGTCAGCGGCTAGCCGTCAAACAGTTATCGTTGGTGATGTCAAGACTTATCCAAATTATATTTCTTGTGATAGTAGTGCTCGTAGCGAAATCGTACTTCCAATGGTAAAAAATGGACAGCTTTTGGGTGTATTAGATTTGGACTCATCTCATGTTGATGATTATGATTATATAGACCAACAGTATTTAGAAGAGTTTGTGTCCATTTTACTAGATAAGACAGAATGGAAATTTTCAATGTTTGAGGAGAAAGCATAATGTATCAGGCGCTTTATCGAAAATATAGAAGTCAAAATTTTTCACAGTTAGTGGGCCAGGAAGTTGTTGCTAGAACTCTTAAACAGGCTGTGGAACAGGATAAGATTAGTCACGCCTACCTCTTTTCAGGGCCTCGTGGAACTGGTAAGACTAGTGTGGCTAAGATTTTTGCTAAGGCTATGAACTGCCCTAATCAAGTAGGGGGAGAACCTTGTAATAACTGTTACATCTGTCAAGCTGTTATGGATGGAAGTTTAGAAGACGTTATCGAAATGGATGCTGCTTCTAATAATGGTGTTGATGAAATTCGTGATATTCGTGATAAATCAACTTATGCTCCAAGTATAGCTCAGTATAAGGTTTATATCATTGATGAGGTTCATATGCTTTCGACAGGTGCCTTTAATGCCCTTTTGAAAACACTGGAAGAACCAACTCCAAATGTAGTCTTTATTTTGGCAACAACTGAGCTTCATAAAATTCCTGCAACTATTTTGTCTCGTGTTCAACGATTTGAGTTCAAGTCCATTAAGACTCAGGATATTCGAGATCATATCTTCCAGATTTTAGAAAAAGAAGGGATTGATTACGAAACAGAAGCTGTTGAAATTATTGCTCGACGAGCTGAAGGTGGGATGCGGGATGCTTTGTCAATTTTAGATCAAGCTTTAAGTCTCACCAATGAAGATAGATTGACAACAGCCATTTCAGAGGAAATCACTGGAACCATTAGTCTCAGCGCCTTGGACGACTATGTGGCTGCAATAGCTCAAAAAGATGTTACCCGTGCTTTAGAAAATCTTCAGGTGATTTTTGATAACGGAAAGAGCATGACACGTTTTGTAGTCGATTTGCTGCAATATCTACGTGATATCTTAATTGTTCAAGCAGGCGGAGAAAATACACATCATAGTGATGCATTTGAGAGAAACTTAGCTCTTCCGCAGGATGTCTTGTTTGAGATGATCAGTCTTGCTACTAGAAGTTTAGCTGATATTAAGGCTAGCCTACAACCTAAAATTTATGCCGAAATGATGACTATTCGTTTAGCAGAAATTGATTCTCAACCAGAACTTTCAGGTGAAGTGGCTGAGGAATTGTCTTCTCTTCGAGAAGAAGTTGCACGATTGAAACAAGCTCTTGCCAATGTTGGTTCTAATCCCAAACAAACTGTTTCTACACCAAGTCGTCCGACTAACAGTAAGTCAATCTATCGTGTAGACCGAAATAAGGTGCAGTCTATTCTTCAAGAAGCAGTAGAAAATCCAGACTTAGCCCGTCAAAACTTAATCCGTCTTCAGAATGCTTGGGGAGAAGTCATTGAAAGCTTATCTGGTCCAGATAAGGCACTCTTGGCTGGTTCTAAACCAGTTGCTGCTAATGAACATCATGCGATTTTGGCTTTTGAGTCGAATTTCAATGCTGGTCAAACCATGAAACGAGACAATCTTAACACCATGTTTGGCAATATTCTTAGTCGTGCCGCTGGATTTTCTCCAGAAATTTTAGCTATTTCACAAGAAGAATGGCTAGAAGTTCGAGCTGCATTTTCAAGCAGAGCCAAAGGTTCTCAAGAACAAGTCAATAAGGAAGAAACCGAAGAGTCCCTACTTCCTCAAGGCTTTGAATTTTTAGCAGATAAAGTGACTATAGCAGAAGACTAAAAGGAATTGGTGGTAAAAGACTATGAACAGACAACAATTTATTATCATGGCCTTATTTACTGCTGCTGAGACTTATTTCTTTAATGAATCCATCATGGAGCAACGGTATATCGTGGCCTTGCTTTGGGCTATTTTGATCCTGAGAAATTTTCGCGTGAGTTATATCATGGGTAAAATTGTGAGCGCTATAGATGATCATTTTCAAGGGAAGAAGTAGCTCCTAGCTTCTAGACAAAATCAAAGCCTTTTAGGCTTTTTTTGTTATACTATTAAGGTATATTTATTGACATTTTACTGTGTTTTTCTAGGGATTTAAAAAGGTTAAATTTCAGGTAAATACAGTAAAAAGGATGAAAAGAAAGGAACAATCATGTCAGTATTAGAGATCAAAGATCTTCACGTTGAAATTGAAGGAAAAGAAATTTTAAAAGGGGTCAATCTGACTCTTAAAACAGGAGAAATTGCAGCTATCATGGGACCAAATGGTACCGGTAAGTCTACTCTTTCAGCTGCTATTATGGGGAACCCAAACTATGAAGTCACTAAAGGTGAAGTCTTGTTTGACGGTGTAAACATCCTTGAATTGGAAGTGGATGAGCGTGCGCGTATGGGACTTTTCCTTGCCATGCAATATCCATCAGAAATTCCTGGGATTACAAATGCTGAGTTTCTTCGTGCAGCTATGAATGCTGGTAAAGAAGATGATGAGAAGATTTCAGTTCGTGAATTTATCACTAAGTTAGACGAAAAAATGGAATTGCTCAACATGAAAGAAGAAATGGCAGAGCGTTACCTCAACGAAGGTTTCTCAGGTGGTGAGAAAAAACGTAACGAAATTCTTCAACTCTTGATGTTGGAACCAACTTTTGCCCTCTTAGATGAGATTGACTCTGGTCTTGATATTGATGCCCTTAAAGTTGTCTCTAAAGGTGTGAATGCTATGCGTGGTGAAGGTTTTGGTGCTATGATCATTACTCACTACCAACGTCTTTTGAACTATATCACACCAGATGTGGTACACGTTATGATGGAAGGTCGTGTTGTTCTTTCTGGTGGCCCAGAATTGGCTGCACGCTTGGAACGTGAAGGATACGCGAAACTAGCTGAAGAACTTGGCTATGACTACAAGGAAGAATTGTAATCCCTTCGTATCTTTTAGGAGAAGTAAATGACTAAAGAAACTATTAAACTTTTTTCAGAAATGCACGCTGAACCAAGCTGGTTGTCAGACCTCCGTCAAAAAGCTTTTGATAAGATTGAGAGTTTGGAATTGCCAGTCATTGAGCGTGTAAAATTTCACCGTTGGAATCTTGGTGATGGAACCATCACGGAAAGTGAACCATCAGCAAATGTTCCTGATTTCACTGCTTTAGATAATCACTTGAAATTGGTGCAGGTTGGAACTCAAACAGTTTTTGAGCAAATTCCAGTTGAGTTGGCTGAACAAGGAGTGTTCTTTACAGACTTCCATTCGGCTTTAGAAGAAATTCCAGAACTCGTAGAAGAATTTTTCATGTCATCAGTAAAATACGACGATGACAAATTGGCAGCCTACCACACAGCTTACTTTAATAGTGGTGCTGTTCTCTATATTCCAGACAATGTAGAAATCACAGAACCAATCGAAGGAATTTTCTACCAAGATAGTGATAGTGATGTGCCATTTAACAAGCATATTCTGATCATTGCAGGTAAAAACTCTAAAATCAGCTACCTCGAACGTTTAGAATCACGCGGTGATGGTAGTGCTAAGGCGACTGCTAATATCACTGTTGAAGTGATTGCACGTTCTGGTGCTCAAGTGAAATTTGCTGCAATTGATCGTCTTGGTGAGAATGTCACTGCCTACATTAGCCGCCGAGGTAAATTGGGCAACGATGCAAGTATTGACTGGGCTATCGGTGTCATGAACGAAGGAAATGTCGTTGCTGACTTTGATAGTGACCTATTTGGAAATGGTAGCCATGCAGACCTTAAGGTCGTAGCTCTTTCAAGTGGTCGTCAGGTGCAAGGGATTGATACTCGAGTGACTAACTATGGTTGCAACTCTATCGGTAATATTCTTCAACATGGTGTTATCCTTGAAAAAGCAACTTTGACTTTCAATGGTATTGGCCACATCATCAAGGGTGCTAAGGGAGCGGATGCCCAACAAGAAAGTCGTGTTCTCATGCTTTCAGACCAAGCGCGTTCTGATGCCAACCCAATTCTTTTGATTGATGAAAATGATGTCACTGCAGGTCACGCGGCTTCTATTGGTCAAGTTGATCCAGAAGACATGTACTACCTCATGAGCCGTGGATTGGACAAGGCAACTGCAGAACGTTTAGTTGTTCGTGGTTTCCTTGGATCTGTAATCGTTGAGATTCCTGTCAAGGAAGTTCGTGATGAAATGATTGCGACGATCGAAGAAAAATTGTCAAAACGCTAAGGGGAAGCCTATGTTAGATGCAGAAGCTATACGCAAGGATTTTCCAATTTTAGATCAGATTGTTAATGACGAACCTCTGGTTTATTTGGATAATGCTGCGACGACACAAAAACCACTAGCTGTTCTGGAAGCCATTAACCGCTACTATGAACAGGACAATGCCAATGTCCACCGAGGTGTTCACACCTTGGCAGAGCGTGCAACAGCATCTTATGAAGCTGCTCGCGAAACCATTCGCAAGTTCATCAACGCAGGTTCGACAAAGGAAGTACTCTTCACTAGAGGAACTACGACCAGTCTTAACTGGGTGGCGCGTTTTGCTGAGGAAATCTTGACTGAGGGAGATCAGGTCTTGATTTCTGTCATGGAACACCATTCCAATATTATTCCATGGCAGGAAGCTTGCCGAAAGACTGGGGCAGAGCTTGTTTATGTCTATCTCAAAGATGGAGCTCTGGATATGGATGACTTGCGTTCTAAATTGACTGACAAAGTTAAATTTGTTTCACTAGCTCACGCATCAAACGTTCTTGGAGTGGTTAATCCTATCAAAGAAATCACACAAATGGCTCACCAAGTTGGAGCCATCATGGTGGTAGATGGTGCTCAATCTACGCCTCATATGAAGATTGATGTACAGGATTTGGATGTGGACTTCTTTGCCTTTTCAGGTCACAAGATGGCTGGTCCGACTGGTATTGGTATTCTTTACGGCAAAGAAAAGTATCTTGAGCAAATGTCACCAGTTGAATTTGGTGGCGAGATGATTGATTTCGTCTATGAGCAATCTGCTAGCTGGAAGGAGTTACCTTGGAAATTCGAGGCTGGAACTCCCAATATGGCTGGTGCTATTGGACTTGCAGCTGCCGTGGATTATCTTGAAAACATTGGTATGGATGCTATTGAAGCTCACGAACAGGAATTGATCGCATACGTTTATCCAAAATTACTGGCAATTGAAGGATTGACCATTTACGGTTCGCAAGATTTGGCTCAGCGTTCAGGTGTTATTGCCTTTAACCTAGGTGATCTTCATCCTCACGACCTTGCGACTGCTCTGGATTATGAAGGAGTAGCAGTTCGTGCGGGTCACCATTGTGCGCAACCTTTGCTTCAATATTTGGATGTTCCAGCAACAGCTCGCGCTAGTTTTTATATCTACAACACCAAGGCTGATTGCGACAAGTTGGTAGATGCCCTACAAAAGACAAAGGAGTTTTTCAATGGCACTTTCTAAACTAGATAGCCTTTATATGGCAGTGGTAGCAGACCATTCAAAAAATCCCCATCATCAAGGAAAGTTAGAAGACGCTGAGCAAATCAGCCTCAATAATCCAACCTGCGGGGATGTGATTAATCTCTCTGTTAAGTTTGACGCAGAGGACCGTTTGGAAGATATAGCTTTTCTAAACTCTGGTTGTACGATTTCAACTGCCTCTGCTAGTATGATGACAGATGCAGTTTTAGGAAAGGCCAAGCAAGAAATTTTAGAACTTGCAACCATTTTTTCTGAAATGGTTCAAGGTCAAAAGGATGAGCGTCAAGATCAACTTGGAGATGCAGCTTTCTTGTCAGGTGTTGCTAAATTCCCTCAGCGAATTAAATGCGCAACCCTAGCTTGGAATGCCCTTAAAAAAACAATTGAAGACCAAGAAAACAAATAAGACAAGCTTTCTTTGTCTTATAAATCATTAGAAATAAAGAATGAAAGAAAGGATATTATGGCTGAAGAAAGAGTAGAACCAAAACCAATTGATCTTGGTGAATATAAATTTGGTTTCCATGACGATGTAGAGCCTGTCCTATCGACAGGAAAAGGATTGAATGAAGATGTTATTCGTGAACTATCAGCTGCTAAGGGAGAGCCTGAGTGGATGTTAGAATTTCGATTGAAATCTTACGAAACCTTTAAAAAAATGCCTATGCAAACTTGGGGAGCAGACTTGTCAGAGATTGATTTTGATGACTTGATTTACTACCAAAAACCATCTGATAAACCAGCTCGTTCTTGGGATGAAGTTCCTGAAAAAATCAAAGAAACCTTTGAACGTATCGGGATTCCAGAAGCTGAACGTGCCTATCTTGCTGGAGCTTCTGCCCAGTATGAGTCAGAAGTGGTTTACCACAACATGAAGGAAGAATTCCAGAAATTGGGTATTATCTTTACTGATACAGATTCTGCTCTCAAGGAATACCCAGACTTGTTTAAACAATACTTCGCTAAGCTTGTACCACCAACAGATAACAAGTTAGCAGCCCTCAACTCAGCCGTTTGGTCAGGTGGAACCTTTATTTATGTTCCTAAAGGTGTGAAAGTTGATATTCCCCTACAAACCTACTTCCGTATCAACAACGAAAATACTGGTCAGTTTGAACGTACCTTGATTATCGTTGACGAAGGAGCAAGTGTCCACTATGTTGAAGGATGTACAGCACCTACTTATTCAAGCAATAGCTTACATGCTGCCATTGTAGAAATCTTTGCCTTGGACGGAGCTTACATGCGTTATACAACCATCCAAAACTGGTCTGACAACGTTTATAACTTGGTAACCAAACGTGCTAAAGCATTGAAAGATGCGACTGTTGAGTGGATTGATGGAAACCTAGGTGCCAAAACAACCATGAAATACCCATCTGTTTACCTTGATGGAGAAGGTGCGCGTGGAACTATGCTTTCGATTGCCTTTGCCAATGCTGGTCAACATCAGGATACTGGTGCCAAGATGATCCACAACGCGCCACATACAAGTTCATCAATTGTGTCTAAATCCATCGCCAAAGGCGGAGGGAAGGTTGACTATCGTGGACAAGTAACCTTTAACAAGAACTCTAAGAAATCTGTTTCTCACATTGAGTGTGATACCATTATCATGGATGACTTATCAGCATCAGATACTATTCCATTTAATGAAATTCATAACTCACAAGTTGCATTGGAGCACGAAGCTAAGGTTTCTAAGATCTCAGAAGAACAACTCTATTACCTCATGAGTCGTGGTTTGTCAGAATCTGAGGCGACCGAGATGATCGTCATGGGATTTGTAGAGCCCTTCACCAAAGAACTGCCAATGGAATATGCAGTTGAGCTCAACCGCTTGATTAGCTACGAAATGGAAGGATCAGTTGGATAATCATTATAAAAAAAACTGAGCAAATATTACATTTGTTCAGTTTTTTAGATACAATTTTATAAATATTCACAAAATACATTATCTGTGGTAAAATAAAACAATTATTGTTAGTGGAGATGAAGAATGAATATTTTTAGAATAAAAGACTTCAGTCTAAGTAAAACAGAAATGCATCGTCATTTGAAATTATGGGATTTAATTCTTTAAGGAATTGGGGCCATGGTGGGAACTGGTATTTTTACCATTACAGGAACAGCTGCAGCAACACTAGCAGGACCTGCTCTTGTGCTATCTATCGTGATTTCTGCGATCTGTGTGTCCTTTATGCTTTAATACACTCTTGAAACTTGGATAGCATTTGTATTAGCTTTAATAGTAGGAGTTATTACTTACTTTACTTATGGCTATAAAAACTCTACACTATCAAAAAATCAATAAAGAAAAAATCGCGATTTTTCGCGATTTTTTTATAATTTTTCATTTACAAATCGAACGAAACGATTCCACCATACCTTTAAGAAGAAGGCTTTCTCAACATTCTTTTCAGCGACCATTTCAAAGGTGGGTTTGTCAGTGGTGATATAACCTTGACCAACTAAGTCCTTGTCATCGTAAGTCAGATGTCCAACGACCGTACCTGCTTCTAGAGGAGCAACATGCTCAGTGGTATCAGGTGTGTATGTAACACTTGATTCCGCTCGACTACCAAGACGTTGAACAATTTTTATATCTTCTTTAGCGACTGCTGTAACCGTATCTTGCTTCCCGTCATAAACTGGAGATTTGCTATCTTGGTAGCTTTCCCCCTGCTTAACGATTGTTTGGAGAGCAAAATTAGATGAGATATAGTCCAGAAGAGCTGAAGTTGCTGTGAAACGAGCGTAAGGATTTGTATCTTGATTATCCGCATTAAGGACAACGGTAATGATACGCATTCCTTTTTCAACAGTCGTACCAACAAAAGAAGCACCTGCTTTATCAGTTGTTCCAGTCTTAAGACCATCAATACCACCACGGTAAGCAGGCATACCATCTAACATTGAGTTTGTAGAATGAATAGTCATTCCTGCAAAAGTGGAAGAAGGTTTCTTCGTGATTTCTAAAACCTGAGGATATTTGAGGATAAGATTACGAGCGACAACTGCAACATCATAGGCGCTCATCTTATTTTCGTCATCTTTCTTAGAACCAGGATAGATATTATTCCCAAGAGTTTCATTATTTAGACCAGTTGTATTGACGAGGGTAGCATCTTGAATTCCCCATTCAAGAAGTTTAGCCTTCATCATATCAACAAAGTCTTTTTCTGATCCAGCAACCTTTTCTGCCAACGCGATAGCTGCACTATTGGCACTAGATACCAATGTTGCTTCTAGCAACTCTTCAACAGTGTAGTTACGAGCTTCCATGGGAACGTTACTTGCTTCAGAGTTGGTTGTAAGCTGGTAGGGGTAATCTGAAATTTCCACTGGGGTAGAAAGAGTGATTTTTCCTTGCTCTAGCGCCTCATAGACTAGGTAAACAGTAAGTAACTTACTAATAGAGGCAATCTCAACAGGTTGAGTCGCATCTTTCTCGTATAAAATCTTTCCACTAGTAGCTTCGACAGCGATGGCATGTTTTGCAGCAACATCAAAATCTTGAGCAAATACAGTAGTAGCAGAACTAAATGAAATAAGCGTAATGAATGTTAAAAATAATTTCTTCATAGTAGTTTTATTCTATCATAAAGATAAAAAATATTCTTGTTTTTATGATGAAGGTTATCAATCTTTTTCGAAATATGGTAAAATAGGAAAAAGAGGAGGTGGCTTATGTTTCGGAGAAATAAATTATTCTTCTGGACCACTGAGATATTATTAATAACCTTAATTTTCTACTTATGGCGAGAAATGGGTGCTATTATTACACCGTTTGTAAGTGTCGTAAATACAATCATGATTCCCTTCTTATTGGGTGGATTTCTCTACTACTTAACAAACCCAATTGTCATTTTTTTAGAGAAGGAATGTAAAATTAATCGAATCATTGGTATTTTGTTAACACTTTGTGTTCTCTTTGGAACCATAGTGATAGCTGTCGTCTATCTCTTGCCGATTTTAATTAATCAGTTGAGTAGCTTGATTAATTCTAGCCAAGATATCTATTCTCGAATCCAAGATTTAGTGATAGAATTATCGAAATATCCTACTTTCCAAGAGCTAGATATTCAACAAACAATCCAACAATTAAATCTTTCTTATGTCGATATTTTACAAAATATCTTAAATAGTGTGACAAATAGTGTGGGAAGTGTCCTTTCAGCTTTGGTAAGCACTGTTTTAATTATCATTATGACACCGGTTTTCTTGATTTATTTCCTTTTAGATGGTCATAAATTCTTACCGATGCTAGAAAGAACTATTTTAAAGCGAGACAAACTTAATATATCTGGTTTAATAACAAACTTGAATGAGACTATTTCCCGTTACATAAGTGGAGTATCAATCGATGCGTTCATTATCGGGTGTTTGGCTTTTATCGGTTATAGTGTGATTGGCTTAAAATATGCATTAGTTTTTGCTATTTTCTCAGGTTTAGCAAATTTGATTCCTTATGTTGGACCGAGTATTGGACTAATTCCGATGATTATTTCAAATCTGTTTACGGATCCTCAAAAGATGATTATAGCAGTTATCTATATGCTGATTATCCAACAAGTAGATGGGAATATCCTATACCCTCGTATTGTTGGTGGAGTCATGAAAGTCCATCCGATTACAATTCTCGTGCTATTATTGTTGTCAAGTAATATCTATGGTGTCGTAGGTATGATCGTTGCCGTTCCTACCTACTCAATTCTCAAAGAAATATCCAAATTCCTAGTCCGACTTTATGAAAAACATAAAGAAGTACAAGAAGTGGGAGAAAAATAAAGATTTTAAAAAGAAACGGATTCATCTGTTTCTTTTTTTATCAATAAATCGACAACTTATAGTAAGAATAAGAATAATTAATAAAAACTTTGTAAAACACTTGCAATTTAGCTAAAATTTGATAAAATAGTAAGGAAAGTTAGACTGTATTGCCTACTGTCTATCTATAAAATATATTTTATTGGAGGCTTTTACTCAAATGGCAAAAGAAAAATACGATCGTAGTAAACCACACGTTAACATTGGTACTATCGGACACGTTGACCACGGTAAAACTACCCTAACTGCAGCTATTACAACTGTTTTGGCACGTCGCTTGCCTTCAGCAGTTAACCAACCTAAAGACTATGCGTCTATCGATGCTGCTCCAGAAGAACGCGAACGCGGTATCACTATCAACACTGCGCACGTTGAGTACGAAACTGAAAAACGTCACTACGCTCACATCGACGCTCCAGGACACGCGGACTACGTTAAAAACATGATCACTGGTGCCGCTCAAATGGACGGAGCTATCCTTGTAGTAGCTTCAACTGACGGACCAATGCCACAAACTCGTGAGCACATCCTTCTTTCACGTCAGGTTGGTGTTAAACACCTTATCGTCTTCATGAACAAGATCGACTTGGTTGACGACGAAGAATTGCTTGAATTGGTTGAAATGGAAATCCGTGACCTTCTTTCAGAATACGATTTCCCAGGTGACGATCTTCCAGTTATCCAAGGTTCAGCTCTTAAAGCTCTTGAAGGTGACTCTAAATACGAAGACATCATCATGGAATTGATGAACACTGTTGATGAGTACATTCCAGAACCAGAACGTGACACTGACAAACCATTGCTTCTTCCAGTCGAGGACGTATTCTCAATCACTGGACGTGGTACAGTTGCTTCAGGACGTATCGACCGTGGTACTGTTCGTGTCAACGACGAAATCGAAATCGTTGGTATCAAAGAAGAAACTTCAAAAGCAGTTGTTACTGGTGTTGAAATGTTCCGTAAACAACTTGACGAAGGTCTTGCAGGAGATAACGTAGGTGTCCTTCTTCGTGGTGTTCAACGTGACGAAATCGAACGTGGACAAGTTATCGCTAAACCAGGTTCAATCAACCCACACACTAAATTCAAAGGTGAAGTTTACATCCTTACTAAAGAAGAAGGTGGACGTCACACTCCATTCTTCAACAACTACCGCCCACAATTCTACTTCCGTACTACTGACGTTACAGGTTCAATCGAACTTCCAGCAGGTACTGAAATGGTAATGCCAGGTGATAACGTGACAATCGACGTTGAGTTGATCCACCCAATCGCCGTAGAACAAGGTACTACATTCTCTATCCGTGAGGGTGGACGTACTGTTGGTTCAGGTATGGTTACAGAAATCGAAGCTTAATTCGATTTAGTTCCCAGAAGAACAATTATTTAAGTCAGACATTAAAAGAATCTTGCTATGCAAGGTTCTTTTTTTACTAGTTATACAAAGTCAAAATAAGACAGTATGGGAGTTGATTACAAATATAGAAACTTAATTAAATAATTATCTGATTTATTAACGAATGTATATCCTAGTTTTTCAGAATAAATTTTTATTAGGTTAAAAAGCTTTTCACAAATGCCTGTTTTTTTGATAGAATAGAAGGAAGAAAAAAAGAAATGAGTTCGTCATGTCAAAAGGATTTTTAGTCTCTTTAGAGGGGCCAGAGGGAGCTGGTAAAACGAGCGTGCTTGAAGCTATCCTTCCTTTGTTAGAAGAAAAGAATATTGAGTTTTTAACAACACGTGAGCCAGGTGGTGTTTTGATTGGTGAGAAGATTCGAGAAGTCATTTTAGATCCTAGTCATACTCAGATGGATCCAAAGACAGAGTTGCTTCTCTATATTGCAAGTCGTAGACAGCACCTAGTAGAGAAGGTCTTGCCAGCACTTGCAGCTGGAAAATTGGTCATCATGGATCGTTTTATTGATAGTTCAGTTGCTTATCAAGGCTTTGGTCGTGGTTTGGATATTGAAGCTATTGACTGGCTCAATCAATTTGCGACAGATGGACTCAAGCCAGATTTGACACTTTATTTTGATATTGAAGTAGAAAAGGGGCTTGAAAGAATCGCGGCAAACAGCGATCGCGAAGTCAACCGTTTGGACTTGGAAGGTTTAGACCTACACAGAAAAGTTCGTAAAGGCTATCTTTCTCTTCTTGAGAAGGAAGGTGAGCGTATTGTTAAAATCGATGCGAGTTTACCACTAAATCAAGTGGTTGAAAATACTAAACAAGTTTTATTTGACAGAATGGGGATTCAAGAATGAATCAAGAGCAATTAAAAGCTTCTCAACCTCTGCAATTTGAGCGGTTTGTTCATATCTTGGAACAAAAACAACTCAATCATGCCTATCTCTTTTCAGGGTATTTCGGAAGCATGGAAATGGCCTTATTTCTGTCTAAGAGTTTGTTCTGTACAGAAAAACAAGGTGTCTTACCTTGCGAGTCTTGCCGAAATTGTAAGTTGATTGATCAGGAAGAATTTCCTGATGTCACCATTATTCGTCCGATGAATCAAATCATTAAAACGGAACGAATCCGAGAATTAGTTGGGCAGTTTTCTCAGTCAGGGATTGAAAATCAACGGCAGGTTTTTATTATTGAACAAGCAGAAAAAATGCATGCCAATGCCGCCAATTCACTACTAAAGGTCATTGAAGAACCACAAAGTGAAACCTATATTTTCTTCTTAACCAATGATCAAGAGCAGATGTTACCAACTATCCGTAGTCGGACACAGATTTTCCAATTTCAGAAAAAAGTTGCAAATCTTATTGTCGAGCTGGAAAAAGTAGGTTTGGTGAAAAACAAAGCAAGACTTTTGGCTGAGTTTAGCCAATCACCATCAGAAGCTGAAAAACTGACAAATCAAGCAAGTTTTTGGACTCTGGTTGAAGAAAGTGAGCGATTCTTTAGCTGGTTGGAGTCTGGGAAAAAGGAATCCTACTTACAGGTTTCAAAATTAGCTAGTTTAGCTGATGACAAAGAAAAACAAGACCAAGTATTCAGAATTCTGGAAGTTTTAGCAGGTCAAGAGATTCAAAAAAATGTAGCTCGTACAATTTTGCAAAACCTTCTCGAAGCCAGAAAAATGTGGAAAGCAAATGTGTCTTTCCAAAATTCTTTGGAATACCTAGTTTTACAATAAAATGAACATGAAAACAGAAAAAGAAAGGGCTGTTCATGAACAAGAAAGAATTATTTGATGCCTTAGATGATTTTTCTCAACAATTATTGGCAACCTTGGCAGATGTTGAAGCCATCAAAAAAAATCTCAAGAGTGTTGTAGAAGAGAATACAGCTCTTCGCTTAGAAAACGATAAACTGAGAGAGCGCTTGAGTGAGGAAGAAGAAACAGCTCCAACTAAGACCAAGCATGTTAGAGAAAACGTGAGTCGAATCTATGACGACGGTTTTCATGTGTGTCGCGACTTTTATGGCCAACGTCGTGAACAAGATGCAGAATGTATGTTTTGTGATGAATTGTTGTTTAGGGAGTAAGCATGCAGATTCAAAAAAGTTTTAAAGGTCAGTCACCTTATGGTAAGTTATATCTTGTCGCAACTCCGATTGGGAATCTAGAAGATATGACCTTTCGTGCTATTCAGACTTTGAAAGAAGTGGACTGGATTGCTGCCGAGGATACTCGTAATACTGGTCTATTGCTGAAGCATTTCGATATTTCAACCAAACAAATCAGTTTTCATGAGCACAATGCCAAGGAAAAGATTCCTGATTTGATTGGTTTCCTGAAAGCAGGACAAGGTATTGCTCAAGTTTCTGATGCGGGTTTGCCAAGTATTTCTGACCCCGGTCATGATTTGGTCAAGGCGGCAATTGAAGAAGATATAGCAGTTGTCACAGTTCCAGGTGCTAGCGCAGGAATTTCTGCCTTGATTGCCAGTGGTTTGGCTCCACAACCCCACATTTTTTATGGCTTCTTACCTCGAAAATCGGGACAACAAAAGCAATTTTTCGAATCAAAAAAAGATTATCCTGAGACCCAGATTTTCTATGAATCTCCACATCGTGTGGCTGATACCCTAGAAAATATGCTAGCAGTTTATGGTGACCGTCCAGTAGTTCTAGTTCGAGAATTGACTAAGATTTTTGAAGAATACCAACGGGGGAAAATCACTGAGTTGCTTGAAAGTATCTCTGAAACACCGCTCAAGGGCGAGTGTCTTCTCATCGTAGAAGGTGCTAGTCTAGAAGTTGAAGATAAGGATGAAGAAGATCTATTCTCTGAAATACAAAATCGTATCCAAGAAGGTGTTAAGAAAAATCAAGCCATTAAGGAAGTCGCTAAAATATATCAGTGGAACAAAAGCCAGCTCTATGCATCTTATCATGAATGGGAAGAGAATCAATCGGATGACTAAACAGGGAAGTTTGCCTTCTTCCCTTTTTTTGTTATACTAGTAAAAGAAAATTTAGAAAGATTTGTGGGTGTCAAACAGTCCAGTGGCTTGTTTTGATATGAACTTAGTTTCCACCCAAAGAGGTATTAGTGTCATGTCTCAATCTTATATCAATGTTATCGGTGCTGGTTTAGCAGGTTCGGAAGCAGCTTACCAAATCGCAGAGCGTGGTATTCCGGTTAAACTCTATGAAATGCGTGGTGTCAAATCAACACCTCAGCATAAAACAGATAATTTTGCAGAATTAGTGTGTTCCAACTCATTACGAGGGGATGCTCTTACAAATGCTGTCGGGCTCCTCAAGGAAGAAATGCGTCGTCTTGGTTCTGTGATTTTAGAATCAGCAGAAGCTACACGTGTTCCTGCAGGTGGAGCGCTTGCGGTTGATCGTGACGGTTTTTCTCAAATGGTTACTGAAAAAATTGCCAATCATCCCTTGATTGAGATCGTTCGTGACGAAATCACAGAATTGCCAACAGATGCTATTACAGTTGTAGCGACTGGTCCTTTAACTAGCGATGCCCTGGCTGAGAAAATTCATTCTCTTAATGGTGGTGACGGTTTTTATTTCTACGATGCGGCAGCGCCTATTATCGACGTCAACACTATCGATATGAGCAAGGTCTATCTCAAGTCTCGTTATGACAAGGGAGAAGCTGCCTACCTCAATGCTCCGATGACCAAGCAAGAGTTTATGGATTTCCATGAAGCTTTGGTCAATGCGGAAGAAGCACCCCTTAATTCTTTTGAAAAAGAAAAGTACTTTGAAGGGTGTATGCCAATTGAAGTTATGGCTAAACGTGGCATTAAAACCATGCTTTATGGCCCTATGAAACCAGTTGGACTCGAGTATCCAGAAGACTATAAAGGGCCTCGTGATGGTGACTTTAAAACACCGTATGCAGTTGTTCAGCTTCGTCAGGATAATGCTGCAGGTAGTCTCTATAACATCGTTGGTTTCCAAACTCACCTCAAATGGGGAGAACAAAAGCGTGTCTTCCAAATGATTCCAGGACTTGAAAATGCGGAGTTTGTCCGTTATGGTGTTATGCACCGTAATTCTTACATGGATTCACCAAATCTTCTTGAACAGACATACCGTTCTAAGAAACAGCCAAATCTCTTCTTTGCTGGTCAGATGACAGGTGTGGAAGGGTACGTTGAGTCAGCTGCTTCAGGATTAGTTGCTGGAATCAATGCTGCTCGTCTTTTCAAGGGAGAAAGTGAGGCTATTTTCCCAGAGACTACAGCTATCGGTAGTTTAGCTCATTATATCACTCATGCTGATAGCAAGCACTTCCAACCCATGAATGTCAACTTTGGGATTATCAAGGAGTTAGAAGGTGAGCGTATTCGTGATAAAAAGGCTCGTTATGAGAAAATTGCAGAACGCGCCTTGTCTGATTTAGAGAAATTTTTATCTGTCTAATTTTTTTGAAAGAATCGCTCATGATACTATAAAAATCCTTGAAATTGTGATAAAATAGGTAGGATGAAAAAAGGAGAGAGAAAATGTTAGAACCTAAGTATAAACGTATATTAATCAAGCTATCTGGTGAAGCCCTTGCTGGCGAACGTGGTGTCGGTATTGATATCAAAACCGTCCAAAGTATGGCCCAAGAAATCAAGGAAGTTCACGAACTAGGAATTGAAATCGCCTTGGTTATCGGTGGTGGTAACCTTTGGCGTGGAGAACCTGCAGCAGAAGCTGGTATGGATCGCGTTCAAGCGGATTACACTGGAATGCTTGGGACAGTTATGAATGCTCTTGTGATGGCAGATTCATTGCAACAAGCTGGTGTTGATACTCGTGTACAAACAGCTATTGCCATGCAACAAGTAGCAGAGCCTTATATTCGTGGACGTGCCCTTCGTCACCTTGAAAAAGGACGTATCGTTATCTTTGGCGCGGGAATTGGTTCACCTTACTTCTCTACAGATACAACAGCGGCTCTTCGTGCAGCTGAGATTGAAGCGGACGCTATTTTGATGGCTAAGAATGGTGTAGACGGTGTCTACAATGCGGATCCTAAGAAAGATAAAACGGCTGTTAAATTTGAAGAATTGACTCACCGTGATGTTATTAATAAAGGTCTCCGTATCATGGATTCAACAGCTTCAACTCTATCTATGGATAACGATATTGACTTGGTTGTCTTTAATATGAACCAACCTGGCAATATCAAACGTGTTGTATTTGGTGAAAATATCGGAACAACTGTTTCAAACAATATCGAAGAAAAGGAATAAGAAAAATTATGGCTAACGCAATTGTAGAAAAAGCTAAAGAGAGAATGACTCAATCTCACCACTCACTTGCTCGTGAATTTGGTGGTATCCGTGCAGGTCGTGCTAACGCTAGCTTGCTTGACCGTATTACTGTTGAATACTATGGTGTCGAAACACCTCTTAACCAAATCGCTTCTATCACAATTCCTGAAGCGCGTGTCTTGTTGGTAACACCATTTGATAAATCTTCATTGAAGGATATCGAGCGTGCCTTGAACGCTTCAGATCTTGGTATTACACCAGCTAACGATGGTTCTGTTATTCGCTTGGTAATCCCAGCTCTTACAGAAGAAACTCGTCGCGACCTCGCTAAAGAAGTGAAAAAAGTTGGTGAAAATGCTAAAGTAGCGATCCGTAATATTCGTCGTGACGCTATGGATGAAGCTAAGAAACAAGAAAAAGCAAAAGAAATCACTGAAGATGAATTGAAGACTCTTGAAAAAGATATTCAAAAAGCGACAGACGATGCTGTTAAACACATCGACGACATGACTGCCAATAAAGAAAAAGAAATCTTGGAAGTCTAAGAAATAAACAGAAAAACTCAGTTGGCATTGCTGGCTGAGTTTTATTCGAAAGAAGGAAACATGAATACAAATCTTGCAAGTTTTATCGTTGGACTCATCATCGATGAAAATGACAGTTTTTACTTTGTACAAAAGGATGGTCAAACCTATGCTCTTGCCAAGGAAGAAGGTCAGCATACAGTTGGTGATACTGTTAAAGGTTTCGCCTACACGGATATGAAGCAAAAACTTCGCTTGACAACTCAAGAAGTGACTGCAACTCAGGATCAATTTGGTTGGGGAACTGTAACAGAAGTGCGTAAGGATTTGGGTGTTTTTGTTGATACAGGGCTTCCTGACAAGGAAATCGTAGTGTCACTGGATATCCTACCTGAACTAAAAGAGCTCTGGCCCAAGAAGGGCGATAAACTTTATATTCGTCTAGAAGTAGATAAGAAAGACCGTATTTGGGGTGTTTTGGCTTATCAGGAAGACTTCCAACGTTTGGCACGTCCAGCATACAACAACATGCAAAATCAGAACTGGCCTGCAATCGTTTATCGTCTTAAGTTATCAGGCACTTTTGTCTATCTACCAGAAAACAACATGCTTGGATTTATCCACCCAAGTGAGCGCTTTGCAGAGCCACGTTTGGGGCAAGTGTTAGATGTGCGTGTCATTGGTTTCCGTGAAGTTGACCGAACTCTTAATCTATCACTAAAACCTCGCTCTTTTGAGATGTTAGAAAATGATGCACAAATGATTCTGACTTACTTGGAAAGTAATGGTGGATTTATGACCTTAAATGATAAATCTTCACCAGATGACATCAAGGCTACCTTTGGTATCTCAAAAGGTCAGTTTAAAAAAGCGCTTGGTGGTTTAATGAAAGCTGGAAAGATTAAACAAGACCAATTTGGTACAGAGTTAATTTAGGGAGGCTTATGCGAAAATCATTTTATACTTGGCTTATGACAGAGCGTAATCCTAAAAGTAATAGTCCCAAAGCAATTTTAGCGGATCTTGCCTTTGAGGAGTCAGCCTTCCCGAAACATACGGATGATTTCGATCAGGTGAGTCGATTTTTAGAAGAACATGCTAGTTTTTCCTTTAATATGGGAGACTTCGATCGCATCTGGCAAGAATATTTAGAACATTAAAGATACCATAGGTGTTAGGGATAGCAATTTCTAAATGCCTTTGCTATAATAAAAAGAAATTAAAGAGTTAGAGAGGTTCTTTATTTGAAGGAACATTCAATAGACATTCAGTTAAGTCATCCAGATGACCTGTTTCATCTTTTTGGTTCCAATGAACGCCATCTTCGCTTGATGGAGGAAGAGTTAGATGTCATCATCCATGCTCGTACAGAGATTGTACAAGTCTTGGGAGAGGAGTCTTCTTGTGAAGAAGCACGGCAAGTCATTCAAGCCTTGATGGTCTTGGTCAATCGTGGCATGACAGTAGGAACTCCGGATGTGGTGACAGCCATCAATATGGTTAGAAACAATGAAATCGATAAGTTTGTTGCCCTCTATGAAGAAGAGATTATCAAAGACAATACTGGTAAGCCGATACGTGTAAAGACACTGGGTCAAAAACTTTATGTAGATAGTGTTAAGAACCATGATGTTACCTTCGGGATTGGGCCAGCGGGGACAGGAAAAACTTTCCTAGCAGTGACCTTGGCTGTTACAGCTCTCAAACGTGGTCAAGTCAAGCGTATTATCCTGACTCGTCCAGCAGTAGAAGCTGGGGAAAGCTTGGGATTTCTACCAGGAGATTTGAAGGAAAAGGTAGACCCTTATCTTCGACCAGTATACGATGCCTTATATCAGATTTTAGGGAAAGACCAAACAACTCGTCTCATGGAGCGAGAAATTATTGAGATTGCACCTTTGGCCTATATGCGTGGACGTACCTTGGATGATGCCTTTGTCATCTTAGATGAAGCCCAAAATACAACCATCATGCAGATGAAGATGTTCTTGACACGTCTTGGATTCAATTCAAAAATGATTGTCAATGGGGATATTAGCCAGATTGACCTACCACGTAATGTTAAGTCAGGTTTGATTGATGCCCAGGAAAAACTTAAGAACATTCATCAGATTGACTTTGTACACTTCTCAGCCAAGGATGTGGTTCGCCATCCAGTCGTTGCTCAGATTATCAGAGCCTATGAACCTCGACCTGTCAAAGCTGAAGAAAATCAAGAAGAAACAGAATAAAGAAAAAGAGCAGTTGAAAAACTGCTCTTAATTTTTTGAATTTCTTATTAGACAAGTTCACTGATAGGTGTGAAGTCACGTTCTAAACCTTCAGCAACAGGTTGACTTGTGAGTTGACCTTGATAAGTTGTTACACCTTCACGTAATCCAGCATCGTCAAGGATTGCTTTCTTAAATCCTTTTCCTGCCAAGGCTTCGATATATGGAAGAGTCACATTTGTAAGGGCGATAGTAGAAGTACGAGCAACGGCTCCAGGAATGTTAGCAACCGCATAGTGGAGAACACCATGTTTTTCATAGACAGGCTCATCGTGGGTTGTTACACGGTCAGCAGTTGCAATAACGCCACCTTGGTCTACAGCAACGTCTACGATGACAGAACCGGGACGCATTTGTTGAACCATGTCATCTGTCACTAATTTTGGAGCTTTGGCACCAGGAATCAATACTGCACCGATAACAACGTCTGCTTCACGCACACTTGCTTCGATATTAAATGGGTTAGACATGAGTGTTTGGATTTGGTGACCAAAGACATCTTCAAGTTCAGAGAGACGTTTAGCGCTGATATCTAGAATAGTTACTTGAGCACCTAAACCAAGAGCGATACGTGCTGCGTGTGTACCAACGACACCACCACCGATAATGGTTACTTTTCCTTTTGGTACACCTGGGACACCACCTAAAAGAACTCCAGAACCACCAGCTTGTTTCGTCAAGAAGTGAGCTCCGATTTGGACAGCCATACGACCTGCAACCTCACTCATTGGAACCAATAGAGGGAGTTGACCTTCAGTATTGCGTACAGTTTCATAAGCAACACCAGTTGTTTTTGCTGCAAGCATAGCATCCGCTAATTCTGGGGCTGCTGCCATGTGCAAGTAGGTGAAGAGAAGTAAGTCTTCACGCAAGAACTGGTACTCACTAGCAAGGGGTTCCTTGACTTTAACAACTAACTCTGCAGCCCAGGCTTCAGCAGCAGTTGCGACAATCTCAGCTCCTTGCTTTTCATAGTCAGCATCAGTAAAACCAGATCCAAGACCAGCATTTGTTTCGATGAGGACACGGTGACCATGACCAACAAGACTCTGTACACCAGCAGGTGTCAAAGCAACACGATTTTCATTATTTTTAATTTCCTTTGGAATTCCAATTAACATAGAGATTAGCTCCTTATTTAATATCTAGGTTCTTATACGAAATCATCACAGGAAGAACCCAGTCTTTTCTTGTGATGTTCTTATTTTATATAAAAGCGCTATAAATTGCAAGAAAAACTTATTTATCTACTTAAGATATGTCTTAACCAAAGAAGAATATTTTGCAAATAAATAAGCAGTTGAAAAGATATTTCAGCTGTTTTTTCTTTGCATTACGAATAAGATAAGAGAGGAGAAATTATGGAAGAACTTATTGAGAAAATCAAAGAATATAAAATCATTGTTATCTGTGCTATTTTTGGCATGGTCTTAGGCGGATTTTTCCTCCTGAAGCCAGTCGCTCAAACACCGGCTAAGGAAAGCAATTTGCAAACAGAAGTTACAACTGTTTCAAAGGATCCGACGGAGGAAAAGGAAGATAAAAATCAGAAGGAAGAAGTGGTGGAGCAAGATCTGATTACTGTTGATGTAAAAGGTGCGGTCAAATCACCTGGAATTTATGATTTGCCAGTTGGAAGTCGTATCAACGATGCTGTCCAAAAAGCTGGTGGCTTGACAGATAATGCTGATAGTAAGTCTATAAATCTTGCCCAGAGAATTAGTGACGAAGCACTTGTTTATGTTCCGACTAAGGAAGAAACTACCAGTCAAGAGGCGCATTCAAATGCTTCCAACACCAAAGAAAATAAGAAAGTCAATCTCAATAAAGCCAGTTTAGAGGAGCTGAAACAAGTCAAGGGGTTGGGAGCCAAACGTGCTCAGGATATCATCGACCATCGTGAGTCCAACGGTAAGTTTAAGTCAGTTGATGAGCTCAAAAAGGTTTCTGGTATTGGTGCAAAAACGATAGAAAAGTTAAAAGAGTATGTCACAGTGGATTAGTCGATTTCCCATACCAAAAATCTATCTCAGTTTTCTTTTATTATGGCTCTACTATGCTATTTTTTCAGCAAGCTTTTTAGCACTCTTGGGCTTTGTCTTTTTACTGCTCTGCCTCTTTTTTCAATTTCCATGGAAGACTGTGGTCAAGGTTATCTTTGTTTGTGGTCTTTTTGGAAGCTGGTTTATATTTCAAAAATGGCAACAAGAAGAAGCGAGTCAACATCTTGTTGACTCCGTTAATACGGTACGAATCTTGCCTGATACTATCAAGGTCAATGGAGATAGTTTATCCTTTCGTGGGAAGGCTGATGGCAGACTCTTTCAGGTCTATTATAAATTCCAGTCAGAGTCTGAAAAGGAAAGGTTTAAAGAGTTATCTGAACTGCATGAGATAGTAGTAAAAGGAAAGCTAGCTATTCCTCAAGGAGCAAATAATTTTGCTGGATTTGATTATCGAAATTATCTAAAAACACAGGGGATTTATCAGACCTTAACTATATCGGAAATGGTCGAATTAAAGAAAACATCCAGCTGGGATATAGGAGAAAATCTATCCAGCTTGCGGAGAAAAGCAGTTGTCTGGATTAAAAGGAATTTTCCTGACCCCATGCGTAATTATATGACAGGTCTTTTATTAGGGCACTTGGACACAGATTTTGAGGAAATGAACGAACTCTATTCCAGTCTAGGGATTATTCACCTTTTTGCTTTGTCAGGAATGCAGGTCGGTTTCTTCATGAATGCTTTTAAGAAGTCACTCTTACGATTGGGTTTGACGCAAGAGAAGTTCAAATGGCTTGCCTATCCCTTTTCTTTGGTCTATGCAGGTTTGACAGGTTTCTCAGCTTCTGTCATTAGAAGCCTGTTGCAAAAACTTTTGGCTCAGCATGGCTTCAAGGGTCTGGATAACTTTGCTTTGACAGTCCTTGTCCTGTTTATCGTGATGCCGAATTTCTTCCTAACTGCTGGTGGAGTGCTCTCCTGTGCCTATGCCTTTATCCTGACCATGACTGGTGAAGAAGTAGCAGGGATAAAAGGTTTGGTAAGAGAAAGTTTCATTATTTCCCTAGGAATTCTGCCAATTTTATCATTCTATTTTTCTGAATTTCAACCTTGGTCCATACTCTTAACCTTTGTCTTTTCTTTTTTATTTGATATGGTCTTGCTACCACTTTTATCAATACTCTTCTGTCTGTCATGGATATATCCTATTACCCAGTTTAACTTTTTTTTTGAATGGCTAGAAAACATCATACGCTATGTATCTCAGCTATCTACTAGACCTTTAGTTTTTGGTCAACCGAGTCTTTGGGTTCTGGCATGTCTATTAGTCTCTTTGGCTCTGATTTATGATTATCGTAAAAATTTGAAGAAAGCACCTTTGCTTATCCTATTTATCGTTTCCCTTTTCTTAGTAACCAAACATCCACTGGAAAATGAAATCACAGTCCTAGACATGGAGCAGGGACGGAGCATTTTCCTAAGAGACATGACAGGAAAGACAATATTACTGGATGTCGGTGAAAAGTTAGCAGTTGAGAAAAAAGAAGCTTGGCAGGAGAAAGTCAGCTCGAGCGTTGCCAAACGAAGTTTAATTCCCTATCTGAAAAGTAGAGGAGTGGCAAAGATTGATCAACTTGTTTTAACGGATAGTGAACCTAAGCAACTAGACCACCTACTAGAAATTAGTAAAGCCTTCAATCTTGGAGAGATTCTAGTAACTGAAGAAACTCTATCTAAAAGAGAATTTATGGATAAATTAAAGGAAAGTAACTTGAAAGTACGTCCTATTAAAACAGGAGAGCAGTTATTTATTTTTGGGAGTAGTTTAGAAGTAATCGAAAATCAAAACAGTGATAGTAAAGCATCAATAGCAATGTATGGAAAGCTACTAAATCAAACTTTTCTAGTCACTGGAAAGATAGAGGAGAAGTTCTTAGCAAACTCTTATCCAAAACTCCAAGCAGATGTAGTGCTAACTCATCAGCAAGCATCGAAGAAAAAAACAGATATCGAAATCTTCCAGCCTAAAATCACTGTCATTTCTGTTGACAAGAAGAAAAAATTTAAAGAAAAAAATGGGGAGAATAACCAAGAACTTGGGAATTCGATTTACAAAACGGATCAAAAAGGGGCCATTCGTTTTAAAGGTTGGAGTGCTTGGCAAATAGAAACAGTTCGCTGAGCTTAGCTTTTCAAGAAAATTAAAATTGTCTAAACAATCAATCAAAACTTGATTTTAGAACCTTTTTGCTATAAAATGGTAAAGATTAGTGTCAAACTTTTATATTGCAAATAGGAGAAAACATGACAAAAACTTTGAAACGTCCTGAGGTTCTATCACCTGCAGGAACACTTGAAAAACTAAAAGTAGCTGTTCAATATGGAGCAGATGCTGTCTTTATCGGTGGTCAGGCCTATGGTCTTCGTAGCCGTGCAGGGAACTTTACTTTCGAACAAATGGAAGAAGGAGTACAGTTCGCGGCTAAGTATGGAGCTAAGGTATATGTGGCTGCTAATATGGTTATGCACGAAGGAAACGAAGAAGGCGCTGGAGAATGGTTCCGTAAATTACGTGATATTGGGATTGCAGCGGTTATCGTATCAGATCCAGCCTTGATCATGATTGCAGCAACAGAAGCACCAGGACTTGAAATTCACCTTTCAACTCAAGCAAGTGCTACCAACTATGAAACTCTAGAATTCTGGAAAGAACTTGGATTGACGCGTGTCGTTTTGGCGCGTGAGGTTTCTATGGAAGAATTGGCAGAGATTCGCAAACGTACCGATGTTGAGATTGAAGCCTTCGTCCATGGTGCTATGTGTATCTCATACTCTGGTCGTTGTACTCTTTCTAACCATATGAGTATGCGTGACGCCAACCGTGGTGGATGTTCACAATCTTGCCGTTGGAAATATGACCTTTACGATATGCCCTTCGGTAAGGAACGTAAGAGTCTTAAGGGAGAAATTCCTGAAGAATTCTCTATGTCTGCGGTTGATATGTCTATGATTGACCATATCCCTGATATGATTGAAAATGGTGTGGACAGTCTTAAGATTGAAGGCCGTATGAAGTCGATCCACTATGTTTCAACAGTAACAAACTGCTACAAGGCTGCAGTCGATGCTTACCTTGAAAGCCCTGAAAAGTTTGAAGCAATCAAGCAAGACTTGATTGATGAAATGTGGAAGGTTGCCCAACGTGAATTGGCTACAGGTTTCTACTATGGGACACCATCTGAAAATGAGCAACTTTTCGGAGCTCGTCGTAAGATTCCAGAATACAAGTTTGTTGCTGAAGTAGTAGCTTATGATGATGCGACTCAGACAGCAACCATCCGCCAACGTAATGTTATCAACGAAGGCGACCAAGTTGAGTTCTACGGTCCAGGCTTCCGTCATTTTGAAACTTTTATCGAAGACCTTCACGATGCCAAAGGAAATAAAATCGATCGCGCCCCAAATCCAATGGAACTTTTGACTATCAAGGTTCCTCAACCTGTTCAAGCTGGTGACATGGTACGTGCTTTGAAAGAAGGCCTGATCAATCTTTACAAAGAAGATGGAACAAGCGTCACAGTTCGTGCCTAGATAAGGAAAAAGAATGGTTCAAGCTCAGGGCTTACTAGTAGATCATGAAAGCAGATGTGTTCATTACCATAGTGATAAGGATATCGCAGCACTTCAGTGCTATGAGTGTCAAAAATACTATGCTTGTTATCAGTGTCATAATGAACTAGAGTCGCACATATTTTCTCCCTATCCTTTAAATCTGAAAGAGGATAGACCTATCTTATGTGGCTCCTGTGGGAAAACACTAAGGTATGAGGAGTATACAGAGACGGGCACTTGTCCATTTTGTAATGCTGCATTTAATCCAGCTTGTCAAAATCATTACTCAATTTATTTCAGATAAGAACTGACAAAACCGAGTTGTAAAACTCGGTTTTTTGTTTTCAGAAAACAAGGAAAGGTAGTGAAAGTGGTATGAAAAGACAATAAAATTTTCTATATAATTGTCTTGAAAATCGTAAAATTAGAAATAAATGATTCGAAACGCTTTCATTACTAGTAAAAAGTTGACAAAAGCAAATTTTAGGACTAAACTAGAAGGGTAAATTTAATTTAAAAAAGGAGAATTCGTCATGAATTTAACATTTTTCGGACTTTGTCTTGCCTGTATGGGTGTATCTATTGCTGAAGGATTGATTATGAGTAATCTCTTCAAGTCTGCCGCTCGTCAACCTGAAATTATTGACCAATTACGCAGCCTTTTAATTCTTGGTGTTGCCTTTGTAGAAGGTACCTTCTTTGTAACCCTAGCGATGGCATTTGTCATTAAATAGACAACTCTATTTAGAAATGGAGGTGTCAAACCATGGAAGAAAGTTTGAATCCAACCGTTAATATTGGACCAATATCCTTTGATTTGACCCTGCTTGCCATGTCTCTTGTAACTGTTTTGATGGTTTTTGCCTTTGTCTATTGGGCAAGTCGTGAAATGACCATCCGTCCAAAGGGTAAACAAAATGCTCTTGAGATGATTTATGACTTTGTGATTGGTTTTACTAAACCAAACATTGGAGATTCATACATCAAGGATTATTCCTTGTTTCTGTTTTCTCTATTTCTGTTTATCTTGGTTGCCAATAATATCGGCTTAATGGCAAAAGTACAAACAACAAACGGTTATAACTTGTGGACTTCCCCAACAGCCAACCTTGGATACGATTTATCCCTCTCATTCTTGATCACTTTGATCGCCCATGTAGAAGGAGTTCGTCGTAGAGGCGTTAAAGAATATTTGAGAGCATTTGTTACACCTGGCTTTATGACTCCGATGAACATTTTAGAAGAGTTCACCAATTTTGCTTCCTTGGCGATTCGGATCTACGGAAATATTTTTGCCGGTGAGGTCTTAGCTGGATTGCTATTGGCCTTGTCACAACATGCCTTGTATTGGTATCCTTTTGCCTTTATCGCAAACATGTTATGGACAGCATTTTCGATTTTCATTTCATGTATTCAAGCTTATGTATTTACCATGTTGTCATCTATGTACATTGGTAAAAAAATAAATGAAGGGGAAGAGTAAGTAGAGGAGGATTAGAAGATGGATTTAACTATTAGTACCATTATTGGTGACTTTATTCTGGTCGCTGGTTCCTTCCTTTTATTGATCTTTTTAGTGAAGAAATATGCTTGGGGAAATATTACCAGTGTCTTAGATGAACGCGCTGAAAAGATTTCTTCAGATATTGATGGTGCCGAAGAAGCCCGTAAAAAGGCAGAGGAACTTGCTAGCAAACGTGAAGCTGAGTTAGCAGGCAGCCGTACCGAAGCTAAAACGATTATCGAGAATGCAAAGGAAACAGCTGAGAAAAGTAAAGCTGATATTTTGGCCGAAGCTAAACTTGAAGCTGGGCGCTTAAAAGAAAAAGCCAACCAAGAAATTGCTCAAAATAAAGCTGAAGCTTTACAAAGTGTTAAGGGAGATGTGGCAGACTTGACAATCAGTCTAGCTGGAAAAATTATCTCTCAAAACCTTGACGGTCAGGCCCATAAAGAACTCATTGATCAGTATATCGATCAGCTAGGAGAAGCTTAATGGACAAAAAGACTCTAAAGGTAATTGAAAAATACAGCATGCCTTTTGTCCAATTGGTGATTGAAAAAGGAGAAGAAGATTCTATTTTTTCAGACTTGTCTCAAATCAAGCAAGTAGCTGAAGAAACAGGCTTACCTTCTTTTTTAGCTCAGGTGGCAGTAGATGAGTCGGATAAAGAAAAAACGGTTCGTTTTTTCCATGACTCTGTGTCACCTTTAGTACAAAACTTTATCGAGGTTCTACTTTACAATCACAGATCAAACCTGTTTTATGATGTGATTGTAGATTGCTTGAATCGTCTTGAAAAAGAAACCAATCGTTTTGAAGTGACTATTTTGTCTGCACATCCTTTGACTGACGAACAGAAAGAACGACTAATTCCTCTAATCGAGAAAAAGATGTCTCTAAAAGTTCGTAGCATTAAGGAAAAAGTTGACGATAGTTTAATCGGTGGTTTTGTTATTTTTGCCAATCACAAGACAATTGATGTGAGTATTAAACAACAACTTAAAGTTGTTAAGGAAAATTTGAAATAGAAAGTGGTGTTCTTTTGGCAATTAACGCACAAGAAATCAGCGCTTTAATTAAGCAACAAATTGAAAATTTCAAACCCAATTTTGATGTGACTGAAACAGGTTTTGTAACCTATATTGGTGACGGGATTGCGCGTGCTCATGGTCTTGAAAATGCCATGAGTGGTGAGCTGTTGATTTTTGAAAATGGCTCTTATGGTATGGCGCAAAACTTGGAATCAACAGATGTCGGTATTATCATCCTTGGGGACTTTACAGATATCCGTGAAGGCGATACAATTCGTCGTACAGGGAAAATCATGGAAGTTCCAGTTGGTGATAGCTTGATTGGACGTGTTGTCGATCCCCTTGGTCGTCCTGTAGACGGTTTGGGTCCAATCAACACTGATAAGACTCGTCCAGTTGAAGCACCAGCTCCTGGTGTTATGCAACGTAAGTCTGTCTCAGAACCATTGCAAACAGGTTTGAAAGCTATTGACGCCCTTGTTCCAATCGGTCGTGGCCAACGTGAGTTGATCATTGGTGACCGTCAAACAGGGAAGACAACTATCGCTATTGACGCTATCTTGAACCAAAAAGGTCAAGATATGATTTGTATCTATGTAGCGATTGGACAAAAAGAATCAACAGTTCGTACACAAGTGGAAACACTTCGTCAGTACGGTGCCTTGGATTACACAATCGTTGTGACAGCTTCAGCTTCACAGCCTTCACCATTGCTCTACCTCGCACCATATGCTGGAGTTGCTATGGCAGAAGAGTTCATGTACCAAGGGAAGCATGTCTTGATCGTTTATGATGACCTATCTAAACAAGCGGTAGCTTATCGTGAACTTTCTCTCTTGCTCCGTCGTCCACCAGGTCGTGAGGCCTTCCCAGGGGATGTCTTCTACCTTCACAGTCGTCTACTTGAGCGTTCTGCTAAAGTTTCAGATGAGCTTGGCGGTGGATCTATCACGGCTCTTCCGTTTATCGAGACCCAAGCAGGAGATATCTCAGCCTATATCGCCACAAACGTAATCTCTATTACGGATGGACAAATCTTCTTAAGTGATAGTCTCTTTAATGCGGGTATTCGTCCAGCTATTGATGCGGGTTCTTCTGTATCTCGTGTTGGTGGTTCTGCTCAGATTAAAGCCATGAAGAAGGTTGCTGGTACTCTTCGTATCGACCTTGCTTCATACCGAGAGTTGGAAGCCTTCACTAAATTTGGTTCAGATTTGGATGCTGCTACTCAGGCTAAATTGAACCGTGGTCGTCGTACTGTAGAAGTATTGAAACAACCTGTTCATAAACCACTACCTGTTGAGAAACAAGTGACCATTCTGTATGCCTTGACTCATGGATTCTTGGATACTATATCAGTTGATGATATTGTTCGTTTTGAGGAAGAATTCCATGCCTTCTTTGATGCGCAACATCCAGAGATTTTGGAAACTATTCGTGAAACAAAAGACTTGCCAGAAGAAGCAGTCTTGGATGCTGCGATTACTGAGTTTCTCAACCAATCCAGCTTCCAATAAGAATAGAGGTGTCAGATGGCAGTATCTCTAAATGATATTAAAACAAAAATCGCCTCAACGAAAAATACTAGTCAAATTACTAACGCCATGCAGATGGTTTCTGCAGCTAAGTTAGGTCGTTCTGAAGAAGCTGCACGCAACTTCCAGATTTATGCTCAAAAAGTCCGTAAACTCCTTACAGACATCCTTCACGGGGATGGTGCTGGCGGATCAACAAATCCCATGTTGATTAGTCGCCCTGTCAAGAAAACAGGCTATATCGTCATTACATCTGACCGTGGTCTTGTTGGAGGATATAACTCTTCAATCTTGAAGGCTGTCATGGAACTGCAACAAGAATACCATCCATCAGGTGATGATTTCGAAGTCATCTGTATCGGTGGTATGGGAGCAGACTTCTTTAAAGCTCGTGGTATTCAGCCAATTTATGAATTGCGTGGTCTCGCAAGTCAACCAAGCTTCGATGAAGTTCGTAAGATTATTTCAAAAACCATTGAAATGTATCAAAATGAACTTTTCGATGAGCTCTATGTTTGCTACAACCACCACGTGAATACACTGACAAGTCAAATGCGTGTGGAGCAGATGCTTCCAATTGTCGACTTGGACCCAAATGAAGCAGATGATAACTACAGCTTGACATTTGAGCTTGAAACAAGTCGTGAAGAAATCTTGGATCAACTATTGCCACAGTTTGCAGAAAGTATGATTTACGGTGCTATTATTGATGCCAAGACAGCTGAAAATGCGGCAGGGATGACGGCTATGCAAACAGCTACAGATAATGCTAAAAAAGTTATCAATGATTTGACTATCCAGTATAACCGTGCCAGACAGGCGGCGATTACACAAGAAATTACAGAAATCGTAGCAGGAGCTAGTGCCTTAGAATAGGCTCTAGTCCAGCTCGTATGAAAATGAACTTATACTCAATGAAAATCAAAGAGCAAACTAGGAAGCTAGCCGCAGGCTGTACTTGAGTACGGTAAGGCGACGCTGACGTGGTTTGAATTTGATTTTCGAAGAGTATTAGGACCTAGTTGAGCTAGGAACCGACAGTATCTTATACAGAATAGGAGAAGTAGATGAGTTCAGGTAAAATTGCTCAGGTTATCGGTCCCGTTGTAGACGTCATGTTTGCAGCAGGTGAGAAACTACCAGAGATTAATAATGCACTTGTCGTCTACAAAAATGACGAAAGAAAAACAAAAATCGTCCTTGAAGTAGCCTTGGAGTTGGGAGATGGTATGATTCGTACTATCGCTATGGAATCAACTGATGGCTTGACCCGTGGTTTGGAAGTATTGGACACAGGCCGTCCAATCTCAGTACCAGTTGGGAAAGAAACTCTAGGACGTGTCTTCAACGTTTTGGGAGATACCATTGACTTGGAAGCTCCTTTTGGTGAAGATGCAGAGCGTCAGCCAATTCATAAAAAAGCACCAACTTTTGATGAATTGTCTACCTCTTCAGAAATTCTAGAAACAGGGATCAAGGTTATCGACCTTCTTGCCCCTTACCTTAAAGGTGGTAAGGTCGGACTCTTCGGTGGTGCCGGAGTTGGTAAGACCGTTTTGATCCAAGAATTGATTCACAACATCGCCCAAGAACACGGTGGGATCTCAGTATTTACTGGTGTTGGGGAACGTACTCGTGAAGGGAACGACCTCTACTGGGAAATGAAAGAATCAGGCGTTATCGAAAAAACAGCCATGGTATTTGGTCAGATGAATGAGCCACCAGGAGCACGTATGCGTGTTGCCCTTACTGGTTTGACAATCGCTGAATACTTCCGTGATGTAGAAGGTCAAGACGTTCTTCTCTTCATTGACAACATTTTCCGTTTCACACAAGCTGGTTCAGAAGTATCTGCCCTTTTGGGTCGTATGCCTTCAGCCGTTGGTTATCAACCAACCCTCGCAACAGAAATGGGTCAATTGCAAGAACGTATCACGTCAACCAAGAAGGGTTCTGTAACATCTATCCAGGCTATCTATGTGCCAGCGGATGACTATACTGACCCAGCGCCAGCAACAGCTTTTGCTCACTTGGACTCAACAACTAACTTGGAACGTAAATTGGTTCAATTGGGGATTTACCCAGCCGTTGACCCTCTTGCTTCAAGCTCACGTGCCTTGGCACCTGAAATTGTTGGAGAAGAGCACTATGCAGTAGCTGCTGAAGTGAAACGTGTCCTTCAACGTTACCATGAATTGCAAGATATTATTGCCATCCTTGGTATGGATGAGCTTTCTGACGAAGAAAAGACTTTGGTTGCTCGTGCACGCCGTATTCAGTTCTTCTTGTCACAAAACTTCAACGTTGCGGAACAATTTACAGGTCAACCAGGTTCTTATGTTCCAGTAGCTGAAACTGTTCGTGGCTTCAAGGAAATTCTTGACGGTAAATACGATCACCTTCCAGAAGATGCCTTCCGTGGAGTAGGTTCAATCGAAGATGTTATTGCTAAGGCTGAAAAAATGGGATTTTAAGAGGTGATCTATGGCACATTTAACTGTCCAGATCGTGACACCAGATGGCCTCGTCTATGATCACCATGCCAGCTTTGTATCGGTACGAACTCTGGATGGTGAGATGGGGATCTTGCCACGACATGAAAATATGATTGCGGTTCTAGCAGTTGATGAAGTAAAGGTTAAACGCATCGATGATGATACTCATGTGAACTGGATTGCAGTAAACGGAGGAATCATTGAGATTGCTAATAATGTCATTACCATTATTGCTGACTCAGCTGAACGTGCGCGCGATATTGATGTTAGTCGTGCAGAACGTGCTAAACTTCGTGCAGAACGCGAAATTGAAGAAGCACAAGACAAACACTTAATCGACCAAGAGCGCCGTGCTAAAATTGCATTGCAACGTGCTATTAACCGTATCAATGTCGGAAATAAATTATAAAATAAAAAATGAACTTGTTAAATCAAGTTCATTTTTTATTATTTCTTATTAAGTGAAACTTATGCAGACTGCTTCAGGAACCTGAAATTCATTAGAGAGTTCTGCCAGTCTACCAGTTTCAGGATTGCGCTTAAAGACAGTCGCATTATCAGAATCCTGGTGAACAGCGATAAGGAATTCTTGGTCAGGCGACAAATCAAAATCACGTGGATTTTTTCCATTGGTTGGAACAATCTCTAATAATTCCAAGCTTCCATCTGCTAAAATGCTATAAACAGCGATAGAATCATGGCCTCGATTAGAAGCGTAGAGGAATTTGCCATCTTTAGAAAGACGAATAGCCGCAGTACCATTAAAACCACTATAGTCATCTGGTAAGGTTGAAATGACCTGCATTTGTTCAAATTCTCCAACACCATCGTAAATCAATACTTCAATCGTACTATTGAGTTCACAGATGAGATAAGCAATCTTGTAGTGGTGGTGGAAAACAAGGTGACGAGCACCAGCGCCAGGATTACAATTATAAGTTGCTAGTTTCGTCAACTTTCCTTCTAGATTGACATCATAGGTAGTGACTTCGTCAGTACCCAAGTCACAAGTTACCAAATATTGGTCTGGTGTTAAATCGGTGTAGTGTACGTGGGGAGAAGATTGGTTTTCATGTGGACCATGGCCAGTATGTTGAACTTTGTCTGCCAATTCAAGACAGCCATCTTCTTTACGTTTATAGACTAGAACTTGACCTTTATGATAGTTAGCGCCATAAACTAGACTCCGTGTCTCATCGACTGCAACATAGCAGTGAGGAGCACCTTCTTCAACGACGTGATTCAGGAGGGCACCATCAGTTTTGTATGCTGCGATTCCACCTTTGTCATCATGGCTTCCGACAGTATAGAGATGCTGATGCTGATCAAAGGCTAGGTAGGTTGGACTTGGCTCGGTTGCAAATAGTTCTAGATTTGAGAGTTTGCCAGTCTCAGTATCAAAATCAGCCTTGTAAATCCCTTGAGAAATACGTCGTGTATAGGTTCCAAAATATACTATTTCTTTCATATTCATACCTCTAGAAAAAGATAATTCAATTATAACATAAAAAGGCCTGCTTGATGAAAAATCTAAGTCAGAAAAAACAGCTCTTCCCTTGTCAAGAAGACAAATTTATCCCTTGCTAAATGACTATAAAAAACCCTTATTTTTCTTAAAACATGGTATAATGTTAGGACAAAGGAAAGGAAGAAAAAATGGAACAAAAAGAGAAACACTTTACCTTATCTTGGTTTTTTAAATGGTTTTTAGACAATAAAGCGACCACTGTTTTCTTGGTGACCTTGTTATTAGGTCTCAATATTTTTATTCTCAGTAAAATTAGCTTTTTATTTTTCCCAGTTATAGACTTTTTATCAGTAGTGATGTTGCCGGTTATTTTATCGGGTCTACTTTTTTACCTCTTAAATCCACTAGTAGATCTGATGGAGAAGTACAAGATCAACCGTGTCTTAGCCATTAGTATTATCTTTATCATTATTGCCATACTCTTGATTATTGGACTAGCCGTTGCAATTCCAAACCTTCAACGTCAAGTAGTAATTTTTGCGCAAAATGTCCCAAGTTATCTCGAAGATGCTGATAGAGTCATTAATGACCTTGTAACCAAGCGTTTGCCAGATGACTTTAGACCACAACTGGAGCAAGTTTTAGCTAATTTTTCAACACAAGCAACTGCTTGGGCAAGTAATATTTCTTCTAAGGCTGTTAACTGGGTGAGTGCTCTTATCAGTGGAACGTCACAGGTCATTGTCGCTCTGATCATCATGCCATTTATGCTCTTTTATCTCCTTCGAGATGGAAAAGGACTTAGAGACTATATTACTCAATTCTTACCAAATAAATTGAGAGAACCAGTTGGTAAGGTTCTTTCAGAAGTCAATCAACAACTTTCCAATTATGTTAGAGGACAAATTACGGTCGCTGTAATCGTAGCTATCATGTTTATTATCTTATTCAAGATTATAGGACTTCGTTATGCTGTTACTTTAGGTATTACAGCCGGTTTTCTCAATTTAGTTCCTTATCTAGGTAGTTTTCTTGCAATGATTCCAGCCCTTGTTTTGGGTTTGATTGCTGGTCCTGTTATGCTCTTAAAAGTTATTATCGTTTTCATTGTAGAGCAAACTATTGAAGGACGTTTTGTTTCTCCACTGATTTTGGGTAGTCAATTAAATATTCACCCAATTACCATTCTTTTTGTACTGTTGACTTCAGGATCCATGTTTGGTATTTGGGGTGTATTGCTAGGTATTCCAATCTACGCTTCCGCAAAAGTAGTCATCTCAGCAATATTTGATTGGTATAAAGGAGTTAGTGGACTTTATGAACCAGTAGAGGAGACTGAAGGTGAACAATAGTCAACAAATGCTCGAAGCCTTGGAGCAACAAGATTTATCAAAAGCAGAATCTTTTTTCCAAAAAGCCCTAGAGGAAGATTCAGATGAAGTTCTTCTTGAACTTGCTGCATATCTCGAAGGGATTGGTTTCTATCCACAGGCAGCACAAATCTATGAGAAACTAGCACCGAAATTTCCAGAAGTCTACATCAATCTAGCTGCAATAGCTGGTGAGGATGGATTGATTGAGGAGGCTTTTGATTATTTAGAGAATATTGGTCCGGAAAGTGAATGGTACGTATCAGCTCTTGCCTTAAAAGCAGATTTATATCAGATGGAAGGATTGACAGATGTTGCGCGTGAGAAGCTTCTAGAAGCTCGTAGCTACTCTGATGACCCTCTCCTGATATTTGGACTAGCTGAACTAGATAGTGAGCTAGGAAACGATTTAGAAGCCATTAAGGGCTATGCTCAACTAGATAATCGTGCTATCTACGATCAAACTGGAATTTCGACCTATCAGAGAATTGGTCTTGCTTATGCACGTTTAGGTAAGTTTGAATCTGCAATAGAATTTTTAGAAAAAGCCTTAGAGTTAGAATATGATGACCAAACAGCCTTTGAGCTTGCAAGTCTCTATTTTGACCAAGAGGACTACCAGAAAGCCGTACTATACTTTAAACAACTAGACACTATTTCCCCAGATTTTGAGGGTTATGAATATGGTTATAGTCAAGCCCTTCATAAAGAGCATCAGACAGAAGAGGCTCTTAAAATAGCTCAGCAGGGCTTGTCAAAAAATCCTTTTGAAACTCGACTCTTACTCCTTGCATCTCAGCTATCTTATGAGTTGCATCAACCTGAGCAAGCAGAAGCTTATCTGATTCAAGCACAAGAAAATGCTGATGACCAGGAAGAAATTTTGCTACGCTTAGCTACCATCTACCAAGAACAAGAAAGATACGAAGATATTCTAGCTTTAGCAGTCTATGAACCTGAAAATCTCTTGACTAAATGGATGATTGCTCGAAGCTATCAAGAAACTGAAGAATTAGATGCAGCATATGATCTCTATAAGGAACTTGCTACTGAACTCAAGGATAATCCAGAGTTTTTGGAACAGTTTATTTATTTGTTAAGAGAGTTAGGTAAGCTAGAAGAAGCAAAAGACTACATTCAATCCTATCTACAATTAGTACCCGATGATTTACAAATGCAAGATTTGTATGATTATTTATCTTAAATACAAAAGATAATCACCAAGCATAGGTGATTTTCTTTTTTTATTAAAAAGAAGTATAAATTGCTTTAAATTTAGGTGGATTGAGTATGAACTTTTAGTATTTTTTTGATATAATTGTTATAGTTATAAGTTGAATAATCAACAAAGTAAAAATAGAAAGATTAGCAAAATGACAAAAGTAAAAATTGTAACGGATTCTTCGGTTACTATTGAACCGGAAGTGGTTAAAGAATTTGATATTACTGTTGTTCCACTATCTGTAATGATTGATAGTGTCCTTTATTCAGATGCAGATCTTGAAGAAGGAGAATTTCTTCGCTTGATGCAAGCTAGTAAAAATCTTCCTAAGACTAGTCAACCACCAGTGGGACTCTTTGCAGAAATTTTTGATGATTTGGGTAAGGATGGTAGTCAGATTCTAGCTATTCACATGTCCCATGCTTTATCAGGAACTGTTGAAGCGGCTCGTCAAGGTGCAAGTTTATCAACAGCAGATGTCACTGTTTTGGATAGTTCATTCACAGATCAGGCCTTGAAGTTCCAAGTTGTGGAAGCTGCTAAACTAGCTCAAGAAGGAAAAGACCTTGAAACTATTCTAACCCATGTAGAGGACGTAAAAAATCACACTGAACTCTACATCGGTGTTTCAACTTTAGAAAATCTTGTAAAAGGTGGTCGCATTGGCCGTGTTACTGGTTTGCTAAGCTCTTTACTGAATATTCGAGTAGTTATGCAAATGAAAGACAATGAGCTTCAACCGATTGTCAAAGGACGTGGTTCAAAAACCTTTAAGAAATGGTTGGATGAGTTAGTAGCCACTCTTTCAAATCGTTCAGTAGCTGAGATTGGTATTTCTTATGCAGGTACAAATGAATTTGCAAACGAGATGAAAGCTGTTCTACAACCTTACGTTGAAAAACCAATTTCAGTTCTAGAAACAGGCTCAATTATCCAAACTCACACCGGAGAAAACGCCTGGGCGATCTTAATTCGCTATAATTCCTAAAAAAATGAAGAAAAATTGAGATAAAAGGTGTTTTTGACTTGACCTAAAAGCAATTTTAGGTTATGATTATAAGTGTTAATTAGAAATAATTTTGGAGGATTCATTAACATGGCAAACAAACAAGATTTGATCGCTAAAGTAGCAGAAGCTACAGAATTGACTAAGAAAGATTCAGCAGCAGCAGTTGACGCTGTATTCGCAGCTGTAACTGAATTCCTTTCAGCTGGTGAAAAAGTTCAATTGATCGGTTTTGGTAACTTCGAAGTTCGTAAACGTGCAGCTCGTAAAGGTCGCAACCCACAAACTGGTAAAGAAATCAAAATCAAAGCTTCTAAAGTTCCAGCATTCAAAGCTGGTAAAGCTCTTAAAGAAGCAGTTAAATAATGATTTTATAAAAAACCTATTAATCAAGCGTCAAGCTTGGTTAGTAGGTTTTTTTGTTTAATGGAGGACTTGTTACGAAAGTAGAAGTAGAAATAAGAATTGGGACTATTATAAGCTATAAAAAAAATTAAAGCTTGAAAAAATAAAAGAAACAAAAAAAACAACTCCGAATCGAAGTTGTTTTCGTTTAACCGTATACAAGTGATGCGGTTGATTATTTGAGACCGTATTTTTTGTTGAAACGATCCACGCGTCCATCTGCTTGAGTGAACTTTTGACGTCCAGTGTAGAATGGGTGTGAGTCTGATGAAATTTCCACACGGATCAATGGGTAAGTTTCGCCTTCGAACTCAACAGTTTCGCTAGAGCGTTTTGTTGAACCGCTAAGGAATTTGTAACCAGTAGTTGTGTCCATGAAGACAACTGGGCGATATTCTGGATGGATATCTTTTTTCATTTTGCAATATTTCCTTTCTGCCATGGTCTCTTTGCGAGCCATAGATTGTTACCATACTAGTCTATCAGATTCTGAAAAGTTTGGCAAGCTTTTTATCTATTTTTCAGCAAGTTTTTTAATTTTTGGTAGATGAGCTCATTCTCTTCTAAACTATATGAATTAGCTCCACTAGCAAGAGGATGGCCACCGCCATCATGTTCTTTTGCAACTTCATTGATTGGGACAAATTTACTGCGAAGACGTACGCGGTAGTGACCATCTGCTTGCTCCACAAAGATTCCCCAAAGGCTAACAGTATCAATACGGCCCGGAGCTCCAACGATGGCTGCTGTTTCCGCATCAGTAACGTCGTATTTCCTCAAGATTTCTTGGGTGAGAATAACACGTGCAGCACCATTTTCATCAACTTCTAAGTGGTCATAAACATAACCCTGGAGTTTGGCAATCTTAAAGCTCATAGTATCCATTTTACGTGTTAATTCAGCATAGTCAAAGTTATGTTCTCTGAGTTGACTTGCGATACGAAGTGTACGTGCAGAAGTAGAAGGGTAGAGAAAACGGCCAGTATCACCAATAATTCCAGCGCAGAGCATTTTGGCAGCGTAGTCGGATAATTCTAAGTTAGTTGCTTCAGCAAAAAGAGCAATCATCTCACTCGCACTACTAGAGTTCGTGTCTACCCAAACAAGATCGCCGTAGACTTCGTCATTTGGATGGTGGTCAATTTTGATAATTGTCTCAGCATTAAGATAACGTTTATCATCAATACGTGCTGTGTTTGCTGTATCACAGATAATGGCCAGTGCACCTTGATAGTCTGTGTCCTCTACCTGATCCATTTTAGCAAGCCAAGTTAAGGTTGGTTCATTAAAACCAACTACTTTTATCGTTTTTTCTGGAAAATGATGCTCAAGCAAGTCTTTTAAACCTACCTGACTCCCCAGAGCGTCAGGGTCTGGTTTCATATGACGGTGAATGATAATAGTATCATATTCTTTAATTTTTTCTAAAATTTGGTGACAAATTTCCATAATGAACCTCAATTCTTTCTCATTTCATTTTAGCACAAGAGTTTTTATTTTTAAAATGAAAAAGATGTGATATAATGGAGAAAGATTAATTGAGGAGGACCTTATGGCATTAGCAAAAATTGTATTTGCCAGTATGACCGGTAATACTGAAGAAATCGCTGATATTGTAGCAGATAAATTAAGAGAATGTGGTTTAGAAGTGGATGTTGATGAGTGTACAACCGTTGACGCTTCTGACTTTTTAGAAGCAGACATTGCCATTGTCGCAACCTATACCTACGGAGATGGAGAATTACCAGATGAGATGATGGACTTCTACGAAGATCTAGCAGACCTCAACTTGAGCGGTAAAATCTATGGTGTAGTCGGATCTGGTGATACTTTCTACGATGAATTCTGTAAAGCAGTTGATGACTTTGACCGAGTATTTGTAGCGACAGGAGCTGAAAAGGGTTCAGAGTGCGTCAAAGTAGACCTATCTGCCGAAGAAGAAGATATTGAACGCTTGGAGCAATTCGCAGAAGAATTAGCTACCAAAGTTGGATAATATAATGTTGCACTGATTGGGTAAGTCAGTGCAGTTTTTATTAACCAGGATTAGGATATTACTAGCCTATTTAGTGCTTTTTTGGTACAATAATTCAAATAAAAAGGAGACACTATGGACTTAGATATTATTAGACAAGAAATTGACAAAATCGATGACCAAATCGTCCAACTTTTAGAAGAAAGAATGCATCTAGTTGAGGGTGTAGTTGCTTATAAAAAGTCTACAGGAAAACCAATTCTAGATACTAAAAGAGAAGAAGCTATCTTTGAAAAAGTCAGAAATCGCGTCAGCAATAAAAAGTACGAAGAAACGATTGTTGTAACTTTTTCAGACATTCTCAAACGTTCACGAGATTATCAGGATAAAACGATCAAATGAAAAAAGAAAAATTTTACCCTCTAGGAATCTTTCTAGCTGGTATGCTGGGAGGAATTGTGCGTTTTCAGATTTCGATATGGTTGCCATCTAGTCCAGACTTCCCTTGGGGAACACTAGTAGTCAACTATTTAGGAATTTTTTGCCTTATCTACCTTGTAAAAGGTTATCTGGTTTATAAGGGAAGTAGTAAAGGCACTATTCTAGCACTTGGAACAGGATTCTGTGGTGGCTTAACGACATTTTCTAGTCTCCTATTAGATGCTGTGAAATTACTGGATACAGGGCGGTACCTTAGTTTAGTGACCTATTTGCTTTTGAGCATCGGCGGTGGACTTTTATTAGCTTATTGTCTAGGGAGGAAGAAATGGTAGTATTTTATCTAGCGCTTGCTTGTGGACTGGGTGCTCTTGTTCGTTATTTCTTTTCCCGTTATAATCAAGGGTCAGTGCTTCCACTAGGAACACTCATAGCTAATCTTCTAGGTTGTTTTTTGATTGGATTATGCTATAACCATGTGGAGTCAAAAGAAGTCTATCTTATTCTTGCAACTGGTTTTTGTGGTGGTTTGACTACTTTCTCAACCTTGAACGATGAACTACAAAAACTGCTAAGTGACAAGAAGGCATTTTATAGTTATTTATTATTAACCTACTTGCTTGGTTTTCTTGCAATTTTTTTGGGAATTTTGCTTTAAATTTCTTTACTTTTTCTAGGAAATTTGATAAACTGTATCTTGTGTGTAATGGACGCACAAAAATACAGTTTATCCGCTGAGGAAGTTTCCTCAAGATTGACAAAGATAGGAGAATAAAATGAATCCATTAATCCAAAGCTTGACTGAAGGTCAACTTCGTACAGATATCCCTTCATTCCGTCCTGGTGACACTGTTCGTGTACACGCGAAAGTTGTCGAAGGAAACCGTGAACGTGTTCAGATCTTTGAAGGTGTTGTTATTGCACGTAAAGGTGCTGGCATCTCAGAAAACTACACAGTTCGTAAAATCTCTAACGGTGTAGGTGTTGAACGTATCTTCCCAATCCACACTCCTCGTGTTGAAAAGATCGAAGTTGTTCGTTACGGTAAAGTACGTCGTGCGAAATTGTACTACTTGCGTGCTCTTCAAGGTAAGGCAGCTCGTATCAAAGAAATCCGTCGTTAATTCGATGAACAAAACTCTGCTGCAAGGCAGGGTTTTTCTCTAGCTCCCTTAGTTCAATGGATATAACAACTCCCTCCTAAGGAGTAGTTGCAGGTTCGATTCCTGCAGGGGGCATTTTAAGAAGCGTAAAGAAACATAAAGAATATTCAAAGTCTTTATTTATAGGCAATCATCACAATTTAGTTTTTTAAAATAGTATAGTATATTTTGTTTTTTTTGACCAAACGTTGACCAAAATTTGACCAAAAATTTGTTTTGATTTTTATGAATATAGAATAAAGTAGATCAGGAAGCTGGTCTATTTTATTTTGTATTTAATATGTATAAAAATTTGAATTGTCTGTCTAAAATAACTTAGTATTTTTGGAATTTTTGACCAAAGTGTGACCAAAATTTGACTAAATATTTGTTTTGATTTTGATGATTATGAGGTTAAGTAGATCATAGGAGTAAGTCTTTATAGGTATAAGTTATTTATGCTCGCTATGTTAGTTAAATAATTAATTTTTGACTGATTTATCTCTGTTTAATGTAAATTAGTTATGAGGAATATTGTCTTATTTATATACGAATATATAAAATAATGATACAATAATATTATATAGAAAATTGTAGATATTAGACTGACTATAAAAAATGGAGGTAATTTATGAATAGCAAGGAATGGATTATGGAATTTGAATCTTTAAATGTATGATTACTATAACCGTTATAAAATCAATAAGAAACGTTGTGGTCGGAATTTTTGATATCTTCTAAGAGTAGTCAGAGGATTATTGATTTAATAACAGAAGTACACGAAGACATATATTTAACATCTATTATTTTACCCATCCCGAAGATTTTAGCTCAATCTTTAGCATTTTGGTAAAGTATGAAAAAAGTGCAAGTAAATATATTTTATCGAAAGGAGAGATATATGAGTGAAATAGTTATTAATGCTCAGAATTTATCTAAAAATTTTTATAATTTTGATTCAAGACTCCCATTTATCAAGAGATTTTTGAAACGTAATCAAATAACGATTCGAGCTGTTCAAGATATTAGTTTTACGATTAAGAGAGGGAGTATAGTTGGCTTTATTGGGAGTAATGGAGCTGGTAAATCCACAACGATTAAAATGTTGACTGGGACTCTTTATCCTAGTTCCGGAAAATTAGAAGTGAATGGAGAAATTCCATTTAAAAGAAGTATAAATTTTAGAAAAAAAATTTCAATAGTAGTAGGAAATAAATTACAGTTATTTCAAGATGTTTCGGCTATGGATTATTTTCAATTGATTGGTACTTTATATGAGGTAGAACCGGCGATTTTACAAGAACGAATTCAGGAATTAAGCAATTTGTTGAATGTAAAAGATCAGCTTTACCAGCAGGTCCGGACCCTCTCTCTTGGACAAAAAATGAAAATGGAGTTTATCGCGGCATCTTTAACAAGTCCGGAAATATTATTTTTAGACGAGCCTACTATAGGGTTAGATATACAGTCTAAAAAAGATATCAGAACATTTTTAAAGAAAATGAATGAAGAATGTCATACTACTATTATTTTAACGAGTCATGATATGGATGATATTTCGTCTGTTTGTGACGAATTAATCGTCATTGACAAAGGAAAAATTATTTTGCAGGAGTCAATGGATGTTATTTTATCTAAATTTTCTGATTTTAAATATTTAAAGATAAAAATGACATTAGATTTGGTACCAGAGTTATGCTCTGTTAAAGGAGTAGTAGTCATTTCTCAAACAAAATCGGAATGTATACTAAAAATACCTAGAGATTTTGTCTTTGAGACATTAGAATCAATCAATAAGCTTGTAGATATAGAAGATTTTGAAATATCAAATCTTTCTTTAGAAGAAATTATTTTACAAAACTATTTTACAAAAAAGGAGCACAATTGAAAAAAGAAATGTCTATTATTCTGATATCATTTCGATCTATTTTGAACTATAAATCAAGTGTACTATTGTTAATGTTACAGGCAAGTATACAAATTATGATATCAGTATTTTTATGGACGTATATATATCAGAGTAACCAGATAAATATAGCAGGATATGATTTTACCTCAATGGTTCAATACTATTTGGGGACTATAATTTTTTCATATTTTGTTTTTTATCCAGTTGATTGGGAAATCAATGACGATGTTCATTCAGGAAATTTTTTTAGCATATTAATAAAACCTGTTACTTTTTATAAGTATTATTTTTGTAAAATGCTTGGAGATAGGCTTGCTCATTTATTATTTATCATCATTCCTGTTATTTTATTCTCCAGTGTTTATTACAAGAATGAGTTATTAACCATTGAAATTCTTATTTTAGGAAGTATTGCAATTATTCTATCTATGGTTCTATGGTTTTTAATATCATGTTGTGTAGGTATGCTTTCTTTTTGGTTAGAAAATATATTTTTTGTCCTTACTGTTAAAGAAATAGTAATTCAGTTTTTATCAGGAATATTATTGCCTTTAAGTTTTTTTTCAAATAATTTTCGTCTGTTTTTAGATGTATTACCTTTTAAATACTTAGTATATGAACCGCTTCAGATGTTTAGTAATGATACATATAAATTAATAGACTATTTGAGAATTATTTGTATTCAATTGATTTGGTGCATCATTTTTTATATTATATCAAGATTCATATTGAGAAAAGGAGTGGAGCACTTCTCAAATGTGGGAGGATAAAATGTTTAGAATAAAAGTAATTTTTAGGCTACTTCATTTTGGTTTTAAATCTGATATGAATTTTCATTTTGACTTCTTTTGTGGTCTATTTTCGTCGATACTGTGGATTGGTTTACCTATTGTGTTTTTTAGATTGATTTTCTTAAACATAGACTCTTTTAATGGTTGGGACTATTATCAAATTTTATTTTTGGTAGGTTCCTACACTATTGTAGATGGAGTTATGATGGGATTGTTAATTAGAAGTATGGGAATTTTAGAATCAGATATTTTGAGTGGTAACTTGGATCAAATTTTATTGAGGCCGTTTGATACTCAGTTGTTCTATATTTTTAGATCATTTAATTTAGTTCAATTCGTGAATACTTTTTTTGGTCTTGCGATCATTTTTATAAGTTATGGAAATTTAAATGTACATTTAAATTCATTAAAAATATTATTTTATATCCTTTCTTTAATGTGTGGTTGTATTATATATTATTCAATTTGGTTTCTAATAACGATTAGTTCATTTTGGTTCCCAACTAAATTTTCAAAAGTAGATGTATTTTTGAATTATATTGGAATTTCTAAGTATCCATATAATATTTTTACAGGTATTAACAGATTGATCACTATGTTATTTGTTCCCAATTTATTAATTGCCAATCCTGCAGTATTAATATTTTTAGGGAAAGATACATTGAACCTATTTTTCTATCAAATAGTTTTTACAGTTTTTTTGATTATTATCAGTCGTACAATTTTTAGAAAAGGATTGAAAAAATATGAAAGTGCAGGAAGATAAACAATGTTGTTCAGTTATATGTTTGACTAAAGGAAGTGATTCGCTGTACTTTCGGATATGAGCTTGAAGGTGGAATTGCCGGAGTGAGTTGGATAAAAAGTTAGCGAAATTTTTGACCAAAAATTGACCAAAAGTATTCAAAAGCCTATTAGAATAGGGTTTTAGGACTGATATTTATATTCCTGCAGGGAGCAAAACTAGCCACAAAAACACTGGGTAACCAGTGTTTTTTCTTTGACCAAATTTTGAACCATTCATAAGATATCCATGGTGTGTTATAATGGACATAGAATGTTCAGGAGAAAAACATGAAAAAAGGTTTATTAATTGGCTGTTTATCCATAGTTATACTATTTGCAATATTCATAATACTTAGTCCTATTCTTGCAATGATGGATATGTGGGGTCTATTTGCCCATGCAAGTCGGAATGAACTTGAGCAAGTAGTACATCGCTCTTATGAGAACTACGGTCTTAAAGGTCAGTTTGAGTTAGAAAAATACGAAAAAAACTATACAAGTGTAGGAGGATTTGTAATCCATGGTACTTACACTGAAAATATAGATGGTAAAATCTATCAGGTTAATTCTCGTTTTAAATACTATACTCGTCCTTCGGAAAAAGAAACGTATAGAAAGACTGATGCGGAAGTAGATTATAAACAAAACAAAAAAATTTATCAAGTTTTTCCAGAATTAGCTTATTTAGGAATTGAGATTAGTCCAGGCACCAGCGAATTTTTAAAAACATTGGATACTTCAATAACAGATCCTAAAATGACTGCTTTGAAGTACGAAGGGATTGATTTTCAATTTAATAGTAAATCTGGTAATATCCACCTTTATGATGAAATCTTAGAGGAAAATCAAAGAAATGGACAAGCATTACAAGGGATGTATCCTATGGATGCTCAATATCTTTTCCAAAAAGATATTTTTATACCAGAATTTCAATTTGGATACTACACTCCAGAAGACAAGAAGGATCAGTTATATGATGCCTATCTTGAAGATCTTGAATCGCAAATGAAAGAATTTTTTAACAATCAACCCCTTCCAAGCGGTCTTTATGCTGTAAAGATTGATAAATATGAGGGGAATAAACTTGTTAATAATAGTGGTGGATATTATGTGAAGATTGAGAATCGTCAAGTTGTGGAGTTTATCAAAGATTTACAGTAGGAGTCACTGTACTAATGCTTTTTAGCTGTATAGAGTTTAGAGAAAAGAGGTAATATGTCAGATGTCCCAAGAAGAATACCTTCGACTAAAAAAAGAATATAAAATTCGACTAGTTTTAGTAATAGCTCTATTCGTATTATTTTCTATTCTAAGCATTATGCTTATCATAAATCTCAATAGATTTATCCCACTAGGAGCAACAGCAATGGCTACAGTTGTGCCATTTAACCATTTTTTACTCGTTCCACTTTGGGAAGAAAAAAAAGCGATTGAAACAGAGCATGCTGAATGAAAGGACCTTAGTACAAGCGGAGCTAGGGTTCCTTCGACAGAAGCGAGTAAACGGAACATAGCAGCCGTTGGGAGCGTTATTGCCTTGTTCTTATCGTTTGCTTTACTCTATAGGCCTGCTAAGGTATACCAGAAGGTACCTACTGCCGATGAACTAAAGAACCTTCCCAAGATTGAGAACAAGGGCATTCCTGAACTGGATAATAAGAAAATCCCAAAAATAAAAAGGGAATCAGAAGAGTAAGAGTGACGAATCTAGGTATAGTAGAATGTAAGAAAATTAGCTATCTATAAGGAGTAGAAACGATGTTAGCCATTTGTATTGATACTATAGGCGACAAGTCAATGACCTATAAGTTGTTAAGAAACTATTCATCCTTGTCTCTTTCTCTAATCCAATCAAGAATAAAAAATCATGATACAGTTATGGAAGTGGATATTCTAGATTTGGACGAATTAAAAAAAGTAAGAGCCCTTATTCATGACTTAAGTAGCATTGGAACCATGGTTACAATGAATGATTCGACTGGTGTCATCACATTAGAAATATTAAATAATATTATTACGACCTATGAAGAGATTGCAGCTGAAAGAGAAGAACTGGATGCGCTTATGTTTGATGAGGAAGAGTAATCTGTAATTAAAACACCCCCAGAAGTTAGTTTTTTATCTCTAACTTCTGAGGTGCTTTTTCTATATTCTGATTATTTTACAAGACCCAAGTTCGAATCGCATGGGCAACGCCTGATTCATCATTTGTTTTAGTGATGTATTTGGCGATTTTTTTGAGTTCGGGGTTTCCGTTTTCCATAACAACGGGGTTACCAACGACTTCGAGCATAGCACGGTCATTTTCTTCATCCCCGATCGCCATAGTTTCATCCTTGCTTAGTCCAAGTTTCTCAGCTAGGTGAGTGATAGCAGATCCCTTGTCTACATCCTTTTTAAGGAGTTCTAGGTAAAATGGAGCAGATTTGTTGATAGAGTAGCGCTCGTAAAATTCTGCTGGAATCTTTTCAATAGCAGCATCGAGAATCTCAGGTTCGTCGATAAACATACATTTGACGATTTCTTTATCAGCCATCTCTTCAGGTGTACGGTAAAAAATTGGCATGCTGACGAGAGTTGATTCGTGTACGGTGTATTTTCCGATATTGCGATTGGCAGTGTAGATGCCGTCCTTGGTAATAGCATGCATATGGACTCCCAGTTTACGGCTGAGAAATTCCATATCCAGATAGTCCTCGTAAGTCAAGGATTCACTGATAATCTCATGACCATTAGCGGTTTCTTGGACAAGGGCACCGTTGAAGGTCACAACATAGTCCTCTTCGTCTCTCAACTGCAAGTCGTCAAGGAGTTTGGCAACTCCAGCAATGGGGCGTCCTGTTGCAATGACCACCTTGACTCCAGCTGCTTTGGCATCTTGGATAGCTGCAAAAACTTCTGGAGTAATTTCTTTTTTGCTATTAACCAGGGTACCATCAATATCGACGGCGATTAGTTTTATACTCATAAATTTCCTCTGTTATTTCTTGTCTGGAGTGAAATGATCATTCTCAATCAAATGTGAAAATTGTTGAATGATATTCGTGAAAATACTGTTTTGCTTAAGCATTTCTTTAGGGAAGTAGAAGCGGTTGTCACCGTGACGGCTCCCTGCAAGAGACTGAACTATAGGAGATAAGCTAGAAAGTTCTGCCAGTTCACCATTTTTTTGAACAATCTCGATTTGAGTTCTTGGATTTTCAGACTCTGGTCGATAAATATCGTAAGGAAGGTCAAAATTCTTATGAATAGCTGTGTAGTAGTTGGGGTCAAAACCAATTTCTTCTACGAAATTTCGCATGATTTCAAGCTGGTCTTGGTCTTCCTGAGAAAAAGTAATAGATTTAAAGACCTTACGATTGATAAAACGTTGGGAAAGGTCGGCTAGAATTTTATCTGTACTAGTCATCCAGAGTTGGAAATAGGTATTCATAACCCCGTCGTCAAGTGCAAGATAGTCAGACAAGCTAACGTTTTTCTCAAAAAATGGTAGTAGATGTGGGGATGTAAGGGCAAAGAAGTCCTTATTTTCAGGATAGAGCTCCTTAGCACGTTTGAGAAGATTTTGCAGAAGGACTTCCATGGCGCGTGTGGCTGGGTGGAAATAAACCTGCATGTACATCTGGTAACGACTGAGTACATAATCCTCGATGGCATGCATCCCATTACGCTGAAAGGCGATGCCATTTTCAACAGGACGAATGACACGAAGAATACGTGTCAGATCAAACTGGCCATAAAAAGCACCGGTGAAGTAGGAGTCGCGAAGGAGATAGTCCATACGGTCTGCATCAATCTGACTCGAAATGAGCTGAACCACTTGTTTGTTTGGATAAGTGTGATCGATAACGCTGGCTACTTTTTTTGGAAAGTCCGGTGCTACCTGCAAAAGAACCTGATGAATCTCTGTATCAGGGCTTTGGATAATTTCCTGGGTAATTGCCTCATGGTCCGTGTCAAAGAGATTTTCAAAAGTATGAGAGTAGGCACCATGTCCGAGATCATGTAGAAGAGCCGCAGTCATGGTTAGTAAAGACTCATTAGAATCCCATTCCTCAGGATATTTCTCCTCAAAAATCTCCGTGATTTGCCTAGCAATTTCGTAGACACCCAAACAGTGAGAAAAACGACTATGCTCTCCACCATGGAATGTATAGCTAGATGTCCCAAGCTGTTTGATGCGACGGAGCCGCTGAAATTCTTTGGTATTGATCAGGTCATAAATGACTTGATTATTAACGTGGATATAGTTGTGAACTGGGTCACGAAATACTTTTTCATTCATAAGACCATTATAGCAAATTCCTTGCCTTTTTGGTAAAATAGTAGGGATAAGTGAGAAGAAAGAGGAATAGTTGTGAAGATAAGAATGAGAAATACCATCAAGTTCGATGAACAATTGGAAGTAATCGACCAACTTTATGATGTTGAATTACGGGAAAAGGGCGATTTTTCCTATCTCCTTTTTTTCAATGAAGACCAAGAAAAAGTAGTTTTGAAATTTAATGGGGAGGAACTGGTCATGACACGTTTCTCAAATCCCAAGACCATCATGCGTTTTCTCAAGGATACTGATAGTTTAGCCTATATTCCGACACCTATAGGCATGCAGGAGTTTATCATTCAAACAAGCCACTATGAAGTAGGTGAAGAGAAAATTGAACTAGGCTACCAACTACAAAACAAAGAAGGAGTTCCATTTGCCAACTACAGTTTAGAAATTACTTGGGGATAAGAATAAGGTTGGCGTGAGCCAACCTTATTTATGATAAATATTTTTGACTTTTCTTTAGTAATAACGGACGGTAGGTGAAATTATCCAGTGGATGATTTCAGCAATCCACGAAATTCCATACCTAAACTTTGAGCCTTATGTCTCAAAGTTTCCGAACACCCGAATGACTTTTCTGGTGTTTTTATTACTGCGAAAAGTCAGGTAAAATACTCGCTTCACTCAATAAATATAGAAAAAAGTTCATAATAAATCCAATATAAAGTTTATAGAATAAAAAAGTAAATTTCTAAATATCAAATAAGGTTGGCTCAGGCCAACCTTATTTAATATAGAGCTCTTGATTTTTCAAGACGATTTCACGTACACTTGCAAATTTCTTCAGTTTTTTAAGCTCTTCTGGATGGGTGACAAGAGTGATAACATAGCCTTCTTTACCCATGCGTCCTGTACGACCCGCACGGTGAGTGTAAGTTTCCTTGTCTCTAGGGACGTCAAAGTTAATCACGCATTCCAGGCTATCAATGTCGATACCACGAGCGAGAAGGTCTGTGGCAAGAAGTAGTGTCAGTTGATTATCTTTGAATTTTTCTAGAATAACTTTTCTAAATTTAATGTTGACATCGCTAGCTAGCGAAACTGCTAAAACATCACGATATTGTAATTTTTCCTCGGCGCTTCCAAGGTCAGACAAGCTATTAAAGAAGACAAGACCACGGAAATCTTCAACCTGTGCCAGTTTACGAAGCATATCTACTCTGTGACGTTGGTCTACTTGCATGTAGAAATGTTGAATATTGTCTAACTTTTGGTCTGATAGATCAATGATGCGCGTGTTAGGTGCAATCTTATCTTGGTCAAATTTGGTAGTGGCACTCATGTAAATAAGTTGATGGTCACGAGGTGCATAGTTGGTAATCCTTTCTACAAAGTGGATTTGAGAATCATCTAGCAACTGGTCGAATTCATCAAGAATGATTGTTTCCACGTTCATCATCTTGATTTTTTTCAATTTGACCAGTTCAAAGATACGACCAGGTGTTCCAATCAGAATTTCTGGTCCTTTTTTTAGTCTTTCAATTTGGCGTTTCTGGCTCGAACCGGATAGAAATAGCTGAGCTGTCAATCCGATAGCCTCACCCCAGGTTTTAGTGACTTCAAAAATTTGTCCAGCAAGCTCAGTATTAGGTGCTAAAATCAATAATTGTTGGGCTTTTTTCTTTTGCAGTTTGAGAAGACTAGGTAGGAGATAGGCTAAAGTCTTCCCTGTACCAGTTGGACTGACTCCAAGTAGGTTTTCACCATCTGTTATCGGTTCAAAAAGTTGAATTTGAATGGGAGTAAATTCTTGGAATCCCAGTTGATCAATCAACTCTTGCCATTCGATAGGTAGTTTGGTTTTCATTTTTCTGCCTCAAATCTAATGCCAGCATTCTGGCGCATGGTGTAAAGTAGGTTGTGGACGTGTGTCGCATCATCAATCCAAGATTGGTAAAGAGTCAGGTCTGCTTGCTTGATCATGTTCGCAAAAGCAGCAACTTCCTCAGTCATGGTGTGAGGAGCCTGCTGGATAGGAAGTTGAACATCATTTCCTTGATGGTCTGTAAAAATAGCTGATTGGACATGCTCGATTGTATTAAGTGTCAAGGTTCCATCAGTAGTATAAATCTCACAAGGAAGATTAGAAGTGATATTCTTTCCTGCTTTGATATGTACTTGATAGTTAGGATATGAGAGAATACCATCCCCATTTAAATCAATGCTATTATCTAGTTTCTGAGCTTGATAGGTTGCATGAGTCGGTTTTCCAAATAAGCGGATTGCTGCGTATAGAGTATAAATACCAAGATCCATAAGTGCACCACCTGCAAAACGGTCTGAGAAAACATTAGGAGTATTGCCAGCAAGTAGGTTAGGCATCTTAGAAGAGTATTTAGCGTAGTTAAAATCCGCACCCAGAATTTGTTTGTTTGCAAGAAAGTCTTTGATTGTGGCAAAAGCATCTTCGTGGTAGTTTCTTGCTGCTTCAAAGATAAAACATTTATTATCTTTAGCTGTTTGAACTAAATCCTGCCATTCTTGTGGTTGAGTGACAGCTGGTTTTTCAAGGATAACATGTTTTCCAGCAGATAAAGCCATCTTTGCTTGACTAAAATGCAGGGAATTCGGACTAGCAATGTATACCACATCGAATGAATCATTAAAGAAATCATTTAGCTGATCAAATAGCTTAACGCCCTGATACTGTTCAACAAACTTTTTTGCGGTTTCTATTTTTCTTGAATAAACTGCACCCAGTTGAAATTTTCCGCTAGTATGGGCAGCCTCTAGAAAATGATGGCTGATTGAACTAGTTCCTATGATACCAAGTTTTAGCATAGTTACTCCTTTTCCACAAGTAATGGTTGATTTCATTATAACATAGAAAGAGTCAACTCGTTACCTTGAGATAATTCTTTTGCTTTGATACTTCGAAATTTCTAGAAAAAATGGTACAATAGTCACAGTATATTTAGGAGATTAGTATGAGATTATTACCTATGAGAAAAATTTCTCGTCATTCAAAAAGATTGGCGCTTTTTTTGACTTTTTGTGCAGGCTATGTAGATGCCTATACCTTTATTGTAAGAGGGAATACCTTAGTCGCTGGGCAAACGGGGAATGTGGTATTTTTATCAGTCGGAATCGTTCAGAGAAATTTGGCTGATGCTGAAATAAAGATATTGACACTGTTATCTTTCATGTTAGGCGTTTTTTTGCTTACGATTTACAAGGAAAAACTTCGCATTGTTAAAAAACCCATTATATCACTTATACCATTGGCCATTTTATCATTGATAATTGGATTTATTCCATTGAGTGTAGATAACATGTTTATTGTTCCTCCTCTGGCTTTTTGTATGGGACTGGTAACAACGGCTTTCGGAGAGGTTTCAGGGATTGCCTATAACAATGCCTTTATGACGGGAAATATTAAACGCACCATGTTGGCTTTTGGCGAATATGTTCGGACCAAGCATACAGCCTTTTTGATGGAAGGATTGATTTTTGTAAGTCTACTGATTAGCTTTATTCTAGGAGTAGTATTTTCAGCTTACTTAACGATTATCTTCAACGAAAAAACGATTTTAGGTGTCCCTATCATGATGAGTATTTTTTATCTAAGTATGGTTTTATCTTCTTTGCGAAAAAAGTCTAATAAAAGGCTGAATTTTGAGTGAAAATACTTGTCAAAAATTTGGAATCATGCTATACTTGTAGAGTTGACTATGCACGATCCTGTGCAACCGCACGAACATCGTTGCTCGTCGTATAACAAATTTAAACTTCGTCATTATCGCCTTGCCTAACATAAGTTATGTCTTCGGCTCAATTCCTAGTTTATTCTTTGTTATACTAAGAGCTCTTCTTTTAAGTGGTTCGTCCCACGATGCTAGGCGAGTCTTCACAAAAATTCGGGGAAACCCCAAAAAATCATAGGAGGTGCATAATGAGCACATACGCAATTATCAAAACTGGCGGAAAACAAGTTAAAGTTGAAGTTGGTCAAGCAGTTTACGTTGAAAAATTGAACGTTGAAGCTGGTCAAGAAGTTACTTTTAACGAAGTTGTTCTTGTTGGTGGTGAAAACACTGTTGTCGGAACTCCACTTGTTGCTGGAGCTACTGTAGTTGGAACTGTTGAAAAACAAGGAAAACAAAAGAAAGTTGTTACTTACAAGTACAAACCTAAAAAAGGTAGCCACCGTAAACAAGGTCACCGTCAACCATACACTAAAGTTGTCATCAACGCAATCAACGCTTAATTTTAAGGAGAACACATGATACAAGCAGTCTTTGAGAGAGCCGAAGATGGCGAGCTGAGGAGTGCGGAGATTACTGGACACGCCGAGAGTGGCGAATACGGCCTAGATGTCGTGTGTGCATCGGTTTCTACGCTTGCCATAAACTTTATCAATTCCATTGAGAAATTTGCAGGCTATGAACCAATCTTAGAATTAAACGAAGATGAAGGTGGCTATCTGATGGTTGAAATTCCAAAAGATCTTCCTTCTCACCAGAGAGAAATGACACAATTATTCTTTGAATCATTTTTCTTAGGTATGGCAAACTTATCGGAGGACTCTTCTGAGTTCGTCCAAACCAGAGTTATCACAGAAAACTAACACGGAGGAAAACATTATGTTAAAAATGACTCTTAACAACTTGCAACTTTTCGCCCACAAAAAAGGTGGAGGTTCTACATCAAACGGACGCGATTCACAAGCTAAACGTCTTGGAGCTAAAGCAGCTGACGGACAAACTGTAACTGGTGGATCAATCCTTTACCGTCAACGTGGTACACACATCTATCCAGGTGTAAACGTTGGACGTGGTGGAGACGATACTTTGTTCGCTAAAGTTGAAGGCGTAGTACGTTTCGAACGTAAAGGTCGCGATAAGAAACAAGTTTCTGTTTACCCAATCGCTAAATAAGCATTAAAAAAGGCTTTCCAAGATTTTTGGAAAGCTTTTTTTCTTGAACAATTTTAGTATCAGTTATTTTTTATGTTTACTTCAGAAACTATTCTGAATCAATAAACTCTTAAGGAACTTATTTGATTTATTATGATAGATAATAAGAAAGAAATATGGTATAATATAGGGTGAGACCTTATGAATAAATAGTGAAAGAGTATATAAAAAATAATGAAAAAAATTGTCATTAACGGTGGGCGCCCATTAAAGGGTGAGATAACCATTAGCGGAGCGAAAAATAGTGTAGTAGCTCTAATTCCAGCTATTATTTTGTCAGATGATGTAGTTATTTTGGACTGTGTTCCAGACATCTCTGACGTTGCTAGTTTGGTTGATATCATGGAAATTATGGGTGCTAGTGTAAAGCGCTATGATGATGTTTTAGAGATTGATCCTCGTGGTGTTCAAAATAAACCAATGCCATATGGTAAAATCAACAGTCTTCGTGCATCCTATTATTTCTACGGTAGTCTTCTTGGACGTTTCGGTGAAGCAACAGTAGGTTTACCTGGTGGATGTGACTTGGGACCTCGTCCGATTGACTTGCATTTAAAAGCCTTCGAAGCAATGGGTGCTAAGACAACCTATGAGGGAGACAATATGAATCTCTCAACAAACGGCTCTAGATTACAAGGCGCTCATATTTATATGGATACTGTTAGTGTCGGAGCAACCATTAACACAATGCTTGCAGCGGTAAAAGCCCAAGGACGTACAGTCATTGAAAACGCGGCTAGAGAGCCTGAAATCATTGATGTAGCTACATTGTTAAATAATATGGGAGCTCATATTCGTGGTGCAGGTACAGATATGATTACTATCGATGGTGTTGAATCTCTACACGGTACACGCCATCAGGTAATTCCTGACCGTATTGAAGCAGGGACCTATATTGCAATGGCTGCTGCTGTGGGACAAGGAATTCGTATTAACAATGTACTTTATGAACACTTAGAAGGTTTTATTGCAAAACTTGAAGAAATGGGTGTTCATATGACTGTTTCTGAAGATAGTATCTTTGTTGAAGAGCAGAAAAATCTAAAAGCTGTTAATATCAAGACTGCTCCATATCCAGGATTTGCTACAGACCTTCAACAACCGATTACCCCTCTTTTGTTGAAAGCTGAAGGACGAGGAACACTGATTGATACCATTTATGAAAAACGTGTCAATCATGTCTTCGAATTAGCCAAAATGAATGCAGATATTTCTACAACGAATGACCATATTTTCTACAAGGGTGGCAATCCTTTACACGGTGCAAGTGTAAGAGCGACTGACTTACGTGCAGGAGCTGCCTTGGTTATTGCTGGATTAATGGCTGAAGGTAGAACAGAAATTACTAGTGTAGAGTTCATTTTAAGAGGCTACTCAAATATTATTGAAAAATTACGTAACCTTGGAGCAGATATTGAGCTAATCGAAGATTAGCCATTTTGAGGAACACAATGAATATCTGGACAAAATTAGCAATGTATTCTTTCTATGAGACGGAACGTTTGTATTTCCGTCCATTCTTTTTTACGGATGTAGATGACTTTCATGCTCTAGCATCAGACCCTGAAAATCTCCAATTTATTTTTCCTTCGCAAGCCAGCATTGAGGAAAGTCAATATGCTCTTGCTAACTACTTTATGAAATCACCTTTGGGAATTTGGGCGATTTGTGATAAGAAAGCACAGAAGATGATTGGAGCCATTAAGTTTGAAAAGCTGGATGAAATTCGTAAAGAAGCAGAAATTGGCTATTTTTTAAGGAAAGACTATTGGTCTCAGGGATATATGACGGAAGCAGTTACCAAATTACGTGATTTGTCTATGGATCAGTTTGAATTAAAGCAACTTTCTATTGTGACGCATTTAGAAAATAGTGCTAGTCAAAAGGTTGCACAAAAATCAGGCTTCGTTTTATATCGTCGTTTCAAGGGTAGTGACCGCTATACTCGTAAGATGCGGGATTATCTAGAATTTCGCTATACAAAAGGAGAGCTAAATGAGTAAACACCAAGAAATTTTAGCTTATTTAGAAGAATTACCAGTCGGAAAACGGGTCAGTGTTCGAAGTATTTCAAATAGGCTGGGAGTGAGTGATGGTACAGCTTATCGTGCTATCAAAGAAGCTGAAAATAGAGGATTGGTTGAAACACGTCCTCGAAGTGGAACTGTCCGTGTCAAGTCCAAAAAAGTTGCCATTGAGAGATTAACCTATGCAGAAATTGCAGAAGTCACTGGTTCGGAAATTTTAGCTGGCCAAGCAGGTTTGGAGAGAGAATTCAGTAAATTCTCCATTGGAGCCATGACAGAAAAGAATATTCTTTCTTATCTTCATGATGGTGGTCTACTTATTGTCGGTGACAGAACACGAATCCAATTATTGGCACTTGAGAATGAAAATGCTGTCTTGGTAACAGGTGGATTTGAAGTTCATAAAGATGTTTTGGATGCTGCTAATAAGAAAAATATCCCAGTGTTACGCAGTAAACATGACACATTTACCATTGCAACCATGATTAACCGAGCTTTGTCAAATGTACAAATAAAGACAGATATTTTAACTGTTGAAAAAATCTATCGTACTTGTCATGAATATGGTTTTTTACAGGAAACGGATACTGTTAAAGATTACTTAGATTTAGTTCGTAAGAATAGAAGTAGTCGCTTCCCTGTTATCAATCAGCATAAGGTTGTTGTGGGTGTCGTGACCATGCGTGATGCTGGAGATAAATCACCAGGGACTACCATTGATAAGGTCATGACAAGAACTGTCTACATGACCGGTTTAGCCACAAATATTGCTAACGTGAGCCAGAGAATGATTGCAGAAGATTTTGAAATGGTACCTGTTGTACGGAGCAATCAAACCTTGCTTGGTGTCATAACTAGACGTGATGTCATGGAAAAAATGAGTCGTTCTCAGGTCTCAACTTTACCAACCTTTTCAGAACAGATTGGACAGAAGTTATCTTATCATCATGATGAAGTTGTTATTACAGTTGAACCCTTTATGTTAGAAAAAAATGGTGTTCTGGCTAATGGTGTTCTTTCAGAAATCTTGACTCATATGACGCAAGACTTGGTCGTTAATAGCGGGCGTAACCTTATCATTGAACAAATGTTGATTTACTTCTTACAGGCTGTTCAGATTGATGATGTTCTACGTATTCAAGCTAGAATAATTCATCATACGAGACGATCGGCTATTATTGATTATGACATTTATCTCAATCATCAAATTGTATCAAAAGCAAATGTAACTGTAAAAATTAATTAGAATCTAGGAGAAAACATGATTACATTAAAATCAGCTAGAGAAATCGAAGCTATGGATAAGGCTGGTGATTTTCTTGCAAGTATCCACATTGGCTTGCGTGATATCATCAAGCCAGGTGTTGATATGTGGGAAGTAGAAGAGTATGTTCGCCGTCGTTGTAAAGAAGAGAATTTCCTTCCACTACAGATTGGTGTTGATGGAGCAATGATGGACTATCCATATGCAACCTGCTGTTCGCTCAATGACGAAGTAGCACATGCCTTCCCTCGCCATTATATCCTCAAAGAGGGTGACCTTCTCAAGGTTGATATGGTCCTTGGTGGGCCAATCGCGAAGTCTGACCTCAATGTTTCTAAACTCAATTTTAACAACGTTGAGCAGATGAAAAAATACACTCAAAACTATACGGGTGGATTAGCTGATTCTTGTTGGGCATACGCAGTTGGTAAACCATCAGAAGAAGTTAAAAACTTGATGGACGTGACCAAGGAAGCTATGTATAAGGGTATCGAGAAAGCTGTTGTTGGCAACCGAATTGGTGATATTGGTGCAGCTATTCAAGAATATGCTGAAAGTCGTGGATACGGTGTTGTTCGTGATCTTGTAGGACACGGTGTTGGCCCAACTATGCATGAAGAACCAATGGTTCCTAACTATGGTGTAGCTGGTCGTGGTCTCCGTCTTCGAGAAGGTATGGTTTTGACAATCGAACCTATGATCAATACAGGTGATTGGGAAATCGATACAGACATGAAAACAGGCTGGGCTCACAAAACTATCGACGGTGGTCTATCATGTCAGTATGAACACCAGTTTGTTATTACCAAGGATGGACCTGTAATCTTGACAAGTCAAGGTGAAGAAGGAACTTATTAATAAAAAAGGGGAGCTGAGCTCCTTTTTTTATTCGTTAAAGTTGAAATAAAATTTGCGTAGCAGATATCTTACAAACGTTTTCTTTTATAGTAAAATAAAAGATAACTATATGAAAGAAGGTTCTTAATTGGAAAGTATTATATTTTTTATCTCTGTATTTTTAGCTGGGGTTTTATCGTTTTTCTCACCCTGCATATTTCCTTTATTACCAGTCTATGCAGGTGTTTTGTTAGATGATCAAGAGCAGTCAAAGACATTTCGGTTTTTAGGTAAAGATGTTGCCTGGTCAGGATTAATTCGGACATTCTGTTTTATCGCAGGTATCTCTCTGATTTTCTTTATTCTAGGGTTTGGAGCAGGATTTCTCGGCAACTTACTCTATGCTGATTGGTTTCGTTATGTTATGGGTGGTATTATTATCATACTAGGCTTACATCAGATGGAAATCCTTCATTTACAAAAATTAGAGTTCCAAAAAACAGTAAGATTTGATCAAAAACAGTCTAGTAAATATCTATCAGCCTTTCTATTAGGTATTAGCTTCAGCTTTGGTTGGACTCCATGTATTGGTCCAGTTTTAAGTTCAATTTTAGCATTAGCTGCCTCAGGAGGAAATGGAGCTCTTCAAGGGGCCTTATTAACCCTAGTTTATACTCTTGGAATGGCGCTTCCATTTTTAGTATTGGCCTTGGCATCAGGTCTCATCATGCCTTATTTTAGTAGAATTAAATCTCACCTACTCTTACTGAAAAGAATTGGTGGTTTACTAATTATTCTCATGGGAATTTTATTAATGTTGGGACAGTTAAATGTCTTATCCGGAATATTAGGATAAAAGGAGTTATCTATGAAAAAAATAATCTATTTTGGACTTAGTTTCTTATCTATCTTTCTTTTGATTGCTTGTGGCAAGGAAGAGAAGGAATCAAGTCAGGAAAATCAAACGACTCAAACACAGCAACAAGCAACGGTTAAGCAAATTGCTGTAGGAGCAGAAGCGCCGGATTTCACGCTCCAATCGATGGATGGAAAAGAAGTCAAACTATCTGATTTTAAAGGTAAAAAAGTTTATCTAAAATTCTGGGCTTCTTGGTGCGGACCATGTAAAAAAAGTATGCCAGAACTAATGGAACTTGCTGCAAAAGAAGATCGTGATTTTGAAATATTATCTATTATTGCACCAGGCCTTCAAGGTGAAAAAACCATAGACCAATTTCCAAAATGGTTTGAGGAGCAGGGCTATAAGGATATTCCTGTCCTATATGACACCAAGGGGACAACCTTCCAAGCCTATCAGATTCGAAGCATTCCAACAGAATTTCTAATCGATTCAAATGGTAAAATTGCCAAAATCCAAATAGGTGCAATTAGTAATGCAGATGCAGAAGCGGCGTTTGCACAAATGAATTAACGTTATAAAAAAATGTCTAGACTGTTTTGTCTAGACATTTCTTTTTTTAAAAATTTAATTGAATTAGTTTTTAGAAGCAGCTTGGAATTCTGGGTTTTTCCATGCTTCGTCAATAATTTCTTGTAATTCACGAGCAGAAAGTTGCATTTTTTGAGTTTCAGCGTCGTTCAATGGGATGTTAACTGGGCGAACGATACCATGCGCACCAACGATAGCTGGTTGACCGATAAAGACGTTTTCAACTCCGTATTGTCCTTCTTGGAAGACTGAAAGTGGAAGAACCGCATTTTCATCATCAAGGATAGCTTTTGTGATACGAGCAAGAGCAACTGCGATACCGTAGTATGTAGCACCTTTTTTGTTGATGATTGAGTAAGCAGCGTCACGAACTGAGATGAAGAGTTCAACAAGGTCAGCTTCATTCAAGTCACGGTTAGCTTGCAACCATTGTTCCAATTTAACACCGGCAACGTTAGCGTGTGACCAAACAGCAAACTCAGAGTCACCGTGTTCACCCATGATGTAGGCGTGAACTGAACGTGCATCAACACCGATAGTTTCAGCAAGTGCTTGACGGAAACGAGCTGAGTCAAGTGAAGTACCTGAACCGATAACACGTTCTTTAGGGAAACCTGAGAATTTCCAAGTTGAGTAAGTTAAAATGTCAACTGGGTTAGCAGCAACAAGGAAGATACCGTCAAATCCAGATGCAACAACTTGTTCAACGATTGATTTGTTGATAGCAAGGTTTTTTCCAACAAGATCAAGACGAGTTTCACCTGGTTTTTGTGGAGCACCAGCAGTGATAACTACAAGGTCTGCATCCGCACAGTCTTCGTACTTAGCTGCATAGATTTTTTTAGGTGAAGTAAAAGCTAGCGCGTGGCTAAGGTCTTCAGCATCACCAACTGCTTTTTCAAACAATTGAGGAATCTCAATGATACCAAGTTCTTGTGCAATTCCTTGTGTTACGAGGGCAAAAGCGTAAGATGAACCTACGGCACCGTCACCGACGAGGATAACTTTTTTGTGTTGTTTAGTTGCTGTCATTTGTCTAAACATCTCCTTTATTTTATTAAGTGGGAAACCCATTTGATTTCATTCTATCACTTTTGCTAAGCTTTGTCACGGATATACCTTCGTGATAAATATGTAAACGTTTTACACGTGTTGTTAGACTGTAAAATAGTACAAACTATGGTATAATATATCTAGTTACTAATAGTGAAATGAGGCATTTTTTAATGCAAGATAAAAATTTAGTGAATGTCAATCTGACCAAGGAGATGAAGACTAGCTTTATCGACTACGCCATGAGTGTAATCGTATCGCGTGCTCTTCCTGATGTTCGTGATGGGTTGAAACCTGTTCATCGTCGTATTTTGTACGGAATGAACGAATTAGGAGTTACGCCTGATAAACCTCATAAGAAATCTGCCCGTATTACAGGGGACGTAATGGGTAAATACCACCCACACGGGGATTTATCTATCTATGAAGCTATGGTTCGTATGGCTCAATGGTGGAGCTACCGCTACATGCTTGTAGATGGGCACGGTAACTTTGGTTCTATGGACGGTGATGGTGCTGCCGCGCAACGTTATACCGAAGCACGTATGAGCAAGATTGCTCTTGAAATGCTTCGCGATATCAATAAAAATACTGTTGATTTTGTTGATAACTATGATGCCAACGAGCGCGAACCTGTTGTTTTACCAGCTCGTTTCCCAAATCTTTTGGTCAATGGTGCCACAGGTATTGCCGTTGGAATGGCGACCAATATTCCACCTCATAATTTGGGTGAAACCATTGATGCTGTTAAACTCGTCATGGATAATCCTGAAGTTACAACCAAAGATTTGATGGAAGTTTTGCCTGGTCCAGACTTCCCAACTGGTGCCCTAGTTATGGGTAAATCAGGTATTCATAAGGCTTATGAGACTGGTAAGGGATCTATTGTTCTTCGTTCTCGTACGGAAATTGAAGAAACTAAAACAGGTCGCGAACGTATCGTTGTTACTGAATTCCCATATATGGTCAACAAAACCAAAGTACATGAACATATTGTGCGCTTAGTTCAGGAAAAACGTATCGATGGAATTACAGCTGTTCGTGATGAATCTAACCGTGAAGGTGTTCGCTTTGTTATTGAAGTTAGACGCGATGCATCAGCTAATGTTATTTTGAACAACTTATTCAAGATGACTCAGATGCAGACTAGCTTTGGTTTTAACATGCTTGCTATCCAAAATGGTGTTCCAAAGATTTTATCGCTTCGCCAAATCTTGGATGCATACATTGAGCACCAAAAAGAAGTTGTGACTCGTCGCACTCAATTTGATAAAGAAAAAGCTGAGGCACGCGCGCATATCTTGGAAGGTTTGCTAATTGCTCTGGATCATATTGATGAAGTCATTCGTATCATCCGTTCCAGCGAAACTGACCAAGAAGCTCAAGCGGAATTGATGAGCAAGTTCAAGCTATCTGAACGTCAAAGCCAAGCAATCCTAGACATGCGTCTCCGTCGTTTGACTGGCTTGGAGCGTGATAAGATTCAATCTGAATATGATGACCTCATTGCTTTGATTGCCGACTTAGCAGATATTCTTGCAAAACCAGAACGTGTGGCTCAAATCATCAAGGAAGAATTGGATGAAGTCAAACGCAAGTATGAAGATAAACGCCGTACTGAGTTAATGGTTGGTGAAGTCTTGACGCTTGAAGATGAAGACTTGATTGAAGAGTCTGATGTTCTTATCACTCTATCAAATAAAGGTTATATTAAACGTTTGGACCAAGACGAGTTTACTGCCCAAAAACGTGGTGGACGTGGCGTACAGGGAACAGGAGTCAAGGACGATGACTTTGTCCGTGAGTTGGTTTCTACCAGCACCCATGATCACTTGCTCTTCTTTACCAACAAAGGTCGTGTCTATCGTTTGAAAGGTTATGAAATCCCAGAATATGGTCGTACAGCCAAGGGATTGCCTGTAGTTAACCTCTTGAAACTGGATGAGGGAGAAAGCATCCAAACTATCATTAATGTCGAATCAGAACGTAGTGATGATGCATACATCTTCTTTACGACCCGAGCAGGTATTGTTAAGAGAACTAGCGTTAAAGAATTTGCCAACATTCGTCAAAATGGTCTAAAAGCCTTGAATTTGAAAGATGAGGACGAATTGATTAATGTTCTTCTTACTCAAGAAGATACTGATATCATTATCGGTACTAAGTTAGGCTATGCAGTTCGTTTCAACCAGTCATCCGTTCGTAGCATGAGTCGTAGTGCAACTGGTGTTAAAGGAGTGAATCTTCGTGAAGGTGATGCTGTAGTTGGCGCTAGAGTGATTACCGATCAAGATGAAGTTCTTATCATTACTGAAAAAGGATACGGTAAGCGTACAGTTGCCACTGAATATCCAACTAAAGGTCGTGCTGGTAAAGGTATGAAGACCGCTAATATTACTGATAAAAACGGTCAACTTGCAGGCCTACTAACAGTAAAAGGTGACGAAGATTTGATGGTTATCACAGATACTGGTGTCATGATTCGTACAAATGTTGCCAATATTTCTCAAACTGGACGTTCAACCATGGGAGTTAAGGTTATGCGTTTAGATGAGAACGCTAAGATTGTAACCTTTACTACAGTTGCAGCAGCTGAGAAAGAAGAAGTTGGGGCAGACAACGAAACAGAAAGTGAAGAATAATGTCTCAAAAAAGAACTAAGAGTAAAAAAAATAAACGTAAGAATCTGCTGATTAATATTTTAGCTGGCTTTCTAATCCTTTTGTCTCTAGCCTTGATTTTTAACTCAAAGATTCGTAATATCTTTATGGTTTGGAATACTAACAAGTATCAAGTTAGTCAAGTCTCTAAAGAGAAGCTTGAAGAGAACAATGGTGCAGAAGGAAATTTTGATTTTAATTCCGTGAAGGCTATTTCTTCGGAGGCTGTTTTATCATCCCAATGGGATGCACAACAGTTGCCTGTTATAGGTGGAATTGCAGTTCCTGAAGTAGAAATCAACTTGCCAATCTTTAAAGGTTTGGACAATGTAAACTTGTTCTACGGAGCAGGAACCATGAAACCAAATCAAAAAATGGGTGAAGGAAATTATTCTCTAGCTAGTCACCATATCTTTACAGCTGAGAATGCTAGCCAAATGCTATTTTCTCCTTTGGTTAATGCCAAAGAAGGAATGAAGATTTATCTGACTGATAAGGATAAAGTTTATACCTACGAAATTCGGGAAGTGAAACACGTAACCCCAGATCGAGTTGATGAAATTGATGATCGTGAAGGTATCAATGAAATTACCTTGGTCACTTGTGTAGACTATGATGCAACCGAACGGATTATCGTAAAGGGAGATTTAAAAGAAATCAAATCTTATTCAGACACTCCGTCAGATGTCTTGGCAGCATTTAATAAACCGTATAAACAAAGATATTAATTTGTAAATTTTAGAAAAAGGTTCGCTAATGATAGCGACCTTTTTTCTTGTCAATTTCAGAAAATAGATAAGGTAAAGACTTTTCAATTTTTCTAAAAAGTAGTATAATGTTTCTATTATAGAAATTTTTAGAAAATTCCAAAAGAGGTTTGTTATGGGATATACAGTTGCTGTTGTCGGTGCTACAGGTGCCGTTGGTGCTCAAATGATCAAAATGTTGGAAGAATCAACTCTTCCAATCGATAAGATTCGCTACCTTGCGTCTGCACGTTCTGCAGGAAAGGTCTTGCAATTCAAGGGCCAAGATGTGACTATTGAAGAAACAACAGAAGAAGCTTTTGAAGGAGTTGATATTGCTCTCTTCTCTGCTGGTGGTTCAACTTCTGCAAAATACGCACCTTATGCTGTTAAAGCAGGGGCAGTAGTAGTAGATAACACTTCTTATTTCCGTCAAAATCCAGATGTGCCATTGGTTGTTCCTGAAGTAAACGCCCATGCTCTGGATGCTCATAACGGGATCATCGCATGTCCTAACTGTTCAACTATTCAAATGATGGTAGCTCTTGAACCAGTTCGTCAAAAATGGGGCTTAGACCGTATCATCGTTTCAACTTATCAAGCTGTTTCAGGTGCTGGTATGGGAGCCATTCTTGAGACACAACGTGAATTGCGTGAAGTCTTGAATGATGGTGTAAATCCACGTGATTTGCATGCGGAAATCTTGCCATCAGGTGGCGATAAGAAACACTATCCAATTGCTTTTAATGCCCTTCCTCAAATTGACGTCTTCACTGATAATGACTACACTTATGAAGAAATGAAGATGACAAAGGAAACTAAGAAAATCATGGAAGACGATAGCATTGCCGTTTCAGCAACTTGCGTGCGTATTCCTGTCTTGTCAGCTCACTCTGAGTCTGTTTACATTGAAACAAAAGAAGTGGCTCCAATCGATGAAGTCAAAGCTGCGATTGCTGCCTTTCCAGGTGCAGTTCTTGAAGACGATGTGGCTCACCAAATCTATCCACAAGCTATCAATGCGGTTGGTTCTCGCGATACCTTTGTCGGACGTATCCGTAAAGACTTGGATGCTGAAAAAGGGATCCACATGTGGGTGGTGTCTGATAACCTTCTTAAAGGTGCTGCTTGGAACTCAGTTCAAATTGCAGAAACTTTACATGAACGTGGTTTGGTTCGTCCAACTACAGAATTAAAATTTGAATTGAAATAGGGAGCAAAACAGAAATCAGTAACTCGAAGAGTTTGATTTCTTCCTCGCTTTTATAATTTAAGGCTCAGGCTATAAAAGTCCACCGGACTTTTATACTCCCCCCGCACAGTTGATTAGTAAGTACGAATGTTGCAAACATGAGTAGTTCCAATCAACCACTGCGTTATGAAACAGAAACCAGTAACTCGAAGAGTTTGATTTCTTCCTCTTATTTTATGTACATAACAGGAGGCAAAGGCAAGTATGCCCCAGCCTCTTTCTTATATAGAGAAAGGTTTTTTCTATGGCTTATCAAGATTTAAAAGAGTGTAAAATTATCACGGCTTTTATTACCCCTTTTCATGAAGATGGGTCAATAAATTTCGACGCTATTCCAAAATTGATTGAACATCTATTGGCACATCACACAGACGGAATTCTCTTGGCGGGGACGACTGCTGAGAGTCCGACTCTTACTCACGATGAGGAGTTGCAATTGTTTGCAGCTGTTCAGAAGGTTGTTAATGGACGTGTTCCTTTAATTGCTGGTGTTGGTACTAATGATACACGCGACTCTATTGAGTTCGTCAAAGAAGTAGCAGAATTTGGAGGCTTTGCGGCTGGTCTTGCGATTGTTCCTTACTACAATAAACCATCTCAAGAAGGAATGTATCAACACTTTAAAGCTATTGCAGATGCTTCTGATTTACCCATCATTATCTATAATATTCCAGGTCGTGTAGTAGTTGAGTTGACACCAGAAACCATGCTTCGCTTAGCGGAACATCCAAATATCATTGGTGTCAAGGAATGTACCAGCCTTGCAAATATGGCTTATTTGATTGAGCACAAACCAGAAGAATTCTTGATCTACACTGGTGAAGATGGAGATGCTTTCCATGCTATGAACCTTGGTGCTGATGGGGTTATCTCTGTTGCTTCTCATACCAATGGTGATGAAATGTATGAAATGTTCACTGCGATTGAAGAGAGTGATATGAAGAAGGCTGCAGCTATTCAACGTAAGTTTATTCCCAAAGTTAATGCTCTCTTCTCATACCCAAGTCCTGCACCTGTTAAGGCAGTCCTCAACTATATGGGATTTGAAGCTGGTCCAACTCGCCTCCCATTGGTTCCTGCGCCTGAAGAGGATGCTAAACGCATTATCAAGGTTGTTATTGACGGAGACTATGAGGCGACTAAAGCGACTGTCACTGGAGTTCTTCGACCTGATTATTAAGATAACAAATATAAAAAGAAACTTCCTACAAGTAAAAATTGTTGGGAGTTTTTTTCTTTTTCTACGAATATATAAATAGAGAGAGGATAACAAGGAGTTAATAATGAAGATTAAGATTGATAATTTTGAGATTTATAAGTTAAAGCAAGCAGGTTTAAGTAATCAGCAGGTTCTAAAAGTACTTCAATACGGAGAAATTTATGATCAGGAATTGAGTTTAGAGACAATCGCTGAAGCCTCAGAGTGTCGTAATCCAGTAGTTTTTATGGAGCGGTACCATAAACTGACTTTTGAAAGCATGGAACGCCTGAAGAAAGATTTTGAAAAGTTCCCATCATTTTCAATTTTGGATGATGTTTATCCCATTTCACTCAGTGAAATTTATGATGCACCTGTATTGCTTTTTTATAAAGGAGATTTAAATCTCTTGAAATTACCCAAGGTTGCAGTTGTAGGTAGTCGCTCTTGTAGTCAAATTGGAACCAAATCAGTCCGTAAAATCATTGAAGAATTGGAAAATGAATTAGTTGTGGTGAGTGGACTTGCTAGAGGAATTGATACAGCAGCCCATATGTCTGTTCTACAAACTGGGGGCAAAACGATTGGCATTATTGGGACTGGTTTAGATGTCTATTATCCCCGCTCCAATAAACGCCTTCAAGAATACATTGGAGAACATCATTTGCTTCTAAGCGAGTACGGTCCAGGAGAAGAACCTTTGAAATATCACTTTCCTGCCAGAAATCGCATTATTGCAGGATTGTGTCGAGGAGTCATCGTTGCAGAAGCTAAAATGAGATCTGGTAGCTTAATCACTTGTGAGCGTGCCATGGAGGAAGGTAGAGATGTCTTTGCGATTCCAGGTTCCATTTTAGATGGACGCTCAGACGGCTGTCATCATTTAATCCAAGAAGGAGCAAAACTAGCAACATGTGGGCAGGATATACTAGCAGAATTTGAATTTTAATGAATGAAATGATTTCATTTAGCAAACTTTTCTTCTATTATATGGGTGTTATGTCTTGACAGGTTTTTAAAAATGGTTTACACTTTATAAAGTTTAATTACTTTGAGAAGGTGTGATACTGTGGTAACGGCAACCAAAAAGAAAAAATCAACAAGTAAAAAAAATCTTGTAATCGTGGAGTCGCCTGCTAAGGCGAAAACGATTGAGAAATATCTAGGACGTAATTATAAGGTTTTAGCCAGCGTAGGACATATTCGTGATTTGAAAAAATCAAGTATGTCAGTTGACGTGGAAAATAATTACGAACCGCAATATATCAATATTCGTGGGAAAGGTCCTCTCATCAATGATTTGAAAAAAGAAGCTAAGAAAGCCAATAAAGTCTTTCTTGCAAGTGACCCGGACCGGGAAGGGGAGGCTATTTCATGGCATTTAGCGCATATTTTAGATCTAGACGAGAATGATACCAACCGTGTTGTTTTCAACGAGATTACCAAAGATGCAGTAAAAAATGCCTTTAAAGAACCTCGTAAAATCAATATGGATTTGGTCGATGCCCAACAAGCCCGTCGTGTTTTGGACCGTTTAGTGGGGTATTCAATTTCACCAATTCTTTGGAAAAAGGTTAAAAAAGGCTTATCAGCAGGACGTGTTCAGTCTGTTGCTCTTAAGCTAATCATTGATCGTGAAAATGAAATCAATGCCTTCCAACCAGAAGAATATTGGACGATTGATGGTGTTTTTAAAAAAGGTACCAAGCAATTCCAAGCTTCTTTTTATGGAATGAATGGCAAGAAGATGAAGTTGACTACCAATGATGAAGTCAAAAAAGTTTTATCTCATTTGAACAGCAAGGATTTTACAGTTGATCAAGTAGATAAAAAGGAAAGAAAGCGCAATGCTCCTCTTCCATATACAACGTCTTCTATGCAGATGGATGCTGCTAACAAGATTAACTTCCGTACTCGAAAGACGATGATGGTTGCTCAGCAACTCTATGAAGGAATCAATATCGGTACAGGTGTCCAAGGTTTGATCACCTATATGCGTACGGATTCTACTCGTATCAGTCCAGTTGCTCAGAATGAAGCCGCTAGCTACATCAATGAACGTTTTGGTAGTATGTATTCTAAACATGGTAGCAAGGTGAAAAATGCCTCTGGCGCTCAAGACGCCCACGAAGCTATTCGTCCTTCAAGTGTCTTTAATACACCTGAGAAAATTGCTAAGTATTTGGATAAAGACCAGCTAAAACTTTATACCCTTATCTGGAACCGCTTTGTAGCGAGTCAAATGACTGGTGCAATTTTTGATACCATGGCTGTTAAACTTTCACAAAATGGTGTTCAATTCGCGGCGAATGGTAGTCAGGTTAAGTTTGATGGTTATTTAGCCATTTACAATGATTCTGATAAGAATAAGATGCTGCCAGATATGAAGGTGGGTGATGTTGTTAAACAGGTTAATAGCAAACCTGAACAACATTTCACACAACCACCGGCACGATATTCAGAAGCAACACTGATTAAAACCTTGGAAGAAAATGGAGTTGGACGTCCATCTACCTATGCTCCAACCATTGAAACAATCCAAAAACGTTACTATGTAAGACTAGCATCTAAACGCTTTGAACCAACTGATTTGGGACAAGTTGTTAACAAGCTGATTGTCGAATATTTCCCAGACATTGTTAACGTGAAGTTTACCGCTGAAATGGAAGGTAAACTGGACGATGTTGAGGTCGGAAAAGAAGAGTGGCAACGGGTTATTGATGAATTTTACAAACCATTCTCTAAAGAGGTCGCAAAAGCTGAAGCAGAGATGGAAAAAATTCAAATCAAGGATGAGCCAGCTGGATTTGACTGTGAAGTTTGTGGTAGTCCTATGGTAATTAAGATTGGACGCTTCGGTAAGTTTTACGCATGTAGTAATTTTCCAGATTGTCGACATACGCAAGCCATTGTTAAAGAAGTCGGTGTTACATGTCCAAATTGTCATCAAGGGCAAATTATCGAACGTAAAACCAAACGTAATCGTATTTTCTATGGATGCAATCGTTATCCAGAATGTGAGTTTACCTCTTGGGATAAACCTGTTGGACGTGATTGTCCTAAATGTGGTCAATTCCTCATGGAGAAAAAAATCCGTGGTGGCGGAAAACAGATTGTATGTAGCAATGGTGACTACGAGGAAGAAAAGATTAAATAAAATTAATTAGGGCTGAAATGATAATTTCAGCTCTTTTTAATTTAAACTTGACAGATTTTATCTTTTTATGCTTAACTAGAAGAAGATTATTCTTACTTAGGAGTAGATATGCGCATTATTTATCTTAGCATTGGATTTATTTCACTAGCTTTAGCAATCGTTGGAGTTGTCTTGCCACTATTACCGACAACACCCTTTCTCTTGTTGTCAATAGCTTGTTTTTCAAAATCTTCTAAACGTTTTGAAGATTGGCTCTATCATACCAAGCTTTATCAAACTTATGTTGCGGACTTTAGAGAAACTAAGTCTATTGCGCGTGAACGAAAGAAGAAGATTATCGTATCGATTTATATTTTGATGGGAATCTCCATTTATTTTGCTCCGCTCTTACCTGTAAAAATTGCTTTAGGCTGCTTAACAGTATTTATAACCTATTATCTCTTTAAGGTAATACCAGATAAAGAATAGCTAAAAAAGTAATGATTTCCCTTGATAAAAAATAGAGATTACTAAAAATAATATGATATAATAATATTAAAGAAACTTTCAAGGAGTATCAAATGATTTACGAATTTTGTGCTGAAAATGTGACCTTGCTTGAAAAAGCTATGCAGGCAGGAGCTCGCCGTATTGAACTCTGTGATAATTTAGCAGTTGGTGGAACGACACCAAGCTACGGAGTAACCAAGGCAGCTGTTGAACTTGCATCAAACTACGATACGACTATCATGACGATGATTCGTCCACGTGGTGGTGACTTTGTTTATAATGACCTCGAGATTTCTATTATGCTTGAGGATATTCGTCTAACTGCTCAAGCAGGAAGCCAAGGCGTTGTTTTTGGTGCATTGACTGCTGATAAGAAGTTGGATAAGGCTAACCTCGAAAAGTTGATTGCTGCATCTAAAGGTATGGAGATTGTCTTCCATATGGCTTTCGATGATTTGAGCGATGAAGATCAGTTGGAAGCCATTGATTGGCTTAGTCAAGCTGGAGTGACACGCATCCTGACTCGTGCTGGTGTATCTGGTGATTCACTCGAGAAACGTTTTGAGCACTATCGTAGAATTCTCGAACATGCTGCAGGTAAAATTGAAATCCTACCGGGTGGAGGGATTGACATGGACAACCGTCAAACCTTTATTGATCAACTAGGTGTGACACAATTACATGGAACCAAGGTTGTCTTTTAAAAAATAGAAAGGAACTGCTAGCTTTTGGTAGCAGTTTTCGCTTATGTTTGAAATTTTTAAAGCCTATCAGTTTAATAGTAAAAAGGCTAAAGAGTATGGATTTGTAGAAAATCAAGGTGTATGGACCTATAATTCGACTATCTTGCAGGAAGATTTTCTCATGATGGTTACAGTTGAGGATGGGGACTTAAGTTTTCGAGTTTATGACCAAGAAACTGGCGAACTCTATCCTCAAGTTCATATGGAAAGTATGAGAGGTACTTTTGTTGGAAGCGTTCGAGAGGCTTGTTTAGAAGTTCTTTATGGCATTCGAAAGGCTTGTTTTGAGGTACAGGAATTTCTCTGTCCACAGACCAGGAGAATCATGGCGCTTGTTCAAGAAAAGTATGGCAATCAGCTGGAATATCTATGGGAGAAATCACCTGATACGGCGGTTTTGCGTCATGAAGATAATCAGAAATGGTATGCTATTTTAATGAGAATTCCTTGGGATAGGCTAGATAAGGGTAGAGAAGGGCTAGTGGAAGCAGTCAACCTCAAACACGACCAAGTAGCTGACTTGCTTTCACAAAATGGGATTTATCCAGCCTTTCATATGAATAAACGCTATTGGATTAGTCTTCCACTCGATGACACTCTAACTGACGAAAAGGTCCTTGAATTATTTGAGAGAAGTTGGTTATTGACTTCTAAGAAATAAATAAACATATTTGAGTTTTCAAATACTTTCAATTCGCAAAATATTCTTTATTGAAGAAATTTTCAGAAAATATTGGATTTTTTCTTGACAAGTGATTTTTCCTATGCTAGAATACTAAACAAGACATCAAACAAAGGAGAAAGCCAAACATGAAAACAGCCAAGTTTAATCAATTTGCTTTGTTGTTGAGGTACTCGGACTAGTGCAAAAGCATTAGTCCTGTTTGGCTTACCAAGCGGGAGTAAATCAACATCTCGCTTGGAACTCCGAGCGAGATGTTTTTTCTATATCGAAAATGTGAAGGGAGAATTCTCATGCGTGTAGTTGAGTTTTTAGATACCAGTCTCCGAGATGGTGAGCAGACACCAGGTGTCAATTTTTCAATAAAGGAAAAGGTTGCTATAGCAAAACAGCTAGAGAAATGGGGAATTTCAGCAATTGAAGCTGGTTTTCCAGCTGCTAGTCCAGATTCATTTACAGCTGTTCAAGAAATCGCTAAAGCCATGAAAAAAACAGCAGTGACAGGATTAGCTCGTTCTGTTAAATCAGACATTGACGCTTGTTATGAAGCACTTAAAGATGCAAAGTATCCTCAGATTCACGTCTTTATCGCTACCAGTCCGATTCACCGTAAGTATAAGCTCAATAAGAGTAAGGAAGAGATTTTGGAAGCAATCAGTGAACATGTTTCCTATGCAAGGAGCAAGTTTGAAGTAGTAGAATTCTCTCCAGAAGATGCTACTAGAACTGAGCTGGACTTTCTCCTACAAGTCGTTCAAACTGCGGTCGATGCGGGTGCGACTTATATCAATATTCCTGATACAGTAGGTTTTACAACTCCAGAGGAATATGGAAGTATCTTTAAATATCTGATTGACAATGTCCAAACAGACCGTCAGATTATCTATTCACCTCACTGCCATGATGACCTTGGAACGGCGGTAGCAAATAGCCTCGCTGCTGTTAAGAATGGTGCAGGACGTGTCGAGGGAACCATTAACGGAATCGGAGAACGAGCCGGGAATGCTGCTTTAGAAGAAATAGCAGTAGCTCTCAATATTCGCCAAGATTATTACCAAGCAGAGACAAGTATCGTCCTAAACGAAACGATTAATACGTCCGAAATGGTCTCTCGCTTCTCAGGGATTCCAGTTCCCAAAAATAAGGCAGTTGTCGGTGGAAATGCCTTCTCTCATGAATCAGGTATTCACCAAGACGGAGTTCTTAAAAACCCACTTACCTATGAGATCATCACCCCAGAGTTGGTGGGTGTTAAAAGTAATAGTCTTCCGCTCGGAAAATTATCTGGTCGACATGCCTTTGTAGAGAAACTGAGAGAACTGGCCTTAGACTTCACAGAAGAGGATATCAAGCCGCTCTTTGACAAATTCAAATCACTTGCAGATAAGAAACAAGAAGTCACAGACACAGATATTCGTGCTCTGGTAGCTGGAAGCATGGTTGAAAATTCGGAAGGTTTCCACTTTGATGATTTACAACTTCAAACTCATGCGGAAAATGAAATTGAAGCGACTGTTAGATTGGTTAATTTGGATGGTGAGAAAGTCGACTTTAATGCGACTGGACAAGGTTCTGTTGAGGCTATCTTTAACGCTGTTGATAAGTTCTTTAATCAATCTGTTCGCCTGGTATCCTACACCATTGATGCGGTAACAGATGGAATCGATGCTCAGGCTAGAGTCTTAGTTACTGTTGAAAACAAAGATACAGAAACCATCTTTAACGCAGCCGGAATTGATTTCGATGTGTTGAAGGCCTCAGCTATTGCTTACATCAATGCTAATACTTTTGTTCAAAAAGAGAATACCGGAGAGATAGGTCCAAATGTTTCCTATCGCGACATGCCTAGTCTTTAAAGGAGAATACCATGACAAAGAAAATTGTTGCCCTAGCAGGTGATGGGATTGGACCAGAAATTATGGAAGCTGGTTTAGAAGTTCTTGCATCGATAGCCGAAAAAACAGGATTTGACTTTGAGATAGATAGACGACCATTTGGAGGTGCAGGTATTGATGCTACAGGACATCCATTACCAGATGAAACTTTAAAGGCTGCTAGACAAGCAGACACTATTCTCCTAGCAGCTATCGGTAGTCCCCAGTATGATAATGCCGCAGTTCGACCTGAACAAGGTTTGCTTGCTCTTCGTAAGGAACTCAATCTCTATGCCAATATTCGTCCGGTAAAGATATTTGAGAGTCTCAAGCATTTATCTCCTCTCAAACCTGAACGAATTACTGGTGTTGACTTTGTTGTAGTACGTGAGTTGACAGGTGGAATTTACTTTGGTGAACATATCCTTGACGAGCGCAAAGCGCGTGATATCAATGACTATAGCTATGAGGAAGTGGAGCGGATTATTCGTAAGGCTTTTGAAATCGCAAGGAGTCGGAGAAAAATCCTTACCAGTATTGATAAGCAAAATGTTTTGGCAACCTCAAAACTTTGGCGAAGAGTGGCTGAGGAAGTCGCAAAAGATTTTCCAGATGTAATCCTGGAACACCAGTTGGTCGACTCAGCTGCTATGCTCATGATTACCAATCCAGCCAAGTTTGATGTTATCGTGACAGAGAATCTTTTCGGAGATATCCTCTCAGACGAATCAAGTGTTTTATCTGGTACACTTGGGGTTATGCCATCAGCCAGTCATTCTGAGAATGGACCGAGTCTCTATGAACCCATTCATGGTTCAGCGCCTGATATAGCAGGCCTAGGAATCGCCAATCCTATTTCGATGATTTTATCAATTGCTATGATGTTGCGAGATAGTTTTGGACGATATGAGGATGCTGACCGTATTGAGTGCGCTGTTGAAGCAACTTTAGCTGCAGGAATTTTAACGAGAGATATAGGAGGACAGGCTTCTACCAAGGAAATGACAGAAGCCATTATCGCAAGATTATGAAACTAAACGAAGGAATTACTTTTGTCCTACTGATTTGGAATCTTTTGACTTTTATGATCTATGGAATTGACAAATCCAGGGCAAAGAGAGGTGCTTGGCGCATCCCTGAAAAATATTTATTATCATTTGCATTCTTATGTGGTGGTTTTGGTGCTTGGTTGGCAGGTGTTACCTTTCACCACAAGACTAGAAAATGGTATTTTAAAACGGTTTGGTTCCTAGGAATAGTGACTACACTAGTAGCTTTGTATTTGATATGGAGGTAATGAATGGCAGGAAAATCGATTTTTGATAAATTATGGGACCTCCATGTGATTACAGGAGAAGAAGGACAGCCTCAACTCATGTATGTAGATCAGCACTATATTCACGAGGTGACCAGTCCTCAAGCTTTTCAAGGATTGCGAGATGCAGGACGTAGATTGAGACGACCAGATTTAACATTTGGTACCTTTGACCACAATGTCCCGACGGTCAATATATATGATATTCGAGATGTAATCTCCAAAGCACAGATTGATAAGTTAGCTGAAAATGTTGAAGAGTTTGGAATTGAACATGCTGCCCACGGTTCAGAAAAACAAGGTATCGTTCATATGGTTGGTCCAGAAACAGGACGAACCCAACCAGGAAAATTCATCGTCTGTGGTGATAGCCATACAGCAACCCATGGAGCTTTTGGAGCGATTGCCTTTGGGATTGGAACCAGTGAGGTCGAGCACGTATTTGCTACTCAAACCATTTGGCAGCTTAAACCCAAGAAAATGTTGGTGGAATTCACAGGAGTTCCTCAAAAAGGGGTTTATGCCAAAGATTTCATTCTAGCCTTGATTGCCAAGTACGGTGTTGCTTGTGGTGTTGGCTACGTGGTGGAGTATCGAGGTCAGGCCATTGATGCACTTAGCATGGAAGAGCGAATGACCATCTGCAATATGTCTATCGAGTTTGGCTCCAAAATGGGAATCATGAATCCAGATCAGACCACATTTGACTATTTAAAGGGACGAGAGTGTGTACCTAAAGATTTTGATGCAGCAGTAGCTGATTGGAAAAGACTGGATAGTGATGAAGATGCCGTTTATGATAAGGTTATTCGTTTGGATGTCTCAGAATTGGCTCCTATGGTGACTTGGGGTACTAATCCCGCTATGGGTGTTGACTTTGATTCTAGTTTCCCAGAAATTACGGATATGAATGATGAACGAGCCTATCATTACATGGATTTACAACCAGGTCAGAAACCAGCAGATATCCAACTAGGCTATGTCTTTATTGGTTCTTGTACCAACGCTAGACTTAGCGATTTGCAACTGGCGGCTCGATTTGTAGAAGGGAAGAAGATTGCACCAAATTTGACGGCTATCGTGGTACCTGGTTCTCGACCAGTCAAGCGAGCTGCTGAGAAGTTAGGTTTGGACAAGGTATTCCTAGATGCTGGCTTCGAATGGAGAGACCCTGGATGCTCCATGTGTCTAGGGATGAATCCTGATAAGGTACCAGATGGTGTTCATTGTGCCTCGACCAGCAACCGTAACTTTGAGGATCGGCAGGGCTTTGGCGCTAAGACTCATCTCTGTAGTCCAGCCATGGCAGCTGCGGCAGCAATCGCAGGACGTTTCGTAGATGTACGGCAAATGCCAGAAGCCCAGTAAGGAGAGAATATGGAGAAATTTACAGTTTATACAGGAACAACCGTTCCTCTGATGAATGACAATATCGATACCGACCAAATTCTTCCCAAACAGTTTCTGAAGTTGATTGACAAGAAAGGTTTTGGCAAATACCTCATGTATGCTTGGCGTTATTTGGATGATAAGTATACTGAGGATCCAGATTTTGTCTTTAACCGACCTGAATATCGCAAAGCTACTATCCTCATCACGGGAGATAACTTTGGAGCTGGTTCTTCGAGGGAGCACGCAGCTTGGGCGCTAGCAGACTATGGTTTTAAGGTCGTAATTGCAGGATCTTTTGGAGATATTCATTACAATAATGAGCTCAATAATGGCATGTTGCCAATTGTTCAACCAAGGGAAGTTAGAGAAAAGCTCGCCCAACTCAAACCTAGCGACCAAGTAACTGTAGACTTGGAGCAACAAAAAATCAACTCACCAGTTGGAGAATTCACTTTCGAAATCGATAGCGAGTGGAAACACAAGCTCTTAAATGGTTTGGATGATATCGGTATTACCATGCAGTACGAAGATTTGATTGCTGCTTATGAAAAACAACGTCCAGCCTACTGGCAGGATTAGAATAAATATAGAAAAGGAAATAGAACTATGACAAAACACATTCAATGGGACGGAACACTTTCACAAGAAGGCTATGACATTTTAAAAGGTGAGGGCGGATGTATCGTTTGTCCTACTAAAGTCGGTTACATCATCATGACTAGTGACAAGGCTGGACTTGAGCGTAAGTTTGAAGCCAAAGAACGTAACCGTAACAAACCAGGTGTTGTCCTCTGTGGTAGCATGGACGAGCTACACGCTTTAGCACAGCTAAATCCTGAAATCGAAGCCTTCTATCAAAAACATTGGGACAAAGATATTCTCCTCGGTTGTATCCTTCCTTGGAAACCAGAAGCCTTTGAAAAACTCAAAGCTTATGGTGATGGCCGTGAAGAACTCATGACTGACGTTCGTGGAACGAGCTGTTTTGTCATCAAGTTTGGTAAAGCTGGAGAACAATTAGCTGCCAAACTTTGGGAAGAAGGTAAAATGGTTTATGCCTCATCTGCAAACCCATCTGGTAAAGGAAACCGGGGTAAGGTGGAAGGTATCGGAGAACGTATCGAAGGAGCAGTGGATCTTGTCATCGAAGCAGACGACTATGTTGCTTCAATCCAGCCAGACAAAACAGTTGAAACTCGCTACGAGCAAGGTGTGATGGTGTCTATGGTTGATAAAGACGGCAAGCTCATTCCAGAACAAGGAGGAGAACGTTCAATCTCACCAGCACCAGTTGTGATCCGTAAAGGACTTGACATCGATAAAATCATGATGCACCTGTCAGACACCTTTAACTCATGGGACTACCGTCAAGGTGAGTATTATTAATATAAATCAAAAATAGAGAGCCTATAAACTCTCTATTTTTTATGAAATAACGAGTAAAATCCGAACGTTATAAATTTTAGGTTTCAAAATAATTGACAAAAACTTTACCTTAGTTTATAATCTTTAAAGGAAACGTCGGAAAAGGCGTAGTGATGCGCAAGCATAGGTAGGTCATTATAAAAGAAACGAGACATCGAAATGTTAAACGAATTTCCGATTTTTGACTATGAAGATATTCAGCTAATTCCTAATAAGTGTGTTCTTCAAAGTCGAGCAGAGGCTGACACACAAGTGACACTAGGGAAGTACACCTTTAAATTACCAGTTGTTCCTTCAAATATGCAAACTATCTTGGATGAAGATGTTGCAGAACAACTTGCAAAAGGTGGTTATTTCTATATCATGCATCGCTTCGATGAAGCTGGGCGCATTCCTTTTGTGAAACGCATGCACGAAAAAGGGTTGATTGCTTCTATCTCTGTTGGTGTTAAAGATTACGAATATGATTTTGTTAGTCAATTAAAGAAAGATGCTCCAGAGTACATCACTATTGATATTGCTCATGGCCATGCTGACAGTGTGATTTCAATGATTCAGCACATCAAAAAAGAGTTGCCAGATACCTTTGTCATCGCTGGTAACGTTGGAACACCAGAAGCTGTACGTGAATTGGAGAATGCTGGCGCGGATGCGACTAAGGTCGGAATCGGTCCAGGTAAAGTATGTATTACTAAGGTAAAAACTGGCTTTGGTACTGGTGGTTGGCAGTTGGCGGCTCTTCGCTGGTGTGCTAAAGCTGCTCGTAAGCCGATCATTGCTGATGGTGGGATTCGTACACATGGTGATATTGCTAAATCAATCCGCTTCGGTGCAAGCATGGTTATGATTGGTTCACTATTTGCAGGTCATATCGAAAGCCCTGGTAAAACCGTTGAAGTCGATGGTAAACAATTTAAAGAATACTATGGATCTGCTTCAGAATACCAAAAAGGTGCCTACAAGAATGTTGAAGGCAAGAAGATTCTTCTTCCTGCCAAAGGACATTTGCAAGATACCTTGACTGAGATGGAACAAGATCTGCAAAGTTCGATTTCTTATGCTGGAGGTCGCAAGGTTGCTGATCTTAGACATGTGGATTATGTCATTGTGAAAAACTCTATCTGGAATGGAGATGCTCACTAAATATTTTATTACTTATTTATGCCATGAATAGGCGTGGCGTTTCTACAAGGTACCGTAAATACCTAACAATAAGTAGGTCGAAGAGAGATTAAAGAAGCGGTACTATTTGTTTCTATGTTTCTGAGGGACTTACTTTGTAAGTCCCTTTTTATTTCGGAGGTTAACGTGAAATTACTAGAGGAACGTATTTTAAAAGATGGGAATATTCTAGGTGAGAATATTCTTAAGGTGGATTCATTCTTGACTCACCAAGTGGATTTTTCCTTAATGCGCGAGATTGGTCGCACCTTTGCAGAATATTTTAAAAATGCAGGTATTACCAAAGTCGTAACCATTGAAGCATCTGGAATTGCTCCAGCTCTATATGTTGCAGAACAATTAGATGTACCTATGATTTTTGCTAAGAAGGCAAAAAATATTACCATGAATGAAGGAATTTTAACTGCTGAGGTTTATTCTTTTACTAAACAAGTTACTAGTACCGTATCCATTGCAGGAAAGTTCTTATCTCCTGGAGATAAAGTATTAATTATTGATGATTTCTTGGCTAATGGTCAAGCAGATAATGGTTTGATTCAGATTATCGAACAAGCTGGTGCTACAGTCGAGGCCATCGGGATTGTGATAGAAAAATCTTTCCAAGATGGTCGTGAACTGTTAGAAAAATCAGGTCATCAGGTAGTATCACTTGCTCGTTTAGAGCGTTTTGAAAATGGAAGAGTTATCTTCAAGGAGGCAGACATCTAATGAATCAAAAAGAAAACCACTCAAAAGCGGCCGTATTGGGCTTGCAACACTTACTTGCCATGTACTCAGGTTCAATCCTGGTACCAATCATGATTGCAGGTGCCCTAGGTTACTCACCTCAACAACTGACATACCTTATCTCTACAGATATCTTTATGTGTGGGGTCGCAACTCTCTTACAATTGCAACTTAATAAATATTTTGGTGTCGGTTTACCTATTGTTCTTGGGGTAGCCTTCCAGTCTGTTGCTCCACTTATTATGATTGGACAAAGTCACGGTAGTGGTGCTATGTTTGGTGCCTTGATTGCTTCTGGTATTTATGTCGTTCTTGTAGCTGGCGTATTTTCTAAGGTTGCAAATCTGTTTCCTTCAATCGTAACAGGTTCTGTCATTACAACAATCGGTTTAACTTTGATTCCTGTAGCTATCGGAAATATGGGAAATAACGTCGAAAAACCAACGGGACAAAGTTTAGCATTAGCAACAATCACCATTCTCATCATTCTTTTGGTCAATATTTTTACAAAAGGATTTATTAAGTCAATTTCTATTTTGATTGGTTTGATTGCTGGTACTATCATCGCTGCGACTATGGGCTTGGTTGATTTCTCTCCAGTAGCAGAAGCTCCACTTGTTCATATCCCAACTCCATTCTACTTTGGTGCTCCACAATTTGAGATTTCTTCTATTGTAATGATGTGTATTATCGCTACTGTATCAATGGTAGAATCAACTGGTGTATATCTTGCCCTTTCTGATATTACTAAAGATCCAATCGATAGCACTCGTCTCCGTAATGGTTATCGAGCTGAAGGTCTTGCTGTTTTACTTGGTGGACTTTTCAATACCTTCCCTTATACAGGTTTTTCTCAAAACGTTGGTTTGGTGAAACTTTCAGGTATTCGTACACGTTTGCCGATCTACTATGCTGCAGGTTTTCTTATCTTACTTGGTCTCTTGCCTAAGTTCGGTGCCTTGGCACAGATTATCCCTAGCCCTGTTCTAGGTGGAGCCATGCTTGTCATGTTCGGTTTTGTTTCTCTACAAGGAATGCAAATCTTGTCTCGTGTGGACTTTGAGCACAATGAACACAACTTCCTCATTGCAGCAGTGTCTATCTCGGCTGGGGTAGGATTAAACGGAAGTAACCTCTTCAATACTTTACCGACTGAATTACAAATGTTCTTCTCAAATGGTATCGTCATTGCAAGTACAGTGGCCATCATTTTGAACGGTATTTTGAATCGTAAAAAATAAAAATAAGTGAGAAGGATAGAAATATCCTTCTCATTTTGTTTTTTAGAGCTTCTGTATTGTTTCTATAGTCCTTTTTATGGTAAAATGGTTCTATGAATGAAAGAATGAAAGAGCTCGTTGAGTTGCTCAATCGCTATGCGACAGAGTATTATACAAGTGATAACCCATCTGTATCTGATAGTGAGTATGATCGTCTCTATCGTGAACTGGTAGAGTTAGAAAAAGCTCATCCAGAGCAAGTCTTGCCAGATAGTCCAACCCACCGTGTTGGCGGTAAGATTCTAGATGGATTTGAAAAATATAGCCATCAGTATCCTCTCTATAGTTTGCAGGATGCTTTTTCTCGTGAAGAGCTCGATGCCTTTGATGCGCGTGTTCGTAAAGAATTGGATGATGTTACTTATATCTGTGAGTTGAAAATTGATGGTTTATCGATTTCCTTGACTTATGAGCAAGGAATTTTTGTTGCTGGAGCTACTCGTGGTGATGGTTCAGTCGGTGAGAATATCACAGAAAATCTCAAACGTGTCAAGGACATTCCTTTATCATTATCTGAAAAAATAGATATAACAGTTCGTGGTGAATGTTATATGCCAAGAGCTTCTTTCAATCAAGTCAATCTTGCTCGTCAAGAAAACGGGGAGCCGGAGTTTGCTAATCCACGAAATGCAGCTGCAGGAACCCTTCGCCAGTTAGATACAGCAGTAGTAGCTAAGCGTAATCTTGCAACTTTCCTCTATCAGGAAGCAAGTCCTTCAACTAGAGACAGCCAAGAGAAGGTTTTAAATCATCTGGAACAGTTGGGCTTTGTTGTCAATCCAAGACGACTATTAGCGCACAGTATGGATGAGGTTTGGCAGTTTATCCAAGAAATTGGTCAAGAGAGAGATCAGTTGCCTTATGATATTGATGGTGTTGTTATTAAGGTCAACGACCTAGCTGGTCAAGAGCAACTTGGTTTTACAGTTAAAGCGCCTAAGTGGGCAGTCGCTTATAAGTTCCCTGCAGAAGAAAAAGAAGCAAAATTACTTTCTGTTGACTGGACAGTAGGAAGAACTGGTGTCGTAACTCCGACTGCTAATCTTACTCCGGTGCAATTGGCAGGTACAACAGTTAGTCGTGCAACCCTGCATAATGTAGACTATATCGCTGAAAAGGATATCCGCAAGGATGATACAGTGATTGTTTATAAGGCAGGGGATATCATTCCAGCTGTTTTACGTGTAGTAGAGTCCAAGCGTGTGTCTGAGGAGAAACTAGATATTCCAACAAACTGTCCAAGTTGTGAAAGCAAGCTATTACATTTTGAAGATGAGGTGGCTCTTCGTTGTATAAACCCACGTTGTCCAGCTCAAATCAAGGAAGGTCTAATTCATTTCGCATCCCGTGATGCCATGAATATTTCTGGCCTTGGACCATCTATCGTCGAGAAACTTTTTGCTACCGATTTGGTTAAAGATGTTGCAGATATATATCGTTTGACAGTTGAAGATTTTCTCTTGTTAGACGGCATCAAGGAGAAATCCGCTCAAAAACTTTACCAGGCTATTCAAACTTCTAAAGAAAATTCTGCTGAAAAACTTTTGTTTGGTTTAGGCATTCGTCATGTTGGTAGCAAGGCAAGTCAGTTACTCTTACAACATTTCCATTCAATAGAGTCACTTGCTCAAGCAAATCCTGAAGAAGTAGCAAGCATAGAAAGTCTAGGGAGTGTGATTGCTCAAAGTCTCCAATCTTATTTTGAGACTGAGGGTGCAAAAATTCTTTTAAGTGAATTGAAAGAATTAGGTGTTAATCTAGACTATAAAGGACAGGTCATTGCAGCAGATGCTGCCTTATCAGGTCTAACTGTCGTATTGACAGGGAAACTTGAACGTCTTACTCGCTCGGAAGCCAAAAGTAAGCTCGAAAATCTTGGTGCCAAGGTAACGGGTAGCGTATCGAAGAAGACTGACCTTGTAGTAGCAGGAGCAGATGCAGGAAGCAAACTCCAAAAAGCACAAGAACTTGGAATTGAGATTCGAGATGAAGCTTGGCTTGAGAGTTTGTAAGGAATATACAGTCTAGAATAATCATCTATCATTTCTTGCTTCTATCCAAATAAGTGAATCAAGAAATGTTACTATATAAATTAATAATTAGAAATTAGGGAAAAACATGTACAATTATCCTGTACTTATTCATTATCATCGTAAGGATGAAGCATATCAGAGTTGCAACTTTAGTAAATGGCCAGCTGATTCAGTAGAGTTTGTTAAAGAGCAAGAATACTTTGGAGATAAATTTTCATTTACCCAATCAAGTGAAACACCTCTTGAACAAATGGTGTTTACAGTTGATAAAGATGGAGTAAGCAAAGAATATCCTATCCGATTCAATCATTATCCACTCTTAACAGAAGTTTGGATTTTAGATGGAGATGCCACCGTTTATTATTCTGAAAACCCAGCCATTGCAAGTCCACACTATAAAGATCAAAATCCATTTGCTTTTGATAAAGCGATTAACAGTGCTAGTTTTGATCACCACTGGGGTTACCAAGGAGAGTTGGGATGCCAGGTTTCCGAAGAAGAAACAAGCTTTAAACTTTGGTCGCCAACAGCAACAACTGTACAAGTTGTAGTTTATGAATCAGCAAGTAATGATGCGGCTATCCTAAAGACTTATGAAATGCAACGTGGTAACAGTTATTCATATAGTCACAAGGATAATACAATTGGCGTTTGGAATTTGACAGTTCCTGAAAGTCTTGCTGGTCGTGCCTATCAATATCAGATTAATTTTCCACATCATCAATCATTGACACGAGATCCATATACCATTGCGACAAGTCCAGATGGCAAACGTTCAGCGATTCTTTCAGAAAAAGAACGTCAGGTTGAAGGTTTTGAAGTTAAGAATGGAACGGAAGCTACTTGGCGATTGGAAAATTCTTGTCAAGCTGTTGTTTACGAAATGCATATTCGTGACTTGACCAAGTCTGAAACTTCTGGTGTTGCTCCAGAATTAAGAGGAACATTCTTGGGTGCTGCCCAGACTGGAACAGTCAATCACTTCGGTCAGTCTACTGCATTTGACTACATCAAGGAACTTGGTGTGAACTATGTTCAACTGCAACCAATTGCTGATCGTCACAAAGAGTATGATGCAGATGGAAATGTGACCTACAACTGGGGTTACGATCCACAAAACTACAATGCACCAGAAACCAGCATGTCTACGAATCCAAATGATCCAGGTCAAGTTATCCGAGATTTGAAGACGATGATTCAAGCTTATCATGATGCTGGTATTGGTGTCATCATGGACGTTGTATACAACCATACGTTTTCAACTGTTGATGCCCCATTCCAAACAACAGTCCCAGACTATTATTACCGAATGAATCGCGATGGAAGTTATCAAAATGGTACTGGTGTAGGAAACGAGACTGCTAGTGAACACGAAATGTTCCGTAAGTACATGATTGATTCACTTCTTTATTGGGTGAATGAGTTTAATATTGATGGTTTCCGCTTTGACTTGATGGGAATCCATGATGTTAAAACTATGCAGATGATTCGTTGGGCAATGGATGAAGTCGATCCTAAAATTATCCTTTATGGAGAAGGCTGGGATATGGGAACTGGTCTTGCTCCTTATGATAAGGCTAAGAAAGACAATGCCTATCAATTACCTAATATTGGATTTTTCAATGATGATCAACGTAATGCGGTAAAAGGTGCTGAAGTTTATGGTGATATCAAATCAGGCTTCGTAAGTGGTGCTGCCACTGAGCCAATTGTTGCCAAAGCTATCCTTGGTAGTCGTGAACTAGGCTCTTATCTAAGCCCTAACCAGGTTGTCAACTATGTAGAAGCCCATGATAACTATAACTTGCATGATTTATTAGCGACACTTCATCCAACAGAAGACCAAGGAAGTATCATGAAAAAGGTAGAAACAGCAACTGCAATGAATCTACTCATGCAAGGCATCTCCTTTATGGAACTTGGTCAAGAGTTTGGACGTACCAAACTGGTTCCTACAGGTGAAAACGGTGAGTTGACTCATGATGATCGCGAACGTGCTATGAACAGTTACAATGCTCCAGACGCTGTTAACCAGGTAGACTGGGATTTAATTAATGAGCGTCAAGAAAGCATAGAATTTATTCGTCAGATTATAGAGCTTAAAACAAAGACTAGTGCCTTTTCATATCCTACATACGAGGAAGTATACCGTCACGTCTTTGTTCACACAGCTATTGAAAATAGTGGCTGGATTGTCTATGAGATTCAGGGAACTAAAGAACATTTCTTGGTTGTATTTAATGCCAAAGGTGCATCTTTCTATTATGAAAATGCTGGAAATCTAGAAATGTTGGTTACAAATAGTCGTTCAAACCAAGAAAACACTCTTGATAATGTGAGCGTTGCAGTTATGAATGTTTTAGTTTAAAAAAATAAAACTCAAGATTAATCTTGAGTTTTTTTATATATAAATTTGTCCTAATAAAAAATATGGGAATATTACTAAAAATAGTTGAAAATTTCAGAAAATTTGATAAAATTGTACTTAAGATACTTTATCCGAACAAAAAGTTTGATTCATGAAAATAACGTTAAGTTTTTAAAGTATCTGTTTTGCGAAATTAGCATTGAAAAAAATATTGTAAGTGATTTAATGCTACAAAAACTGATATCAAGGTAGAATATCAATAAATACTGAAAATTTAAGAAATGTCAAGATAATTACTTGAAGATTTTCTAAAAAATATTTATGATAATTCGGAAATTGGTTGAAAGTTTTCTTAAAAGATAGTATAATAGAAATATAGAAAACGCTTACAATATAAAGGGGGATTTATGGATACATTAGAAGCTTTAAGAACTTTTACAACAGGCGAAAATTTCCATCTTCAGCACTATTTGGGCGCACATCGTGAGGAGAAAGACGGGGAATGGGGTTACACATTCCGTGTTTGGGCTCCAAATGCGCAGGCTGTTCATCTAGTCGGTGATTTCACGAATTGGGTTGAAAATCAAATCCCTATGGTTCGAAACGAATCTGGAGTTTGGGAAGTTTTTACAACTTTTGCCCAAGAAGGTCAGATTTATAAATATCATATCACACGGGCTAACGGTCATCAGCTTATGAAGATTGATCCTTTAGCTGTTCGGTATGAAGCACGTCCAGGAACAGGGGCTGTGTTAACAGAAATTCCAGAAAAGAAATGGAAGGATGGACTTTGGTTAGCTCGTAGAAAACGTTTGGGATTCTTCGAAAGACCAGTTAATATTTACGAAGCACACGCTGGTTCCTGGAAACGAAATCCGGATGGAACTCCATATAGTTTTGCTCAATTAAAAGAAGAGTTGATCCCTTACTTAGTTGAAATGAACTACACTCATATTGAATTTATGCCTTTGATGGCTCATCCGCTAGGTTTGAGTTGGGGCTATCAACTGATGGGATATTTCGGCTTAGAACATTCTTACGGAAGACCAGAAGAGTTTCAAGACTTTGTTGAGGAGTGTCACTTAAACAATATCGGTGTTATCGTGGACTGGGTTCCAGGTCACTTTACAATCAATGATGATGCCTTAGCCTACTATGATGGAACTCCGACTTTTGAATATCAAGACCATAACAAAGCTCATAACTATGGTTGGGGGGCATTAAACTTCGACTTAGGGAAAAACGAAGTACAATCTTTCCTAATTTCTAGCATTAAGTTCTGGATTGATTTTTATCATTTAGATGGTATCCGTGTAGATGCCGTAAGTAATATTCTTTATCTTGATTATGATAATGCACCTTGGACACCAAATAAAGACGGTGGAAATCTTAACTACGAAGGTTATTATTTCCTTCAGCGTTTAAATACTGTTATTAAGCTAGCTCACCCTGATGTCATGATGATTGCAGAAGAAAGCTCTTCGGCAACTAAAATAACAGGTCCGAAAGAGATGGGTGGTCTTGGATTTGACTACAAGTGGAACATGGGATGGATGAATGATATCTTACGTTTCTACGAAGAAGATCCAATTTACCGCAAGTATGATTTTAACCTTGTAACCTTCAGTTTTATGTATGTCTTTAATGAAAATTATCTCCTACCATTCTCACATGATGAGGTTGTACATGGTAAGAAGAGTATGATGCATAAGATGTGGGGGGATCGTTATAATCAATTTGCAGGCCTTAGAAACCTTTATACTTATCAAATTTGTCACCCCGGTAAGAAATTGCTCTTTATGGGTAGCGAATTCGGGCAGTTTTTAGAGTGGAAATCAGAAGAGCAATTAGAATGGTCAAACCTTGAAGATCCAATGAATGCCAAGATGAAATACTTCACATCTCAGTTGAATCAACTTTATAAGGACCACCGTTGTCTTTGGGAAATTGATACAAGCTATGATGGAATTGAAATTATCGATGCAGATAATAGAGATCAGAGTGTTCTTTCCTTTATTCGTAAAGGAAAGAAAGGCGAGATGCTAGTCTGTGTCTTTAATATGGCACCGGTTGAGCGCCCTGATTTCACAATTGGACTGCCAGCTGCAGGTGTGTATGAAGAAATTTGGAATACAGAGCTAGAACAATGGGGTGGTGTGTGGAAAGAACACAACCAAACTGTTCAAACTCAAGAAGGGTTATGGAAGGATTATGAGCAGACTTTGACCTTTACTTTGCCAGCTATGGGGGCAAGTATCTGGAAAATCAAACGTCGCTTGAAACCCGCTAAAAAAGAATCAAATAAATCTCAAAAAGGAGTAGAAAATGAAGAATGAAATGCTAGCTTTAATCCTTGCCGGTGGGCAAGGAACTCGTCTCGGTAAACTCACTCAAAGCATTGCAAAACCTGCTGTGCAATTTGGTGGGCGCTATCGTATCATTGACTTTGCTCTTTCTAACTGTGCCAACTCTGGCATCCATAATGTTGGGGTTATTACACAGTATCAACCACTAGCTCTCAACAGCCACATTGGTAATGGTTCTAGTTGGGGTCTTGATGTAATTGATTCAGGTGTTTCTATCCTTCAACCTTACTCTGCAAGTGAAGGAAATCGTTGGTTTGAAGGTACAAGTCATGCGATTTACCAAAATATTGACTATATCGATAGCATTAATCCTGAGTATGTTTTGATTCTTTCAGGAGACCATATCTACAAGATGGACTATGATGATATGCTCCAATCACACAAGGATAACAATGCCAGCTTGACAGTAGCTGTCTTGGATGTACCACTAAAAGAAGCTAGTCGTTTCGGTATCATGAATACAGATGCTAATAATCGCATTGTTGAATTCGAAGAAAAACCTGCCCAACCAAAATCAACCAAGGCATCAATGGGGATTTATATCTTTGACTGGAAACGACTTCGCAACATGCTAGTTGCTGCTGAAAAGGCTAACCTAGATATGTCTGATTTCGGAAAGAATGTTATTCCAAATTATCTTGAGACAGGTGAAAGTGTCTATGCTTATGAATTCAATGGATACTGGAAGGATGTTGGTACAATCGAATCTCTTTGGGAAGCAAATATGGAATACATCTCTCCAGAAAATGCTCTAGATAGCCGAAATCGTCAATGGAAAATTTATTCTCGTAACCTTATCGCTCCACCAAACTACCTTGGAGAATTTGCTCAAGTAGAAGACTCTCTAGTAGTAGATGGATGTTACGTGAATGGTACTGTAAAACATTCCATTCTTTCTACAGCTGCTCAAGTTCGTAAGGGAGCAGAAGTTGTTGATTCTGTCATCATGAGTGGAGCAGTTATCGGTAGAGGTGCTAAAATTACACGTGCAATCATCGGTGAAGGTGCAATTATTGCCGATGGTGTTGAAATTGATGGTACAGAAGAAGTACAAGTAGTCGGATATAACGAAGTAGTGGGGGTAGCAACAGATGAAGATTGATAAATATTCAGCGATTTTAGGAAATACCGTTGGTTTCCATGATATGTCAACCTTGACAAGTAACCGTCCAGTGGCAAGTTTGCCATTTGGAGGAAAGTATCGTTTGATTGACTTCCCACTCTCAAGTTTAGCAAATGCTGGTGTTCGAAGTGTCTTTGGAATCTTCCAACAAGATAACATCAGCTCTGTATTTGACCACATTCGTTCAGGACGTGAATGGGGCTTGAATACCCTTCTTAGCCACTACTATCTTGGAATCTACAATACTCGTGTGGAAAGTAGTACTGTAGGTAAAGAGTATTATCAACAACTCTTGACTTATTTAAAACGTTCTGGATCTAACCAAACGGTTTCCTTGAACTGTGACGTTTTGGTAAATATTGATCTTGCTCAGGTTTTCCATTTGCATAATACTACAAAATCTCCTATCACAGTTGTTTACAAGAAACTACCTAAGAAGGATATTTCAGAAGTAAATGCAATCCTTGATATCGATGAAACTGACCATGTGCTTTCTCACAAGCTCTTTGATAAAAAATTAGACCAAAATCTTTACAACATGTCTACCGATATCTTTGTCGTTGATACCCCATGGTTGATTGAACGTCTTGAAGAAGAAGCTCAGAAAGAACATCCAGAAAAACTTCGCTATGTTCTTCGTGATTTGGCAGCTAAAGAAGGTGCTTTTGCCTACGAGTATACTGGCTATTTGGCAAATATTCATTCTGTAGAAACCTACTACCAAGCCAATATTGATATGCTTGATCAGCATAAATTCTACTCTTTGTTCTCTCCAAATCAAAAGATTCACACAAAGGTGAAAAACGAAGAACCAACTTATTATGCACCTGGTTGTGAAGTAAATACTTCGCAGTTTGCTTCTGGTAGTATTGTCGAAGGTAAGGTTGTTCGTTCAGTTGTTTCGCGTAATGTTCAAATTCATAAAGATAGCTTAGTTAAAGAATCTATTGTTTTCCCTCGTGTTGTCATTGGTGAAGGTGCTCAAGTTGAGAATGCAATTATTGATAAGGGTGCTGAAGTAGCTGATGGAGTTGTTATTCGTGGTACAGCAGAAAATCCTGTTGTCATCAAAAAAGGTGAAAAAGTAACAGAGGACATTCTTTCATGAAAATTTTATTTGTAGCAGCCGAAGGAGCCCCTTTTTCTAAAACAGGTGGCTTGGGAGATGTTATCGGGGCTCTTCCAAAATCATTAGTTAAAGCTGGTCATGAAGTTGCTGTTATCCTGCCATACTATGACATGGTGGAAGCCAAGTTTGGTGATCAAATTGAAGATGTTCTTCAATTTGAAGTATATGTTGGTTGGCGTAGACAATTTTGTGGCATTAAGAAGACTGTTTTAAATGGTGTTACTTTCTACTTTATTGACAACCAGTATTATTTCTTCCGTGGTCATGTGTATGGTGATTTCGATGATGGTGAACGTTTTGCCTTCTTCCAACTTGCGGCTCTGGAGGCTCTGGAGCGTATTGGATTTATACCAGATGTTCTTCATGCTCATGATTATCATACAGCTATGATTCCTTTCTTGTTGAAGGAAAAATACAGATGGATCCAGGCCTACCAAAACATTAAGACTGTTTTAACGATCCATAATTTGGAATTCCAAGGCCAATTCTCTGAAGGTATGCTTTGGGATTTGTTCCGAGTTGGATTTGAACGATATGCTGATGGTACAGTTCGCTGGAATGACTGCCTGAACTGGATGAAGGCTGGTATCCTCTATGCAGATCGTGTATCTACTGTATCGCCAAGCTATGCTTATGAAATCATGACAACAGAGTTTGGTTGTGGCTTGGATCAGATTTTACGAATGGAGTCTGGTAAGGTTTCTGGTATTGTAAACGGAATCGATACGGATCTTTATAATCCAGAAACGGATCCTTTGTTGGATTATCATTTTAATAAATCAGACCTATCAGGAAAAGTTCAGAATAAAGCTAAACTTCAGGAGAAAGTTGGTCTTCCAGTTCGTCCTGATGTTCCAATGATTGGTATTGTGTCGCGTTTGACAAGACAGAAAGGTTTTGATGTCGTCGTTGAAGGTTTGCATCGCATGCTTCAAGAAGATGTTCAAATCGTTCTCTTGGGTACAGGTGATCCTGGTTTTGAACAAGCCTTCTCATGGTTTGGTCAAGTATTCCCAGATAAACTTTCTGCCAATATTACCTTTGATGTCAAGCTAGCACAAGAAATTTATGCAGCCTGTGATATCTTCCTCATGCCAAGTCGCTTTGAACCTTGTGGACTTTCTCAAATGATGGCTATGCGTTATGGAACATTACCACTTGTTCATGAGGTAGGAGGGTTGAGAGATACTGTTCAACCATTCAATCCAATTGAAGGAACGGGTACAGGATTTAGTTTTAATAACTTAACCGCTTACTGGCTTAACTGGGCTCTTCAAACTGCTTTGGATGTTTACTATAATCATCCTGACGTTTGGAAGAAACTTCAAGTACAAGCTATGGAATGTGACTTCTCTTGGGATACAGCTTGTCAGTCTTACCTTGATTTGTATCACAGCTTAGCAAATTAAATAAATAAAATCGTATGATGGTTTCATACGATTTTTTGAGATGATGAAAGTATGGGGAATACATGAATAAAGCTAGAGGACTCTGTGTCCTAGATGTTGATGGAACTCTGATAGAAGAAGAGGTTATTGATTTATTAGGGAAAGAGGCAGAATGCGAAGAAGAAGTAGCCCTGCTAACAGCTCAAGCTATGAGAGGAGAATTAGACTTTGAAGCAAGTTTAAAAAGACGTGTTTCTCTTCTTAAAGGTCTCTCTATCAATGTTTTTGATAGGATTTATCATGAACTTCACCTTAGTAAAAATGCTGTCAAGTTTATTAAAGTTCTTCAAGAAAATCAGATAGAAGTCGGTTTAGTATCAGGCGGATTTACCACTGTTGTAGAAAGATTAGCAAAAGATTTGGGAATTTCATTATATACTGCTAATCAACTGGAAATCAGAGATGATCATTTAACTGGAAATCTAATTGGCCCTATTATAAGCAGAGAAGTAAAAGAAGCAGCCCTCGTGAGATGGGCTGAAGAATTAGAAGTGCCATTTGATAGAACGATTGCAATCGGTGATGGAGCTAATGACTTAAAAATGCTTAAAAGTGCAGGACTTGGAATAGCCTTTTGTGCCAAGGATATTGTGAAAAAGGAAATAAATCTTCAGGTAGATGAGAGAGATTTTGGGAAAGTTTTGGAAATGATAGACTTCCTTTAGATAGAAAGAGGAATCAAAATGAAAATTGTTATCGCGCCGGACTCTTTCAAAGAGAGTCTTCCTGCAAACGAAGTAGCAGAAGCTATAAAAAGAGGATTCGAAAGGGCCATACCTAACGTGGAGTGTTTACTTTTACCTGTTGGTGATGGAGGTGAAGGGACAGTAGACGCCATTAAAAGTTCTCTAGGTTTGGAAGAAAAAACAGTCCAGGTAACTGGACCTTTTGGTGATGAGGTTTTGATGTCTTACTTTCAAAAAAGAGAATTAGCTCTATTTGAAGTTGCAAATTTAGTAGGTCTTGCTAAAATCCCTTTTGATAAACGTAATCCTCTAGAGATTCAAACAAAGGGAATTGGTCAACTTATTCTCCATTTGATAGAACAAGGAATCAAAGATATCTACGTTGGTGTCGGTGGTACGGCTAGTAACGATGGTGGAATTGGCATTGCTTCAGGACTTGGTTACCAGTTTTATGACAAAAACGGAATTGTACTTCAAGCAAATGGTCAATCACTATTTGATATCAGGAAAATTTTGAAGGAAGGAGTAATTCAAATTCCTTCTGATGTACATATAAAAATACTTGCAGATGTTACCAATCCGCTTTGTGGACCTTATGGTGCTACCTTTACATTTGGGAAACAAAAGGGATTGGATCCATCTAAATTTCAAGAAGTTGATGCTGCTATTAAAGATTTCTATAGTAAAGTTGGGCCCGAAATATTAAAATTAGATGGTGCAGGAGCAGGTGGTGGTATTGCAGCTGGCTTGTGTGCCTTCGCTGGAGCAGAGATTGTATCTGGTATCCAAACTTGTTTGGATTTGATAAACTTCGATCAAAAAGTTACTGATGCAGACCTAGTTATCGTTGGCGAAGGTAGACTGGACTCGCAAAGTCTAGCTGGAAAGGCGCCAATCGGTGTAGCAAAAAGAACACCTAGAGATGTTCCAGTTCTTGCTATTTGTGGTAGTTTATCAGAGGATTTACCACCCTTACCATTTGAGAATATAGTCGCAGCTTTTTCCATACTTGAAAAAAGCGAACCGTTAGCAGACAGTCTAAAAAAAGCAGCTGTTTATCTAGAAAATACAGCTGCAAGTATCGCACGAATAATGTCTTTGAGATAGAGTTAACCAAACCATTTTTTCCAGAGAGAAGTAGGAGCTTTCGTCTCTTTCTCTTGCCACAAGTCTGAAAAGGCCTTTCTGAGGTCTTTTTCACTTGTTTGAACCGGAACATCGCTATGAATAACCAGTCCGAAAGGAGAAGAGTTATGATCTTCAGAAACGATAGTTGCTTGGCAATCAGAATCTTTAGCATTTTTTAAATAATAAACTTGTTTTTCAAACTCAACTTGAGGAGAGATTTTGACAAATAGAGGTTCAGTTTCTTTTTTTAAACACTCTAAAATAGTCAAAAAACCTTTTTGAAATTTGTCATCATTCGCAGTAGCGAGTACAGCGTAGCCAAGAACACGTTCTTCAAAGGTACCAAGAAAACGTCTTTGTTCGTCGGGATTTAATTTAAGCCCGCCATGAGCTTTTTCTAATATTTGTTTTGATACATCAGTCATAAATATATTATATCATAAAAGTCTATAGATAAGGCGGAAAAGAAAGCGATTACTTAAGAAACTTAAGGAAAATTTGCACAAAGATAACGTTTTTTCTTGAAAAAGGTATCTTTTTGATGTATCATAGAGGTGTAAAATAATTTAACTCAAAGGAGAGTAAAAAATGTCAATTATTACTGATGTTTACGCTCGCGAAGTCCTAGACTCACGCGGTAACCCAACACTTGAAGTAGAAGTTTATACTGAATCAGGTGCTTTCGGACGTGGTATGGTTCCATCAGGAGCTTCTACTGGTGAACACGAAGCAGTTGAACTTCGCGACGGTGACAAATCTCGTTACGGTGGTCTTGGTACACAAAAAGCTGTTGACAACGTAAATAACATCATTGCTGAAGCTATTATCGGCTACGATGTACGTGACCAACAAGCTATCGACCGTGCTATGATCGCTCTTGACGGTACTCCTAACAAAGGTAAATTGGGTGCAAACGCAATCCTTGGTGTGTCTATCGCTGTGGCTCGTGCTGCTGCTGACTACCTTGAAATCCCACTTTACAGCTACCTTGGTGGATTCAACACTAAAGTTCTTCCAACTCCAATGATGAACATCATCAATGGTGGATCTCACTCAGATGCTCCAATCGCTTTCCAAGAATTCATGATCGTACCTGCTGGTGCACCTACATTCAAAGAAGCTCTTCGTTGGGGTGCTGAAATCTTCCACGCACTTAAGAAAATCCTTAAATCACGTGGTTTGGAAACTGCCGTAGGTGACGAAGGTGGATTCGCTCCTCGTTTCGACGGAACTGAAGATGGTGTAGAAACAATCCTTGCTGCTATCGAAGCTGCTGGTTATGTTCCAGGTAAAGATGTATTTATCGGATTTGACTGTGCATCATCAGAATTCTACGATAAAGAACGCAAAGTTTACGATTACACTAAATTCGAAGGTGAAGGAGCTGCTGTTCGCACTGCTGCTGAACAAATCGACTACCTTGAAGAATTGGTAAACAAATACCCAATCATCACTATCGAAGATGGTATGGACGAAAACGACTGGGACGGTTGGAAAGCTCTTACTGAACGTCTTGGTAGTAAAGTTCAATTGGTTGGTGACGACTTCTTCGTAACAAACACTGACTACCTTTCACGTGGTATCGAAGAAGGTGCTGCTAACTCAATCCTTATCAAAGTTAACCAAATCGGTACTCTTACTGAAACATTCGACGCTATCGAAATGGCGAAAGAAGCTGGTTACACTGCCGTTGTATCACACCGTTCAGGTGAAACTGAAGATTCAACAATCGCTGACATCGCAGTTGCAACAAACGCAGGACAAATCAAGACTGGTTCACTTTCACGTACTGACCGTATCGCTAAATACAACCAATTGCTTCGTATCGAAGATCAACTTGGTGAAGTAGCTGAATACCGTGGATTGAAATCATTCTACAACCTTAAAAAATAATCTAGTTCAGTGAACTAATGAAAGCCCTTGGATTTTTCCGAGGGCTTTTGTATATTATTAGACAAGCTCAAAGAAATCCAGTCTTGTTTTCGTATTCTAGAGGTGAAAAGAGAGATTTTTAAACGTTTTTTTGGTATAATAATACCCAGGAAAAACTAGAGAAAGAAGGAGGTTGAGATGGAAAAGTATTTGTCGGTAACAACTTTGACTAAGTATCTGAAAATGAAATTCGATAAAGACCCATACTTGGAGAGGGTCTATTTAACTGGTCAGGTTTCTAACTTCCGGAAGCGTCCAACTCATCAATATTTTTCTCTAAAAGATGATCGAGCTGTAATCCAAGCGACTATTTGGTCAGGTATTTATCAGAAACTAGGTTTTGATTTGGAAGAAGGGATGAAGATCAATGTTATCGGTCGTGTCCAAGTCTATGAACCAAGTGGGAGCTACTCTATCATCATTGAAAAGGCAGAGCCTGATGGTTTAGGGGCTCTTGCAATTCAGTTCGAACAATTAAAAAAGAAATTATCAGAAGAAGGCCTTTTTCAAGAACGCTTTAAACAAGCAATCCCTCAGTTTGCAAAACGTATCGGGGTTGTGACTAGTCGTAGTGGTGCTGTTATACAGGATATTATTACTACCGTTAGCAGACGTTTCCCAGGGGTTGAGATTGTTTTATATCCTACCAAGGTTCAAGGCGAAGGGGCAGCAGAGGAGATTGCCCGTAACATTGCTAGAGCTAATGAACGAGAAGACTTGGATGTTCTTATCATTGGTCGTGGTGGTGGATCAATTGAGGATCTTTGGGCTTTTAACGAAGAAATTGTAGTGCGTTCTATCTTTGAATCTCGTTTACCGATTATTTCAAGTGTTGGTCACGAAACGGATGTAACCTTGGCTGATTTTGTTGCCGACAAGAGAGCAGCAACACCAACTGCTGCAGCAGAGTTAGCTACACCTGTGACTAAGTTAGATCTACTGACCTACCTTAAAAATCAAGAGAAACGAATGGCTACTGCTGTACAAAATACTTTATCAAAGAAAAAAGAAGCCTTGAGAGGGCTTAGTCAATCAGTCATCTTCAGGCAACCAGAGCGTTTATATGATGGATATCTGCAACGCTTGGATCAGTTAGTACTTCGACTGAAGCAGGGATTGAATGGTGAGTTAGTTAGAAATCAACAGAAGGTTCAAGCTCAAATTCACCGTTTGGAGCAATTATCGCCAAATGTCAAGATTCAGCGCTACCAAGATCGTATTCAACAGTTACAAAAATTAATGCGTAGCCAGATGGCTGTGATCTATGATGCTAAGGTTGCTGAAGTAAAACGCTTGTCAGAAGCTTTACTCATGTTAGATACGAGTCGTATTGTAGCAAGGGGATATGCGATTGTTAAAAAAGAGGATACCGTGGTATCTTCAGCAAATGATTTGAAAGAAAATGACCAGGTGATGTTGATGATGAGAGATGGTCATGTAGAATTAGAGGTTAAAGATGTCAAAACAGAAGAAATTTGAAGATAATTTAGCAGAGCTTGAAACTATTGTTCAGAGTTTAGAAAATGGTGAAATTGCTTTAGAAGATGCTATTACTGCATTTCAAAAAGGAATGGTTCTTTCAAAAGAATTGCAAGCAACACTTGATAAAGCAGAAAAGACCTTGGTTAAAGTCATGCAAGAAGATGGAACAGAAAGCGAACTTCTATGAACAAGCAAGAAAAATTAGCTTTGGTTGAGTCAGCTCTTGAGGAGTTTTATGGAGACCAGCAATTAGCTGCTAATCTCAGAGAAGCTGTTCTCTATTCTATCCATGCAGGTGGGAAACGAATTCGTCCTTACCTACTTTTAGAAGTGTTGGAGTCTTTGCAGGTGCCAATCACTACAGCTCATGCCCAGGTTGCAGCAGCGCTTGAAATGATTCACACAGGAAGCTTAATTCATGATGATCTTCCTGCTATGGATGATGATGATTTTCGTCGTGGTCGTTTAACCAACCATAAGAAGTTTGGTGAAGCACTAGCAATTTTAGCAGGAGATGCCCTCTTTTTAGATCCTTATGCTTTGATAGCGCAAGCAGACTTGCCAAACGAAATTAAGGTAGATTTAATAGCTTCTTTGTCTCTTTCTTCTGGAAGTATGGGGATGGTCGCTGGCCAAGTTTTGGATATGGAAGGTGAAGGTAAACATTTAAACCTAGAAGAACTTCAGACCATCCATGCTAATAAAACGGGTAAACTCTTAGCCTTCCCTTTTCAAGCGGCAGGAGTTATTGCAGGATTGGATGAAAATCTTCAAAAACAGTTGAAAACAGTTGGAGAGCTGATTGGGCTTGCTTTTCAAGTGAGAGATGATATCCTAGATGTTACTGCTAGTTTTGAGGAAATTGGTAAAACACCACAAAAAGATTTGCAAGCTGAGAAATCAACCTATCCTGCTTTGTTAGGATTGGATGAGGCAAAAGTTTTTTGTAACCGAACTTTGGATCAGGCTAATGAAAAGTTAGACGTGATTAGCCAATTAGTTGACTTTGATAAAGAACCAATTGTAAAAATAGTAGAAAGTTTGAGAATCAATGCCTAAGGAAAGAGTAGATGTACTTGCCTAC